>NZ_REHP01000008.1:0-35313 GCF_003693045.1 Lactobacillus sp. ESL0259 | reverse complement strand
AAAAGCTCACAAGGAAAAGTACGGTGGCAAGAGCAAGAAGGAAACACCTGTAACCATGCCGAACACAGCAGTTAAGCTTCTTCACGCCGAGAGTAGTTGGTGGGAGACTGCCTGCGAGGGTAGGACGCTGCCGTGCTTTTTAGTATTCCGGCTTAGCTCAGTTGGTAGAGCGCTTGACTGTTAATCAAGATGTCGTCAGTTCGAGTCTGACAGCCGGAGTTAATTTGGAGTGTTGTCCGAGTGGCTTAAGGAGCATGATTGGAAATCATGTATATGGGTTAATCCTGTATCGAGAGTTCAAATCTCTCACACTCCGCTATTAGTAATAAGAAGCTTGTAATATCAACTGTTACAAGCTTTTATTATGCTTTCGCACGGCATTGGCACGGCATAAAAGTATAAAAAATAAAAAAGCTAAATATTTAAGGTTCTTTGGCAAGTCCTGTTGATAGAGTTTAAATGAATAGAATCAAGCAGCTAATAAACTGCTTCGTTCTTTTTCTTTTACCTTGCTTTCTGCTAATCTAATCCTAGTTAGCAGATTGTGGCAGTTGGCGTAGCCAAAAGCTGTGCGCTCAATTAGTTTAATCTTGCGCTTGCAGCCCTCTAAGCAGTCGTTGGAATAATTCAATGTTATCCCGTTAATTACTGCTTTCAGGTTATGCTTAAAAGTTAACAGGGTTTGATGCATTTGCCAGCCAACTTCTTCTTTAGCATGAATCACTTCATTAATTGCCTGTGGATCTTTGGCGGCTAAAGCATCATAAAATGCCTGCAGCAGGTTGTAGGCATCAGTGAGCTCCGTGCTGCAGGCGATGCCTTCGTTGACTACCTGCTCTTGTGTCAGATTGTCTTTGTAGTGCCAATTGTAATGCGGATGAATTTTGTCGAGTTCCTGGTACTGCTTGAGATACAGTTTCCAGGGTGCTTTAAGCAGTTGGTATTCTCTGCTAGTCTTTTTGAATTTCTTCATGACCTGCACGTGCAGAGAGTTGAAGGTGCGTGTATGCATTTGTACCATGTGAAAGCGATCAATCACAAGCTCAGCGTTGGGGAAGCTTGCTCGCACAATGTCTTGATAGTAAAAATTCAGGTCCAGAGAAACTGTTTTGACGCCTTGCAAAGCCGCTGGCGAAAACTTTTTGAAGTAGGCTATAATTGCTTTTTTATAGCGTGTTCGGAGAATCTGAACCACCTCGTGTTTGTCGGCATCAAGACAAATAAAATGCAAGGTGCGGTCAACGCCTTTAAACTCGTCGAAGGCCAGATGCTCCGGCAAATAATCATAGCTGCTACTAAACTGATGCGAGCAAGAGCCCAGCACTCTTTGCACCGTATTGACAGAGACATTGTTTTCCCGGGCAATGCTGGTCATTGAGCGGTCTTCTGTTAAAGCACTGAGAATTTTGAGCTTAGAATGCTGGGAAATACAGCAGTATTTGCCTACCAGGTCAGATTGAGCCATTGAGCGTTTATTGCAGGTGCGACACCAGACTCTCTGCTTAAAAAGTCTAATAAATAATGACTGGCTGACTGGCATTGGCAGCAGGATAGCGGATTTCGGTTTTCAAACGGCCATTGTGTCGCAGCTCCTGTGAGCCACAAAAGGGACAACTGGGCTGCAATAAGACAGCTTGGTAAACCTTCTGCTTATAGCCGTTAGCCAAACGGAAGAAATAATCTTCAAAAACAATGTTTTGATCTTTAATATCAAGAGCAAATTTAATATAATTATTAAAAGAGGACATAATTCAAACCTTCTATAAAATATTGGGTGAAGTTAATATTTTATTACAAGAAGCAAGAGGAAGATGTTCTCCTTTTTTATGCAATAAAAAACCTATTAACAGCTTACCACATGGATAAGTCATCAACAGGATAAATTATAGAGCCATATTTAACTCTCTAATTGAATTAGCGGTGATATTTTTATAATTCTATTTCTTAGTATTTGCTTTGTCCTTTAAATGTTTTATACTTACATTTAAGTATGAAAGGTGGTTAAAATGAAGTATAAAAATTTAATATTAAAAAATATAGCCTCTTTAACTACTGATGTCAAAAAAAATAGAATTTATACTAAAAAAGAAGAAAAAACCTTGGAAAAAGAATATAGATTTTTAAAAAATAAAAACAATTCTTGGTTTAATAAGATTTAAAAATAAACAGCGACAGGCTTAACGAGCTTGTCTTTTTTCTGTGCAATTTGACTTTGAATCAATAAGAAATCATTAAAATCAGGGACAAATTTAGTTATTAGTCCTGGATTATCACCAATTTCTTCAAATAGTGACTCTAGTTTTCTATCTTCGTTTGAAACTTCATTTTCAATTACGCCTAGAACATGAATTTTTCGTTTTGATCCAGAAAGTAATTGAAGTTGGCTGTTGCTCATTCTTAGACAACTTGTTTTTAAGAATGAAATACTGTTGTTAACTTTTAGCAAAACTGTTTCTGGTAATAGATCCGTCATGACCTGGCCATATTTTTTGATTATATCCAATCCCTTTTTAAAGTCATTAGACTCTTCATTATTACTATCAGCAGACTCCATTATTAAGTTGATGAAGTTTTCAAAAGTTTCATTACTCAAGTTAGCTAATGATGAAAAATCATATATTTCAAATTCACCGTTCTTTATCGTTAGATCGCCTTGTTTGGAATTGTTGTTAAGCTTACCCACACCTAATTTGTTAAGTAGCCTATTTAATTGATAATCATTAAAAGTAATGTTTACTAATTCTTGTTCAGAAGATAAGTTACTATGAGTATTTGTTGTTGCTAATTGAAGACTTCCTTGAATTAATTTGAAAAGACCAGCATCTGTTTCACCCGATTTCTTCGTAGAGCTACCTGCCTCTTTGCTGTTTTTCTTGCCAGACTGAATAGACTCAATAAGTCCATGATCAATTTGTGCTAAAGATGAGTAAAGCTCAATTGTATCTAAATATATTATTTCCTTATTATCTTTACTGTTTTTTCCCATTATTTTCTCCCGATTTAATGACCTTAGGTTTAATGTCTCTGGTTTGTTGGACAAAATCTAGTTGCTAATTTACCAGTCAAGTGCAATAGTCGTGAAAATGAAACAAATTATTTAAATAGAAAGGGAAAAATTGAAAACGTCAATTGTACAATTGCTTGAGAAGGCTGCCGGATTTGTAAAGCTTGGTACTCTTTTATATCAAAAATTTAATCAAGTAATGAAGACCAAGATAGTTACACTTAAGAAAGTTAGCAATCTTGAATGCATACTTACCTGCAATTTTAATAGAAAAAGATTCCAATTTACGTTGAAAGGTCAATAAAGATGCTTAAGGAAAAGAAGTTTAATATGGAAAACTTAAGGTTTAAAACAATAATATAGTTGTCACCTAGGTATTACTAAGATATTACTAATTTCTATGCTATAAAATCTAGTAGTTTTTATCCTTTTAAAAATATATTTTTTTCCATTCGTTAAAATTAATATTATTGATGTATTCTCCTTTTCCCGTTATTGGATTACGAGCCCATCGAGTAGTATTTGTTGGCATATTATGGAAATACGGAGTAGTTGTACATCTACAACCAGGATGTATTAATGGATAGTTAATACCTGTCTTTTTATCTTTAATATCAAATATTTTCCCATCTAAGTTGCCACATATTGAACAAGTTTTGATATCAAGTGTAGCTAGAAAAAAATACTGTTTTATTTTCTCATCTAAATATTCAATATAATTTAAATTTTCCTGTTCTTCAGCTTCTTTTACTTTGTCATAATGATACTTAACCGGTCCGATTCCCGACCATGTTTTATCACTTTTATGGTTATAAATAAGTTTTTGCTTAATTTTTAGGAGTCGTTTTCCATCTGAAGTTAGTCTCTTTTCAGTGGACAATAATCTGTAATTTTGGAGTTTTTTAATGCTTTCATTAGCATTAATTCCATATTCTCTATAAAAATAAAGAGGAATATTATTATAATTGTTTTTTCGATATTTATCTTTGAGCTCGTCAATGTAACTAACTTTATTTGAAGAATTATTATCCATCTTAGAAAAAGTAGTTTCATTTTTATTTTCATGTTGTTTAGTTTTTTTTGATTTTAAACTAAATAAAATTTTTTTAAAATTCATAAATTCTCCATTGTAACTATTTGTAGTATTTAAATTGATTTCTAAAAAAGCAAGTTATTACAATTTTTATGTAACCATATTAATAAGCATTCAGTAGAGAAATATATCTTTACCTTATAAAACAACTGTTTTATCCTAAATAATTAATTGATTTTCAAAGTTGTCTTAAATAACCTCAGATAATATGCGTCTTCTTCACGTATTCCTATCGTCAGAAGATTGTTGCATTATTATGCGATTTCTTTTTGACAAAACAAAAAAATTTAAAAATGTTTTGATTCAGTTTATTTGTTAAAAAATCAGGAGATACAGTGGCAATACGCTCACGAATAAAGTGAAAAGCTTTCAAAATAAATAAAAAAGAATATAAAATCAAACTAGATAATAGGAATTTGATAAAACTTGAATTGGATAAATTAATGGGTGAAAATCAACTTAATACCAATCGCAGATATTTATAATGTAACAGCACAAACAGGCAATAATAAATATGTTCTGAGGTGAAATAAGTAAAAAGGATTTATTGAAATATAGATTTGTAGCTTAACTACTTGAATAGTTTAAGGCTAAAATAATAAATAACTTTAAATCTTTCTTTTATTATCTTCACATCTATAATTTTTAGTTATGTATCTTACAATACTAAAAATTGGAGCAATTGATCTTGTGATTCAGAAAATTTGTAGATTGAATTAAATGTTTAATCGCTCTTGTTGTAGTCTTTTTATCACTTATATCTTATGTATGATTTAACTACTTTTAGTTATACCATATTTTGTAGATTAATTTGTAGATTAATAAGAAGGAAAAATATGGCAAAGTGTTATAGTGATTAAAATTTTAAGACAAAAAGGCTTTATTTAAAAAGGATGTGTCAGAAATGATTGTGATATTTCTATCAAGTATTTGTCAAATAAAAGTTTTACAAAAATTCCTTATCCTATACCAATGCTTGTAAGAAGGCTAGTGAAATGAAATTCAACGTAGACCAATTCCAAATGTTGAATAAAAATCTGTGATTAAATTTAATGAACAGTTAAACATTGTTAACATAATTATCGGAAGGAAAAAGGACTTAAATATGAGAAAAGTAAATTTATGAAGATGATATTATGGTTAGAAAGTAAGTTCAGGTCTGTTAAAGTTCACAATAACTATGTAATTTTAAAAATATATAAAAAGCTGTAATTAAAAATAGGAGAGATATCAGGATGATCAAGAAAGCTTTGTAAAATTAGAATACTATTTTGTTGAAGAAATCGAGAACGAAGACGATGACCAGCCTGAACTTATTTTTATGGCTGCAGGTGGTAATCCTCAAGATATATGGATTTCAGATGTAGTAAGCGCAGAGCCGGAATAGAATAAATATATAATAATCGATTCAGATACAATAAAAATATTTTGAGTAAACCGTATATAGCTTTATAACCCTAAAAATAATACCTAACAACCAATTCGATCAAAAATTTCCAAAAAAGTGTAGACATAAAAAGAAACTTATGCTAAATTATTAGAAGTGGTCGAGAGACAACAACAAAATGGAGGATTAGCTCAGCTGGGAGAGCATCTGCCTTACAAGCAGGAGGTCACAGGTTCGAGCCCTGTATCCTCCATAATAATGGTGGTGTGAAGGGAAGTTCGCACCGCCATTATTTATTGATTTAATTAATGAATAGAATCCTTGCATTTTCTTTCAGAATAGGTATACTATTGAATGTGCTTTGATTCAGAACAATGACCCGTTGGTCAAGTGGTTAAGACATCGCCCTTTCACGGCGGTAACATGGGTTCAAATCCCGTACGGGTCACTTTGGAGGATTAGCTCAGCTGGGAGAGCATCTGCCTTACAAGCAGGAGGTCACAGGTTCGAGCCCTGTATCCTCCATCGTTCTATGGCTACCGAACCTGCGGTAGCCTTTTTTATTATCAATATAATATATAAAAATATAGAACGAAAAGTAAAAAAATCGGTTCAAGTCCTGAGAGGATCCTGTAATGGAGATGCCTTGTAACCGAATAGCTATTGTCTATAGGGGGACTATTATGGAAAAACGTTTATTTACTTCAGAATCAGTTTCTGAAGGTCATCCAGATAAAGTTGCTGATCAGATTTCAGATGCAATTTTGGATGCTATTATTGCCAAGGATCCGCAAGCTCATGTTGCTTGCGAGACTATTGTCAATACTGGAATTGTCTATGTTTTTGGCGAAATTTCTACAACTGCATATGTTGACATTCAAAGCATTGTTCGCAAGACTGTTTTGAGAATTGGTTATGATAAACCTGAGCTCGGTTTTGATGGCAATAATTGCGCCGTTTTAATTGATATTGATGAACAATCACCGGATATAGCTCAAGGTGTTGACCATTCACTTGAAACACGTGAAAATCAATCTGATAATGATCAGCTAGATCAAATTGGTGCAGGTGATCAAGGTTTGATGTTCGGCTTTGCAATCAACGAAACGCCTGAATTAATGCCTTTACCAATTTCACTGGCTCACCGCTTAATGCGGCAAGTTGCAAAACTCCGTAAAGATGGTACTTTAACATGGCTTAGGCCTGATGCTAAGGCTCAGGTAACGGTTGAATATGATGAAAAGCAGAAGCCTAAACGGGTTGATACTGTGGTTATTTCTACTCAAACCGATGATAAAGTTTCTAACAAGGAAATTCGTCAGGCTATGATTGATCTGGTGATAAAAAAAGTAATACCTGAGAAGTACCTGGACGAAAAGACCAAGTTTTTGATTAATCCGTCGGGTCGCTTTGTTATTGGCGGACCGAAAGGTGATTCAGGTTTAACTGGCCGCAAAATTATTGTTGATACTTACGGCGGCTATGCTCGTCACGGTGGCGGTGCATTTTCAGGCAAAGATCCAACAAAAGTTGATCGTAGTGCCAGCTATGCGGCAAGATATGTAGCCAAGAATATAGTTGCTGCAGGCCTAGCTGAGCGTTGTGAAGTTCAATTGGCTTATGCAATTGGTGTCGCTCATCCTGTTTCAGTTATGATCGATACGGCAGGAACTGGAAAAGTTAGCGATGACTTATTGACCAAAGCTGTCCGTAAAGTTTTTGATTTACGTCCAGCCGGTATTATAAAAATGCTGAATCTTAGACGCCCGATTTACGAGCAAACGGCAGCTTATGGTCATTTTGGCCGGACAGATATAGATTTACCATGGGAAAAGACCGATAAAGTTCAAGAATTGTTAGACTTTGTTAACGAAAATAAGTAATTTTTTTCATAAGTAAGGGAGTTGTAATTTTGAAGAAAACAAATGTACGAGTAGTAATGATTGCGATTTTTATGACCACATTTATGACTGCTATTGAAGGTACGATCGTTTCTACTGCAATGCCGACAATTGTTTCTGATCTAAATGGGTTGGAAATTATGAATTGGGTTGTTTCAATATTTTTGTTTATGACCGCTGTATCAACTCCTTTATATGGCAAATTAGCAGACAGTATTGGACGTAAACCAATTTTTTTGTTTGGAATAGCGTTATTTGTTATTGGGTCTGCACTTTGTGGCCAAGCTCAAAATATGGTTGAACTGATTTTATTCCGTGTTATTCAAGGATTGGGTTCCGGAGCAGTTCAGCCGGTCGCTATGACAATCATTGCTGATTTATACAGTATTGAAAAAAGGACAAAAATGTTAGGCCTCAATTCAGGATTTTGGGGCGTGGCTTCAGTCATTGCCCCATTACTAGGTGGCTTTATTGTGCAAAACCTTTCATGGCACTGGGTTTTTTATATTAATGTGCCAATAGGGATCATTGCATTACTATTAATTATCTTTTTCCTAAAGGAACCTAAAAATAAGAAAAAATCAAAACTTGATATTAAGGGAACATTTTGGTTAATAGTTTTACTTTTGACTTTGATGTTCACATTGCAAGATTTGGGAACAATCAAACCGCTTGTTTTTGCCGCTCTAGTCGCTTTAATCGTTATCAGTGCTGTTATCTTCTATCATGAAGAAAAACGCGCAGAAGACCCAATAATGCCACTATCAATGCTAAAGGGCAGAGAGTTCCTAGCTGTAAATATGATTACGCTGTTAGTCGCCGGCGTAGTTATTGGCTTCGAATTTTATATTCCAACTTGGATGCAGGGCATTAATGGTACATCTGCTACAATTGCCGGTTTTGCGGTGACCCCAAGCTCTGTAATGTGGGTCGTAGGATCATTTTTAATTGGCGGTATGTTAAGCCGTTGGGGTGTTAAGAAAACTTTCTTTGGCTTATTAGCAGTGTTGTTAGTGGCAGATTGTATGTTGCTAATTGTCCCTATTCATACTCCTTTTTGGGTATTCTGTGTGATTGCTACCTTAAATGGCTTTTCCTTCGGCGGAGTTTTAACTGCTTCACAGGTGCGCTCACAAGTTTTAGTTTCTAAAGAAAATATTGGTGTAGCCACTTCTTTTAACACCTTAATGAGATATTTAGGTCAAACCATGATGGTTTCAATTTTTGGTATTACTTTTAATACCATTGTGGCGAACCAACTTGCTAAACATCCCAACTTGACACAAGGTATGATGAATAAAATTGTTTCGTCAGCTAAGGCGCAAGAACTGGCTGCAAACTTAGTACCTCAATTAAGACAAGTGTTGTTTAGCGCCTTAAAAGGTGTTTACTGCGTTTCACTTGCTGCAATTATTATCTCCGTTATTTTTAACTGTATTTATCAAAAAGCAGATAGTAATAATTAATAATACAAAATTTAAATAATACCGCTGGAAGAATTGTCCAGCGGTTTTTTGCTTAAAAATATCTTCCGCAGTAGAAATATCTTTTCTTAAAAATTATAATTAATACTATTAAAAATAAAATTTAACGGGAGCAGTAAAAATGGTAAGGGAAATTACAAATTGGCGTTCCTTAGGTGGAAATGTTGGCGCTGACGGAAGAAAGGTCAAAGATGGACTTTTATTTAGGTGTGGCCAGCTATATAATCTAACCGCCTACCAAAAAGAACAGGTTCAGAATAAATATCAAATTAGGAGAGTTTTTGATTTTAGGGGTGAGGAAGAAAGAAAACAATATCCGGATTACTTGTGGCCAGGATTAGATTATGTTGTAATTGATGTTTTAAAAGACGCTCAAGTTAATCAGGCAAGTGTAGATGAAATTATTTCTGCTAACAATCAAGCTGAAGAGGATATGCTTACCACCTATGAAGAATTAGCACTCCAAAATTCAGCACAAAAAGGCTATCACCAGTTTTTGCTGACACTAATAAATGATCCGGTGCCGACTGCCTTTCACTGTTTTGCCGGTAAAGATCGTACGGGTGTGGCAGCGGCTTTGATTTTGAAAAGCTTGGGCGTGAGTGATGACCAAATTTTTGCTGATTACTTAAAAACAATTAAGGCTAGAAAACAAGAAAATCAAGCGATTTTGGATTACTTAAGAGACCAATTATCCAGTTCCCAATTACAAGATGTAGCTGTAGCTTTAACTGTGCAAAAATCCTATTTAGAAAGATATTTTAAGGCTATTAAGCAAAATTATGGTGATTTTGACAATTATTTGATTAAAGGGTTGGATCTGCCGCTTGATTTTAAAACTAAAATGAGACAAATTTATTTAGAGTAAAAAGCAGAAGAGCCCGGGAAAAATATTTCTCCCAGACTCCTTTATTTTTAACTTATTTGACTATTTTTACCTAATTTCTTCATCTGCCTTGAAAGCCATGGCCATGAAAAATTGAGGATGGTGAGCATGACAATTGAGACTATAAGAATTCTATAGCCAAAAATAAAATTAAGCTGTGGGTTTTTAAATTTGGTTGCTAAGTTTCCAGTTGCCACCTGAGTTGAAAGCAGATAAGTCATTGGTATGTATTGCACAACTGCGGTTTTAGTCATTCCCCCAACACCAGAGGTTGATTGTAAAATAAATGGTAAAATTGCACCACCTAACAGTATGAATAGTGCTAAGAAAAGACAACTTAATTGATTACGGGTAATTTGAGCTAAAAGAAGTAATAAAAGCACGATGAAAATGCATGCCAAGATAGATAAAATAAGCGCTGGCTTTAGCCAAACAGAAAGTGGTTGATAAGTATTTTTAAGCATTCCTGGCAAAATAACTCCTTGAATTGGATAAGTGAGTGAGCCACTACCAAAAAGCAGACTGCAAAGTCCCCAGATTAAAAGACAGATGAAAAGAGTTAGTAAAAAAGCAATTAGTAATCCTAAAATGATATCTAGAGTTACACTGTGCTTATTTGGCAACAATACGGTACGATTTAAATGATCAACATACTTTGATGCGAATATATTACTTAAAATAAAACAAAGCATGATGACGATCATTGCAGGCAAAAATCCTTCTGAAAGTTTAAATAGGAATAACCAACCCTGTTTAGGATACTGCTCATTTTGTTCTGGTAAATTTGCTTGCTTTAGAGCATGCAAACGGGCATTTTTCTGCTTAATTTCTTGTCTGAGATCAGCTCCTCCGATTTTGACTTGCGCTGCTTGCCTGTTATTTTGACGAATCATCAGTTCATATGCATGATCCCAATTTTCATTATCTAGGGCTTTTAATATCTGCCGCTCATTTCTATTTTGATTTTTAATCGTGGGCAAATTAGCTTGGGACTGTTTCTGCTTGCTTAAATCTTGGTTTATTTGGTAACGGATTGTAGTTTGATCACCTTTTAAAGCATTATAGCCTAGAATAAACCCTGCACATATTAGCACTATACTTAAAATTAGCCATGTCAAAGTATTTTTAAATACTTTTTTAAATTGTAATTCGAAATAGGCCATAGCTCTATCCTCGAACTAATTGGTGGTGCTTTAATGTCAAAGTATCATCAACAATTCCTGCTACTTCATCTTGATAATGAGAAGCCATAATAATAAGCTTGTTTTGCTTTGCTAAATTAGCCAATTCCTGATAAAGAGTTTGCCGGCTATCACTGTCCAGGCCATTATTAATTTCATCCATTAGTAAGTACTGGGCATCACTTAACTCGTAAAGGGCAACTACCAATTTTTGCTTCATCCCTAATGAATACTTTCTAATTGCAGTTTTTACATAATTATTCATTTCCCAGCGGTTTATGATATCTTGTAGATCCTGGTTTGAATGCCACTCGTTTTTAACAAATTGCATATAATCGAACCCCGAAAGATTTTTGTCAAACCAGTCAGAAGTTTCGAGGTAAAAAACCTGGCTCTTGACGTTAGCAAAAGGCTTGCCGTCAAACAAGACTTGGCCTGAACTTGGCGCCAGTAAGCTAACCATAGTTCTGAGGACGCTGGTTTTACCAGTGCCATTAAGTGCATGAAGCATGTATATTTTGCCATTTTGAAAGTTAAAATTGGCATTTTTGAGTATGGGTTCACGTAATGTAAGGCTTAGATCTTTAATTTCAATCATCTTGTTTTCCTCCCTTTCTGGGCTTTCTGTGCGATAAAGTAGTTTAAAAATAACAGAATAATAATTCCTAGGGCTAAAACTAGGATGCCATTGGTGAAATTAACTTGCGGGTAAGTGACTAATTTGGTTTCATCTGCAAAGACATAAGCATTACTGATGCCAAACATACCATCGACTGGTTGTAAGGAGAAAAAGTAGCTCATAGGAATAAATTGAGCAAAATTTCGTGCTGCTAACACGTATTGTGGAAGAACCATACCGCCAACTAATATTAGAACGGAAATGAATAATGCCAACAGACGGTTTTTAAATACTTGTACGAAAAGCAAAACCACACTTGCAATGAACATAAAGCTAAATAATTCTAAAATTAAAGTAGGGCAAAATAGACGATTCATTGGAATGAAGACATTCCGTTTAGCTACTGCATCTATACCCATCATCGGATATTTAAAGTTACCAGTCCCGAAAAATATACTCGGAATAATAAAAAGTAATAGAAATGCTGCTAAGAAATAACCGAATCCAATTAATGAACCAGTGCCAAATTCAATCAGCAAATGATTTTTTTGCGGTAAAAGATTTGCTAGACGCATCCGCTCATAAAAACCGGACGAATATAACTTGATCAGAATAAAAATTATGGCTAAAACTGCTATAGGGGGTAAGACTTCCTGCATCATTTCTAATATAAAAAAGCCGCCCTTAACAGAATAATGTTCATTTTCTTCTGGTAAGTTATTTCGTTTCAGATACTGTAATTTTTGAATATTACTTTTAATTGCCAGTATATTATCTTTACTGACATTATTACGTTTTGCATCAGCAAGATTGTATTTTTCTTGCTTTATTATGATTTGATAAGCCTGCTGCCACTTATTCGTTTGAATTGCTTTAATTAGTGTCTTAAATTCTTTCATAGAAGAATTATTTTCAGCCAGATCCAGTTCAATTTTGCGGCGGGTTGTTTTGGTCAAATTTGATTTTTGTAACTGTTTTTGATAATACCTGACATTTTTCTCTTCCAGAGCTATATTTTCTTTAGCTTCTATTATGCGCGGATTAATGTAGCGCGAATTGTAGTTTTTTATCCAAAAATAAAAACATCCGAGTAAAATGGCTAAAAGGCTAATCCAGGTAAATTTACTTTTGAGCACCTGTTTGATTTTTAACTTAAAATATGGCATTTTTCTCACCTTTTTATATAAAAATTAAAAAGATAGTTTAGACGTTTTAAGATAATATTGATAAAGTTAACTTGTTTTTATTCCTTTTTGTGCTTTTTCGGCGACAAAGTAATTTAGAAGCAAAAGAATTAATATTCCTACTAGTAAAACAATTACACCGTTAGTAAAATTTACTTGCGGATAAGTTACCAATTTCGTTTCATCTGCGATGACATAGGAATTACTGATACCAAACATGCCATTCACTGGTTGTAAAGCAAAGAAGTAGCTCATCGGAATGAACTGAGCAAAACTCCGTTCAGCTACTATGTATTGTGGGATAACCATACCTCCAACCAATACCAGTACAGAAAAAAGTAACGCAATAATAGGATTCTTAAAAAACTGAACGAAAAATAACACCATGCCTGAGATAAAGATAAAACTTAACAATTCTAACATTAAAATTGGCAACAAGAGTTGATGCATTGGAATAAAAATATATTCTTTAGTCACAGGGTTCATGCCCGCAATTGGATAGTTAAAATTGCCAGTTCCGGCAAAAAGACTAGGTATCAAAAAAATCAACAAGAAGGTAACGAGAAAATAACAGAAACCCATTAAAGAACCAGTAGAAAATTCGCTTAATACCAATCTGTTTTGCGGTAATAAGTTGCCTAACCTCATACGGTCAAAGTAATCACTTGCAAATATTTTTACCAGAACAAAAATAACGGCTAGGACTACAAGTATAGGTAAGAATTGTTCCATAACAAAAATAAGAAAAAAACCGCCTTTTACTGGATTAATAGTCTGTTCTTTTGGTAAATGTTGTTTAGCTAATGTTTGCAGTTCCAATAAATCACGTTTACTTATAGCAACGGCTTCACTATTCGAGCCATTTTTCTTAGCATCAGCAAGCCAAAATTTGGCTTCTTTAATCATGATCGGATAGGCTTTTTGCCAATCTTTGGACTGGAGGGCCTTAATGAGTTTTTGTTTTTCAGCTATATCTGATTGGGAACCCTTTAGACTTTTTCTTATTTGCTTCTTATTGTCCTCATCTAATTTTTTCTGTTTGAGTTCTTTTTGAAAATATATGACGTTTTTCTTTTGCATAGCTACATTAGCTTTTGCAGTACTAAGTTCCATACTGTCAGACTTGCTAGCATAATAATTCTTTGTCCAAAAAGAGAGGCAACCTACTAGAATAGCTATCAGACTGATCCAGGTAAATTTACTTTTGAGCATTTGCTTAACTTTTAACTTCATGTACGGCATTTTTGGTCACCTCTTAATCTAGGTTTAAAAAAACTGCTAGATTAAAATTATTGATCTAGCAGTTTTTATGACTTCAATATTAAAATTAATGTCACGGCACTAACACGGTACCTTTTAAGTGTCAACATTTAATTACTTGATGATATAATATTATTTCTTTTTTTGCAATAAAAAGTTCATATAATATTTGCTATTGTAAGATTAATTTAATCAATCAAACTTAAATTTCTATAAGTTCTTAACTTCTATCTAAAAAATTACTAGCTGACTTTAAAGCAAAAATGCGTTAAATTTGTATATATAATTTGTATTTTTGTTAAGGAGAAAAAATGAAACGTGACGATTATATCAAAGCATTAAATCTTGAACCGCATCAAGAAGGGGGTTGGTTCAGGCAAGTTTATGCCAGTGATAAGCAGTTTTATGATGAAGATAGTAAAGCAGAGCGCTTTTATTATACTTCCATCTATTTTTTGCTTGATGACACAAGTTGTTCTCACTTTCACCGTTTGAATCATGATGAAATGTGGTATTACCATGACGGTGAAGCGATTACTATTCACTGTATTACTCCAGAAGGTAAATATTCAGCCGTTAAATTGGGTAAAAATGTTTCTGCTGGTGAAAGAATGCAATTCAGAGTTCCGAAGAATACCATTTTTGCTTCGGAAGTTGTAAAACCAGATAGTTTTTGTTTAGTAAGCTGTGTAGTTTCGCCAGGATTTGATTATCACGACTTTGAACTGCTTAAAAAGGGAGATTTACTCAAACAATATCCCGCTTATAAAAAGGTCATTGAGCGGTTAGCGCTGGATTAGAATGATTTTGATATCAAAAAAAGGATTCAAAACTTTAAATCAGTTTGAATCCTTTTACTTAGCTTTTACTTAGTATAAATTGCTTTGTGCTCTTTGACTTTCTAAATAATAATGGTAAAGAAAGGAGTATCCAATTAAGAGAAATGCGATTCCCTCTAGAAAACCCCCAATTACGTCAGATGGATAATGGACATGACTGAAAATTCTGGTGTAACCAATTAATATTGGAAAGCAAGCCCAAACAAGACATAATACTGTTTTAGCAGCTTTATTTTTGATTAATAAAATTGTTAGAACAATTAAAATTCCAAATAAAGTAGCACTGCCAACAGAGTGACCTGAGGGAAAACTGTAACCATGAGCTGCAACAAGATGTTCAGTAAGTGGTCTGTGCCTTGCAATTGCATGCTTGATGATCCAATTATAGCCATTAGCACCTATCATAGTTCCTGCAGTAAAAACAGCACACGCGAATTTTTTGCAAAGAGCTAAAATAATTACCAGAATTATAGTCTCAATTAGGATAACATTAGTATTGCCTAAATTAGTAAAAGTTGTCGCAAATTTGATTATAATAGGATTATTGTTGCAGATAATATTAATCATTGATTGGTCAAAATTGTGAATAAATTGATTTTCAGAAGCAACTAAAATTGCCCAGATAGCGTACAAAATCAAAAATATGGTCGCAGGTATTATCGTGTCTCTCTTTGTTTGTATCGTTTTGTTCAAAAATTTTCTCCCCTTGTTTTTTTTTGCATTTGTGGTAAATTATAATCATTATTGGTCAAAAAATAAAGATCAGGAACTAGTAGCAGTTTTATTTTTCTATAGAGAAAAGTCGGTTGGTGCAAGACTAGAAAAAAGATTGTGAACTGAGCCTGGAACAATTCTAACGTTTGCTATCCGCGTTAAGGGGCAAGAAGTGTCACGCTTTCGGCGTGGAACTTAGGTGGTACCGCGATTATTCGTCCTATGAAAGAATTTCATAGGACTTTTTTTATGAGGTAAAAATATGTACAATCACAAAGTTGTTGAAAAAAAATGGCAGGATTACTGGGAAAAAAATCAAACTTTTAAAACAGGTAACGATCCCAAAAAGAAGAATTTTTATGTTTTAGATATGTTTCCTTTTCCATCTGGTAAGGGACTTCACGTAGGACACCCCGAAGGGTACACAGCAACAGATATCATTGCAAGGATGAAACGTAGCCAAGGCTATAATGTACTGCACCCAATGGGTTGGGATGCTTTTGGCCTTCCGACTGAACAGTATGCTCTCCAAACTGGACAAGATCCGGCAGTTGTTACTACTGAAAATATTGCCAATTTCAAACGGCAGCTTAATACTCTGGGATTCTCATATGACTGGAACAGGGAACTTGCAACCTGTGATCCTAAATACTACAAGTGGACGCAGTGGACATTTGAACAAATGTATAAAAATGGTTTGGCCTATGAAGCGGAAGCACCGGTTAACTGGTCACCTGATTTAGGTACAGTTGTTGCTAACGAAGATATTGTTGATGGTAAGACTGAACGCGGTGGTTATCCTATCTATCGGCGCAATATGAAGCAATGGATGCTGAGAATAACTAAATATGCAGATCGTCTTCTTGCCGGTTTGGATAATCTTGACTGGCCAGAAAATATTAAAGAAATGCAACGTAACTGGATTGGGCGGTCAGTAGGTGCCCAAATTACTTTTAAGGTCAAAAACTCTAATGAGACTTTTGATGTCTTTAGTACCCGACCAGATACTTTATTTGGCGCAACCTATGCTGTTTTAGCTCCTGAAAATAAATTAGTTCAAAAAATTATGACCGCTGGTCAAAAAGATGAAGTTAACGCTTATATTAAGCAAATTGAATCTAAGTCCGACCTTGAAAGAACAGATTTAAATAAAACCAAAACTGGAGTTTTTACTGGCGCTTACGCCATTAACCCCGTAAACAACAAAGAAATTCCAATTTGGATTGCTGATTATGTTCTTGCTAGCTATGGTACTGGTGCCGTAATGGCTGTACCGGCCCATGATACGCGTGATTATGAGTTCGCTCGGAAATTCAATTTGCCTATTAAACCAGTTATTAAGGGCGGAGATGTTGCACAAGAAGCATATACTGGTGACGGCCCACACATAGATTCAGAGTTTTTAAATGGGCTCAATAATGCTGAAGCAAAGGATAAAATCGTTGGGTGGCTTACTGAACACCACGCTGGAGAGAAAAAGGTTAATTACAAGTTACGAGACTGGGAATTTAGTCGTCAGCGTTATTGGGGTGAACCAATTCCAGTAATTCACTGGGAAGATGGAGAAACTACATTGGTCCCAGAAGATGAATTACCGCTCGTTTTACCTCATGCTACTGACATTAAGCCGTCAGGTACACCTGAAAGTCCATTGGTAAACTTGCAGGACTGGGTAAATGTAGTTGACAAAAACGGTCGGAAAGGTAAGAGAGAAACTAATACCATGCCTAACTGGGCAGGTTCATCATGGTATTTCTTACGCTTTGTTGATCCGCATAATGACAATAAGTTGGCTGATTACGAAATGCTAAAGAAATGGATGCCAGTTGACCTTTATATTGGTGGCGCAGAACATGCTGTCCGGCACCTGCTTTATGCCAGATTTTGGAATATGGTTCTATATGATTTAGGTGTTATTCCTAATGAAGAACCATTCCAAAGACTATTCAATCAAGGATTAATCCTGAAAGATCATGATAAAATGTCCAAATCAAAAGGTAACGTAGTTAATCCTGATGATGTGATTGATGAATATGGTGCAGACAGTCTTAGAATGTATGAAATGTTCATGGGACCTCTTGATGCATCTATTGACTGGGATGATAATGGTCCTGCTTCAACCAAAAAGTTCTTAGACAGAGTTTGGCGTCTGTTTGTTAATGATTTGGATCTTAAAGCCATACCACAAGAAAATATTGTGGCTGAAAACGATGGCACTTTAGATAAAATTTATAACGAAACTGTTAAAAAAGTAACTGAAGATTTTGATGACTTACATTTCAATACTGCAATTTCTCAATTAATGGTCTTTGTTAATGCTGCGCAAAAAGCAAAAACGATTCCAAGAAAATATGCGGAAGGTTTCATTACGCTTTTAGCCCCAATCGCTCCTCACATGATGGAAGAAATCTGGCAAATCTTTGGTCATGCGCAATCCGTAACTTTTGCAAAATGGCCAACCTATGATTCAGCAAAACTGGTTGAATCAACAGTCGAAATTATGGTGCAAGTAAATGGCAAGCTGCGTGGCAATTTTAAGGCGACTGTTGACATGGATAAAGATCAAGCTAAAAAACAAGCATTAGCATTGCCTCACGTCCAGAAATTTTTAGAAGGCAAAGATATTAAAAAAGTCATCGTCGTACCAAATAAGATTGTCAATATTGTGGCTAAATAAAGTTAATTTTTCCTAAAGTGCAAAGTATATTTGTTGTTAATTGCCCATTTTCATTCACAATAATATAGTTAGTAGACTAGATTTAGGGAACTTTAATGAAAGAAAATAATTTATCTGAACAAAATACACAAAATACCTTTATTAAGGGCAGTGCGTGGATGACATTCGGCTCTATTACCTCACGTATTTTGGGTGCTCTCTATATTATTCCATGGTTTTATTGGATGTCGCCCTATGGTAATATTGCCAATGCCTTAACTGCCAGAAGTTATAACATTTATAGTATTTTTATTTTAATATCCACTGCGGGCATTCCAGGTGCTGTTGCTAAACAGGTGGCTAAGTATAATGCGCTTAATGAGTACGGAGTTGGACGTAAGCTTTTTCATCGCGGCTTAATCTTAATGGTATTTCTGGGAATTATTTCTGCTGCAGTGATGTATTTTGCTTCACCTTTTTTAGCTTCTAATGGTTCACAAATTGATCCAAGACAAGTAAGGGTAATGAGAAGCCTGTCTTACGCCATCTTAATTATTCCTGTATTAAGTATTATGAGGGGCTATTTTCAAGGCTACGAAGACATGATGCCGTCAGCAATGTCCCAGTTTGTAGAACAATTAGCACGAGTAATTTGGATGCTGTTAACTGCTTATATTATTATGCAAGTACAGCATGGTAATTTTGTTGATGCGGTGGTGCAATCAAATTTGGCTGCTGCGATTGGAGCAGTTTTTGGCATAGCTATTTTAACGTGGTTTTTGCTGTCTAGACGTAATAAACTTAACGAGTTAGTTGAAAATTCCAATAATGAAATACAGGTTTCAACTTCTGCTCTTTTTGCTGAAATTATTGCCCAGGCAATTCCTTTTATAATTATTGATGCAGGTATTCAACTTTTTTATCTGGTAGACCAATATAGCTTTCATCCAATTATCTCCAGTTTGGTTAGCGCAACTAATAATACAATTGAAACTTGGTATGCGTTATTTGCGCTTAATGCCAATAAGTTGATAATGATCATTGTGTCTTTAGCAAGTGCTATGGCTGTGACGACAATTCCGCTGTTGTCTGCAGCTCACACTAAGCATGATTTTCGTGCAATTTCTGACCAAATTGGTAATACTTTAGATTTATTTTTATTTGTCATGATTCCCGCTTCTTTTGGCATGGCTGCGATTTCTACACCTATCTATACCATCTTTTACGGTTATGACAAACTGGGTTCAAATGTACTATACCTTTCTTCCTTTACAGCTATTAGTTTGGGCTTGTTTACGGTATTAATGGCTATTTTACAGGGCCTATCGGAAAATGGACTTGCAATTAAATATTTAGTATTAGGGTTAATCATTAAGATTTTAATGCAATACCCCATGATTTATGTCTTTAAAATATTTGGTCCATTGATTGCCACTAATTTAGGAATGCTTGTCATTATCTTTATGGCGATAGAACACCTTAAGATTAATTACAATTTCAATCAGGATCGTACAAGACGACGTTTTATTGGCATTACTGCATTTTCAGTTATCATGTTTTTTCTGGTTTTGGCAGTAGAAAAAGGACTGGAGTTGTTCTTAAGTCCTGCAAGCAGTTTACAGTCACTTGTCATTGTTTTTGTTGCGGTAGTTGTGGGTTGCTTGTTTTATGGCTTTGCGGCTATTAAGTCTAATTTAGCACAGAAAATTTTAGGAAATAAAATCATTCCAATATTGGAAAAACTGCACATTCGTGCTTAAATAAAACCTAATATAAGCGAATTTGATACCGATTGTTCAGTCGGTATCATTTTTTATTTTATTTAATTAAACAACTTAAGATTAATTATGAATTGGGTAAAAAGTGAGGTAAAATAAAAAAGCTCCTAGGCTGCTGGAATGAACTCTGGCGCTTGCTGAGCTTTTTTTAATATAATAATCTTTAAATTATTCTTGTAATTTTATACGTGCTACTTATTATAATTCAAAGTGTAATCTACACAATCAATAATTTTTTGTACACCTTTTACTAAAATTCCTTTTTCGGTTGAAAGAGAAATTCTGAAGTATCTGTCTGAATATTGGAAATCACTTCCCTTGGCCACAATTACATGAAAGTGTTTTTCCAGCAATTTATAGTATAGGTCAATGTCCTTGATGGTTTCTGGTACTTCAATAAACATGTATAAGCCACCCATGTATGAGGAGCAAGGAAAATATTTACTCCTAGTAAAAAGTTTGGTTAATTCTGTACCTGTCTGTTTAATTTCCTCAATATGGTGGGTATATTTCTCTGGTTCTTCCAAAATTATTTCCCCAATGAATTGACTAATAGTTGGGGCACTGAAAGTGATCCCTTCATTATAAAAGCCATCCCGTTCAATAATATTGGCCGGTGCAATGACATAGCCAAGACGTATTCCTGGTATGGCAAAACTTTTGGAAAAGCTGCTTACTAAAATTTGATGGGAAATATCAGTTGAGATTGGTTGGTATTGATATTTACAGGGATAATCGCTGTAAACATGATCGTCAATCACAAAGATATTTTTCTCTTCACAGAGATTATTCAAGAATTCCCGGTCCTTTGGCGACAAACTGGCTCCAGTAGGATTGTTAGGATAATTAATAATGATGGCCTTAGTATTTGCATTGACGGCTTTTTTGATTTGCTCAATTGGCAGTGCAAAAGTAGGAGCCTCTGATTTAACAATTACTGGAGTTGCACCCACTCCCGCAATTAAATTTAAGTATGAAGGGAAAAAAGGAGCAATAACAATAATTTCATCAGATTTATTTTTGATGATAGATCTTAATGATAAAAAAGCACCATGCAGACATGAAACGGTGATTTGAATATTATTGATGTCAATATCCTTGATACCGTAAGTCTCACTGTAGTATGACACAATTTTTTCTCTCAGTTCAGGCAGTCCTAAACCCGGAGTATATCCATTTCCAGCATGCTCAACTCTTTTTACCAGTTTAGCAATTATTCTTTTGTTTATTCCAGAACGAAAATCTCCAATAGATAAGTCAATGTAATCGGATGGAAGTATATTAACGTCTAAGCTCATAATACGCTAACCTTTCTTTAAGTAAATTATTGTCTAAATCATATTCTTTAATTAAAAAAAGGTCAACTTGTCAAAAAATAAATCCAAGTATAAATGAGCAGTTTTGCCCATATATACTTGGATTTTTAGCTAATCTCACGTTAATTTAATTTTGAAAGACTTAAATAACGTGTTGAAATTCAATTATATTTTTATAATCAGTTTAAGGTTTGTGAAATTCACCATCAAGAGTATCATCATGACGATTTTTTTCAGGCATTACAATAGCAGCAATAATATATAAAAGCAGTCCGGGAAAGGTTGTACATAGTATTAATGCTGCACCACCAATTCTGGTCCACGCTTTATCCCAACCAAAATATTCTGCAACACCGCCAAATACGCCGGATATAACTTTATCCTGGGATTTTGTTAATCGTTTTTGCATGACTGTGCCTCCTTTTGTATTAATTTTAATACAAAATAATCATTAAAGTACATATTAAAATATTTTTTATTATAAAAATACTAGTTACAATTTAAAATTTCAATATTTCAATAAATGAAAAAATCAGTTTCAAGGCATCCCACACAAAAAAATTTTTAAAAATATATTATTGTTTGCAACATATGAGGATTATCTCATTTTCATCATTAAGGTCAGATAATTCAGTGGGAGACAGGTTCTTTTAAGTTTCTGCTTGCATTAATTGTGCATCGCAAAAGTATCAGAATAGTAAAAGAGCTAATCCCTATAGATTAGCTCTTATTGCACCAATGCCCCGAAAAAGATTCGAACTTTCACTTAGTTACCTAAACAGCGACCTGAACGCTGCGCGTCTGCCAATTCCGCCATCGGGGCTTATTATTTTTAGCACAGTAATAATCATACCAAAAATTTGGTAAAATGTAATCATAAAACGTAAAATAATTAAAAAAAATCAGGAAAGGGTGATTTATACTTGAAAAAGAAAGCTAAAGCGATCATTTTAATTTTTATCAGTTTATTAATTTTAGTGGTTCCTGTGGATGTAAAAGCCGCCCCAGAGTTACCTGATAACTATAATAAAAATGAAGTCAACATTGATGCCAAGGCGGCAATTGCTATAGACAGTAAAACAGGACAGTTGCTGTATGGTAAAAACATTAACAAGCAATTACCTATAGCTTCGATGACCAAATTGGTGACTGTTTATTTGACACTAAAGGCGATTGATCAAAATAAAATAAATTGGGATACTAAAGTAACGCCAACTCAGCAGATTTTTGCTGTTGCAAGTAACAGAGAATATTCCAACGTTCCACTGCGTATGAAGCATACCTATACAATCAGGCAGTTGTATCAGGCAACATTAATTGAATCGGCTAATGGAGCCGCAATGATGTTAGCACAAGCAGTTAGTGGTTCCCAAGTAGCTTTTGTCAAGCAAATGAGACAGCAACTAAATAAATGGGGTATTAAGAGCGATCAGATATATACGACTTGTGGTTTACCTAACAAGAGTGTGGGTAACGATGGCTATCCAGATGCAGATAAAGATGCCGAAAATATGTTGTCGGCCAAAGAGATGGCAATCATTGGGCAGCATTTAATTCAAGATTTTCCGGAAGTGCTTAAAACTACTAACATTGCTAAAATGAATTTTATTGATCAAAAAATGGCTATACCAATGAGCAATTTTAACTGGATGCTAAAAGGGATGCCGCAGTACCGCAAACGTTTTAAGATTGATGGCTTAAAGACGGGAACAACTGATGCTGCTGGTGCTTGCTTCATTGCAACTGCACGCCATCAAGGCGGCAGAATCATCACGGTGGTAATGGGAGCAAAACATTTAACCAATACAGACCCAGCGCGTTTTATTCAGACTGGCAAGCTACTTGACTATGTCTATCAGAACTATCAGCCTCTAGTTTTTCAGCGTAATGAGGTAATTATAGGTCATACTAATGTAGAAGTTCACAACGGAGAAGCCAGACAAATAAATATTGGTATGAAGAATAAAAGTCTGATTTGGGTGCCTCAAAATGGTCCAAAATTTAAAGTGGGTTTAACGGCAAAAGTTGTTGAAGCTCCCATTAAAGTAGGGCAAAGAATTAATTACTATTACTTTAAAGCCGGTAAAAATAAAATTATTTCTCTGCAACAGCCTAATGGCTTACTTTTACCTGCTCAGGCATTACAATCAACTAATAAAGTTAACTTTTTAATTAGATTTTGGCGTTGGCTTTTTGGAGGCTAATTATGTCTGAAATAACTGCAAAGATTTTGACAAAAGTAATTAAAAAACGACCCAGTAATTCACATAAGGGTAATTATGGCAGAATCCTGTTAATTGGGGGCAATGAAAATTATGGTGGTGCGATCATCATGGCAGCTGAAGCTGCGCTTAATAGTGGTGCAGGTCTAATTTCAGTAGCTACCCATCCAGTTAACTTGAATGCACTACATGCTCGTAATCCTGAGGTAATGTTCATTGATTGGCGTGATCGGAACTTACTAAATTTAATCACTAAAATGGATGTTATTGTTTGCGGACCAGGGTTAGGAACTAACTTTTTTGCTCATCAAATGATGCTTATTCTTTGTCAGAATGTTTCCTCAAATCAAACATTAGTTTTGGACGCAAACGCTTTGGATTTAATTGGACAAGACCCTAAGCTAATCCCGACCAGTGCTGGTTTGATCGTTTTAACACCTCATCAAATGGAATGGCAGCGTTTAAGTCAAATTAGAATTCCTTATCAAACTGATAGTGCTAATTTGAGTGCTTTAAAAAAGATTTTTCCTACCCAAAATGTTATTTTGGTTTTAAAATCAAATCGCACTCATGTTTATACTAGTACTAACGAAATTTTTGTAAATACTAGCGGTAATCCTGGTATGGCTACTGGTGGAATGGGAGATACATTAGCAGGGCTAATTGGTGGCTTTATAGCACAGTTTGGTGGCACGCTAGATCCAGTCCTGGCTGCAATTTATCTTCATTCCTTAGCTGGCGATAAAATTGCTGAAACGGATTATGTGGTGCGCCCAACTAAAATAAGTGCAATATTGCCTCAGTTGATGAATCAATATGCTAACAAAGGATAGATTTTCCGTTGAAACACAAATATGATTTGGAGAAAAGTTATTATATGAAAAAAAGTCTATTAAAAGTTCTTACTGCTTTTTGTATTATTCTAATATGTGCTATTAGTCTTGCGCGGATATCTATGCCTACTCAGCCTAAAGTGGGTAATAAAGTCAAAGATGATAAGAAAACAGTAGTTATAAAAACTGCTGCATCTTATCGTCCTTATCAAGACCCTAATGATTTGCGTTCTCCTTTCAATTGGAAAAAAGCGAGTGAAACTAAGCCTTATCCCAAAATAAAGCATTCTGAAAACAATTTGAAAATTAGAGTATCGCTTAAAGGTAATCGTGTTTATGTTTTACGTGGTAATAAAAGAATATATACTATGTTATCAAGCGCGGGACTTTTTAAAAAGAATAAGTCGTTAACACCGACTGGAACATATAAAATAAAGTATGATCGTGGTGATTCTTTTTATAATCCTGAATTAAATGAAGGTGCTAATAACTGGACCAGTTGGGATAAAGAAAATGTTTATCTTTTTCATTCGGTTCCAACGAAAGGCAATGGAAAATACAACATTAAAGAGGCTGAAAAGTTGGGAGTTAAGCCTGCTTCTCACGGGTGTATCAGGTTAAGTGTCCCTGATTCTCGCTGGCTAGTTGAAAACATTCCTGCCGGAACAAAGGTAATTATCAAAAATAACTAAAAAATTTGGCGCAGACATTATTTGCTGTTATAATCATTTGATGAAAGTAGTTAGAAGTAGTAGGCATTTTTTCCAATATAGCGAGCTTGAGATTGATGAGAGTCAGGCTGGAAAAATGACTGAAGGCGTGTCTAACCGACCAAATAGAAAATTTAATAAGCGGATACTTTGTATCAAAAAGAGTGGTACCGCGGGTTATACTCGTCTCTTCTTCATGTTAGTGAAGGAGAGACTTTTTTGGCATTTAGGAGGGAAAAATGGATTTTAAAGATAAGGTTGTCGAGTTAGTTGCTGGGCAGGTTGACCTTTCCAAAGAGCAAATTAATTCGTTAATTGAAAGGCCCAAAAATGAAAACATGGGTGACTATGCATTTCCAGTCTTTGCTTTGGCAAAAGTGGAACACAAAAATCCGGCAGTTATTGCACAAAATATTGCAAATGAGCTAAAGAGCACTGATTTTGCATCTATCAAAGCTGTAGGTCCATATGTTAACTTTTCAATAGATCATGGCAGATTGATCTCACAAACTCTTGCAGAAATTTTACAGCAAAAAGAGCACTTTGGGGATCAAAACTTAGGAAAGGGCAATGTCCCGATCGATATGTCTAGTCCTAATATTGCCAAGCCAATGTCTATGGGCCATTTAAGGTCGACTGTGATTGGTAATTCAATTGCTAAAACTTTGGCAAAAGTTGGCTATACGCCTATAAAAATTAATTATTTAGGTGACTACGGCACCCAATTTGGTAAATTAATTGCTGCTTATAAGCATTGGGGCGTTGAAGAAGATGTGAAAAAAGACCCCATCATGAATTTGTTTAAGTACTACGTAAAATTTCACAAAGAGGCTGAAAAACATCCAGAACTGGATGATGAAGGACGTGCTTGGTTTAAAAAACTAGAAGATGGCGATCCCGAAGCAGTTAAATTATGGCAATGGTTCCGGGACGTATCTCTAACTGATTTTAATCGTATTTATAAAGAACTCGGTGTAACTTTTGATTCTTATAAAGGCGAAGCTTTCTTTAATGATAAGATGCAGCCAGTTATTGATGAATTAAAAGAAAAAGGACTTTTACATGAATCTCGCGGTGCACAAGTTGTTGACATGGGTAAAGATGAAAATCCAGCTTTGATTGTGAAATCTGACGGCACTAGTATTTATTTAACACGTGATTTGGCAGCAGCCATTTATCGTCAAAATACGTATCATTTTGTCAAAATGCTTTATGTTGTCGGTAATGAACAGTCCCAGCATTTTGTGGAGTTAAAAACCGTTCTGAAGAAAATGGGCTATGATTGGGCTGACGAAATTTATCATGTTCCTTTCGGCTTAATTACTCAAAATGGTAAAAAGCTTTCTACTAGAAAAGGGAATGTAGTTTTCCTTGATCAGGTTTTACAGGATGCTGTTAACTTGGCGCAAAAGCAAATTGAGCAAAAGAATCCTGATTTAGCTAATAAAGACCAGGTCGCTCATGATGTGGGAGTTGGAGCAGTAATTTTCCACGACTTGAAAAACGAGCGGACTGAAAACTTTGATTTTGATCTGGATGAAGTTGTCCGTTTTGAAGGAGATACTGGTCCTTACGTGCAATACACAAATGCGCGCGCTCAAAGTGTTTTGCGTAAGGCTGCTGAGCAAAGTCATAAACCAGATCTTTCTAATATTAAGATAGATGATAACTGGTCTTTTGGAGTTGCCAAATATTTGGCTGACTTCCCTCGTATCATTGCTCGCAGCAGTGCTAAGTTTGAACCGTCAATTATTGCTAAATATGCACTTGATTTAGCCAAGAAGTTTAATAAATATTATGCTAATGTCAAAGTATTGGTTGATGATGATCAAATAAGTGCTCGATTGGCACTGGTTCAAGCAACCTCAATTGTTTTAACCGAGGCTTTGCGACTATTAGGTGTCAATGCTCCTAAAGAAATGTAAAAATTTTCAAAAATAACGTTTTCATCAAATAAAAGATTGTTCAATGCTTAATTAATACGATACAATATGACTGTAAGTTTATTAGGAGGTATATTTAATGGCATATTTAGATAATGGTAATCAAATCTTTAAGGATGCTCGTAAAAACCATTATGCAGTAGGTGCTTATAACACTAACAACTTGGAATGGACACGTGCAATTTTGCAAGCAGCTGAAGAAACTAGAACTCCGGTTTTAATTCAGGTTTCTATGGGTGCAGCTAAGTACATGGGTGGCTATAAAGTTGCTAAAGACTTAGTTGAAGATGAAATGGATGCAATGGACATTTCTGTTCCAGTTGTATTGAACTTAGACCATGGTAGCTTTGAAGCTGCTAAAGAATGTATTGCTCTTGGTTACTCATCCGTTATGTTTGATGGTCATGCTTTACCAACTGAAGAGAACTTAGCTAAAACCAAGGAAATCGTTAAGTTGGCTCATGAACGCGGTATTTCAGTTGAAGCTGAAATTGGTAAAATTGGTGAAAACCAAGGTGCCGATGGTGGTGAATTAGCATCTGTTGAAGACGCAAAAACTTTTGTAGCCGCAGGAGTTGACAAACTTGCTTGTGGTATTGGTAACATTCACGGCGTTTACCCAGAAGGCTGGAAAGGCTTGAACTTTGATCGCTTAAAGGAAATTGCTGATGCAGTTTCTGTTCCATTGGTACTACATGGTGGTTCAGGTATTCCTGAAGAGCAAGTTAAGAAGGCTATTTCCCTTGGAATTTCTAAAGTTAACATTAACACTGAATTCCAATTGGCTTTCCAAGCTGCTACTCGTAAGTACTTTGAAGCCCACAAAGATGAAGACAAAGACAACAAGGGTTATGACCCTCGTAAGCTTCTTCTTCCTGGTACTGAAGCAATTACAGCTTCAATGAAGGAAATGATCACTTGGCTCGGTACTCCATCAATTGATGACAAGATTAAGTCAGCT
Organism: Lactobacillus sp. ESL0259; assembly: GCF_003693045.1. Taxonomy (NCBI): domain Bacteria; kingdom Bacillati; phylum Bacillota; class Bacilli; order Lactobacillales; family Lactobacillaceae; genus Lactobacillus; species Lactobacillus sp. ESL0259. The sequence continues at coordinate 7,342 of NZ_REHP01000008.1, read as the reverse complement.
GGTTTTGATAAGAGTTCATTGAATTTGGAATAAATTGATAATTAAGTAAAGGGAGATCAACTGTTTAGGTTGATCTCCCTTTTTTTGCTTTTTTAGCAGCTAGGATTAAATATTGACTGCAAACGAAAAATACCATCTTCATATTCATATTTTAAAACGGCACAATTCCGAATGTGATCTTTTCGCTTAAATGTATTGTATTCTTCCCATTTCCTATAGAAATTAGCTATGGCACCTCCATGGGAGACAATTAAAATCTGTTTATGGCAAGAAAATTCTGTGATCTCTGTAATCGCTTTATTAATTCGGGCAACCACTTGTTCTTGAGATTCTCCACCAAACTGAACAAAAAAATCTTTGTATGGTAAAGGCGGATTAAGGTGCTCTCCTTCCCCTTCATAAATGCCAAAATTCCACTCTCGTAAATCTTTATGAGTTTTAAAAGGTAAATTGGTGACTAATTTTAAAGTATCTATTGCCCTTTCAGAAGTGGAACAATGAGCCTCCTCCAAAGCAATCTGCTCATTTTCAAAATAATCTTTTTTCGTAGTTTGTGCTTGTTTAATTCCCAGAGAGGTCAGTGGTGAATCACAAAAGCCCTGAATCTTATGTTGGACATTAAACAAAGTTTGTCCGTGACGCATTAAGTAAACGTATTTCATAAATTTGCCTTCTTTTATCTATTTAAACTTAATTGTAACTAAAAAAGTTTTAAAAATCTAAGTGAAAAATGATTGACTTAAACATGAAGTTAAGCGTTATACTCAAGAAAAGGCATAAGGAGGGAAAATTATGATTTTTGAAGAAACATTTACACTGAATAATGGGGTAAAAATCCCTAAACTGGCATTGGGAACTTGGAAAATTCCCGATAGTGAAGTGGCTTTACCAGTCGAATCTGCTTTAAAAATGGGCTATAGGCATCTTGATACTGCTCAAGCTTATCATAACGAGAGTGGAGTAGGTCAGGGGATTAAAAATTCAGGTATTGCTCGTGACCAAATTTTTGTTAACTCAAAAGTAGAGGCTGAAATTAAAGACTATCAAAAAGCTAAAAAATCTATTGATGAAACTCTTTTGCGAATGGATCTTGATTATTTAGATATGATGATTATCCATAATCCGCAGCCATGGAAAGAGGTAAACCAATCTGATGATCGGCATTTTGCAGGTAACTTAGAAACTTGGCGCGCTTTAGAAGACGCTTTGAAAGAGGGGAAATTGCGTGCTATTGGAGTTTCTAGTTTTCAACCGGAAGACTTACAGAACTTAATTGACAATAGTGATGTTAAGCCTATGGTTAACCAAATTTTGTGTCATATTGGTGCGACACCTAAAAAGCTAATTGATTTTTGTCAGCAGCAGAATATTATAGTTGAGTCTTTTTCACCTGTTGCGCATGGCGAAGCTTTAAATAATGCAGTAATTCAAAAGATGGCAGAAAAATATCATGTTTCAGTTGCACAACTTTGTATTCGTTACGATTGGCAACTTAATACCGTAGTTTTACCTAAGTCTGTCAATCCAGAACATATGAAACAAAATTCCGAATTGAATTTTGAAATAAGTGAAGATGATATGGCTACTTTAGAAAATATTAATACTTTTGATTATGGCTCTGCCAGTCATTTTCCAGTTTTTGGCGGAAAAAGATAAAACATTATAAATATTCATGAAATGGATTTAATTATAGCTTATGTCAAATATTTTTGATGTTGCACGACTTGCTGGAGTTTCAAAATCAACCGTCTCAAGGGTCTTCACAGGTAATGGTTATGTTTCAAAAGTAAGTAGAAAAAAGGTGTTACAATCGGCTAAAAAGTTGGGTTATGTTCCTTCTATATTAGCCAGACAACTGGTAGAACAAAGTACGAAAACAATAGGATTTATTGCTAAAACATATTATCCTGAAGTTGGGCAACTACTTGATTTGGTAACACATTATGTACAAAAAAAAGGTTTTAAAATCGCAGTATATTTTACTCGAAATAAGCAAGAAGAACTTTTAATCTTGAAAGAGTTTAAACTTCATGGCTTGGATGCGCTATTTTTTGTGGCCAATCGCAATAGTTGGAAAAAAATTGCTGAATTTTCTCAATATGGACCAATTGTGACATGGAGGAGAATAGATAGTAAAAATATTTATTCATCATACATTGATCATTATCCTTTATACAAAGACATACTCAAATATTTAAAAAATCGTTATGGAGATATTTCGGTAGGTCATATTCTTAATGACCCAAGAAAAAATAATACAAAGGCGAGAATAAAAGCAATAAAGGAATTTAAATTGGAAAATTCAAAATTTGATTCTTGGGAAGTTTTTTATTCAGAACAAACAGGTGCAGGGGAAAGTGCGGCCATGGAGTATTTAAAACTTGAAGACCCACCGGAAGCCGTTATAGCTTATTCTGATTATGTAGCAGCTGGTTTCATTTCAACTTTACGTAAGTATAAAAAAAGGATACCTACTGATGTTAAGGTTTTTGGTTTTGATAATAGTGATTACGGTAAATACATGGAAATATCAACTATTGACTCGTTTCTTTCACTTCAAATTAAAAATGACATAAATAAAATTATATGTAGATTGGAAAATACAGAATTTAAGAAAATAACAATTCAGCCTAAAATGATAATTAGAAAAACCTGCTAAATAAAGTTATTCAATTTTATTGAATAACTTTATTTTTTTCTTGACATGGGAACGTTCCCATAAATTAATATTATTTTGTCAATATGAAAGCCGGCTTCAATTGATAAATCATTAATTAAGGGAGGATTTACAGTTGAAGTATTTAGATTTAGCTACCGATATATTGAATTATATGGGTGGAGCAAGCAATATTAAAAAAGTGTGGCATTGTGCAACGCGGTTGAGATTTAACGTTAAAGATAATAACAAAGTAAATCAAAAGGAGCTTGAAAAATTAAAAGGTATAATTCAAGTTGTTTATGGTCATGAACAATGGCAGCTTGTAATTGGTACTCAGGTGGCAGAAGTGTATGATCAATTAATAAATATGAAGGAAATTAAAGACAGTAAAAATTTAATTAAAGAAAAAGAGGCTAAAAACAAGGAAAGGACAGGCTTCTTAGGTTTACTTAATAAATTTATTTCCTTCATTTCTAGTCTTTTTATGCCCTTTCTTAACGCTATATGTGGTGCAGGAGTTTTAAAAGGTGTGTTAGCTCTATGTACAACAATGAAATGGCTTAAAGAAACTTCGGGAACATATGTATTATTAAATGCAGCTGCCGATTCACTTTTTTATTTCTTACCAATATTTATTGCTTTTAATGCCGCTAAACAATTAAAAGTAGATCGGTTTGTAAGTGTTGCGATTGCAGGAGCATTGTTATATCCACAAATTACTACTTTGGCAACAAAGAATATCACCATTAAATTTCTAGGTATTCCCGTTATTCCAATGTCTTATTCTTCTTCTGTAATACCAATTATACTGTCAATTTGGCTTCTAAGTTATTTAGAACCCATGTTAAAAAGGTTAATTCCAGATAGTTTAAAGTATGTTTTTGTTGCTCTGATTGAATTAGTAATAATGGTTCCACTAACATTAATTGTGGTTGGTCCAATTGGCTCAACGATTTCAAGCGCTTTGGCTAACTCCATCATGACGATATATAACCACGCTTCATTATTTGCAGGATTGTTAATAGGTGGGTTGTGGCAAGTAATAGTAATGTTTGGATTTCATTGGATGATTTTACCTTTAATTATGAGTAATATTGCAAAACTGGGGCAAGATCCAATTTTTCCTATTGCTTGTGCTGCAGTTATGTCGCAAGCGGGTGCAGCTTTAGGGGTATTTCTAAAAGCAAAAGATAATAAAACAAAACAAATATCAGGTTCTGCATGCATAGCTGCTATTTTTGGAATTACTGAGCCAACCCTCTATGGTGTGACGCTCAAGTATAAAAAGCCGTTTTATATTGCTATATCTTGTAGCGCATTAGGTGGAATTGTGATTGGACTTTCAAATGTAGAAGCTCATGCTTTTGCCTTTCCAAGTATACTTTCAATTCCAACTTATTTAGGGCATGGCTTTGTCGGTGAAATTATCGGTTTAATAATCAGCTTTGTTGGCGCTGCTATACTGACTTATTTTTGGGGGTTACCTAATGAGCTAAATAATAAAGAAGATTTTAGGATACCAGTTGAGGGTAAAAAAGTTCCTTTAAAAGATGTTTCTGATCCAGTATTTTCATCTGGAAAATTGGGCGATGGAATAGGTATTGTACCTATGTCTAATGAATTAGTAGCACCAATTTCAGGAACAATCACAGCAACGTTTAAAACAAATCATGCTATCGGAATTACTGATGATTTTGGCACTCAAATATTAATACATATTGGAATAAATACTGTTGAACTTAAAGGAAAATATTTTAAATGTCTTGTAAAAAAAGGAGATAAGGTAAGAAAAGGACAAAAATTAATCATTTTCGATTATAAACTAATCGAAGAAGCTGGATATGATTGTACTGTGATTATGACAGTTTTAAATGACAAGGATCATTTGATAAATAAAAATTTAGATGATTCAGATACTAATGCATTTTCAATAGATTTTTTCAAGTTTAAATAAATGAAAGAGGTATTTCTAATGAGTAAATTTCCTAAAAACTTTTTATGGGGTGGAGCTACAGCAGCAGATCAGTATGAAGGGGCATACAATAAAGATGGGAAGACTTTATCTTCAGCTGATATATTACCTTTAGCTGGAAATGGAAGAAAATGGGCATTAAGTCATCCCCTTGCAGCAGCAAAGAAAGATTATGGATTTTATCCTTCTCGCACTAGTATTGATGGATACACACACTGGAAAGAAGATTTAGAATTGTTTGCAGAAATGGGATTTACTGTGTATCGTATGTCGGTCTCATGGCCTAGAATTTTTCCTAAAGCTCATATGGATAAACCAAACGAATTAGGTCTAAAATATTACGATAATGTTATACGGACTGCTAGAAAATTAGGAATGGAGATAATTTTAACTATTGATCATTTCGATACACCTTTTTGGGCAACAGAAAAATACAACGGTTGGGTTAATCGAAAAATGATAAAAGAGTATCTCAAATTAGCTAAGACCCTTTTTAATCGATATAAAAAAGAAGTTAAATATTGGATTACCTTTAATGAAATTAATGCCCTTTTAAATTATCCTTTTTTTGCAGGTGGGATTGATATTTCTAAATGCGATAATCCATTAGAGGCAAGATACCAAGCAGCTCATAATCAACTAGTAGCCTCAGCAGAGGCAGTAACTATGGGTCATAAGATAAATCCCAATTTTCAAATTGGTAGTATGATCGCGGGAGTAGTCAATTATCCTAACACCCCGAATCCAGAAGATGCTTTATCTGCTCAACAAACTACTAAAAAGTCATACTTTTTCCCTGATGTACAAGCTAGAGGATATTACCCACGCTATGCTCAAAAATTTTTTGATAAAAAGAATTTAAAAATTAATTTTGAAAAGGGAGACAAAGCAAAACTGCTTAATGGTAAAGTTGATTTTGTTTCATTTAGTTATTATAGTTCTAGTGATGTTTCAACTGATCCTAAAATAAAAACTAAGAAAAATGCAGGTAACTTTTCAATAACATCATCAAAAAATGATGGAGGTACTGTCACTTGGGATGCAGATAATACGGTTATTAATCCTTATTTGAAAACGAGCTCTTGGGGATGGGCAATTGACCCTATAGGCTTAAGATACTTGTTAAATGATATTTATGATAGGTATCAAAAACCAATTATGATAGTTGAAAATGGAATTGGTGAATATGATGTTTTAAATAAAGATAATCATATACATGACAAATATCGTATTTCTTATATGAAAGATCATATTAAGCAAATGGCGTTAGCTCTAGATGATGGAGTTGATCTTAGAGGTTACACTATGTGGGGTCCCATAGATATCATAGCCAATTCGACAGGTGAAATGTCAAAAAGATATGGATTTATATACGTTGATCGAGATGATAATGGAAATGGTACCAATAAAAGAATAAAAAAAGACTCTTTTAATTGGTATAAAAAAGTTATTGCATCCAATGGTGAAGAAATTTAATGATAATCTATCACTTTTTATATGAAAAAGATTGATTATAATTAGTTTTGTTACCTATGTAACAACTAAAAAGATCATTACCAATTTTGAATCTTGTCACTCTGACTGGTTAGATAATTTAAAATTTCAATTTTATCATACTTTTGCCCCCAAAATTTTTTCAGTATGGTAAAAAGTAGTTATACGTATTTAGATTATCGAAATAAGAGTATACTGTATATTGCATTGTACAACTAAAAAAACTTATACAAGGAGATAATTGACGTGCGTGAAGAATTAAGGTTTTTAAAGTGCATTGATCATGAAGTGCCGATACAGATTGATATTCCAGATAATGGAGATAAATTTCCTGCTATGTTGTTGGTTCATGGCTTCATGTCCTCTAGAAACAATGATAATCATATGCTGGCAAGAATCAGTAAAAAAATAGTTGAGGCAGGAATAGTAGCAGCTAGAATAGATTTATGCAGTATGGGTGAGAACCTATATTCTAGAGAAAATTATGGTATGAAAGTAATGACAGAAGAAGTCAAGGCCAGCTTTAGCTATTTACAAAACTTACCGTATGTTGCAGAAAATAATGTTGGCTTGTTGGGTCATAGTCTTGGTGGCCGTTTAGTATTTACTTGCTCAAATTTGCCAGCTAAAATCATAGTTTCTTTAAATGGTGCGATTAATACTTCAGAACCATTGGAAATGGCATATGATAAATTTGAAATGGATAATTTAGGCTACTGCATTGTTCATACTAGTAGCGGTGGTGTTGAACTCGTATACCGCAGATTCTTTGACGAATTGAAAACAACTTTGAATGATAACATTAAAAACTTTAAAAATCCGATTTTAGTTGAAGTATGCACCAGTGATCCAACTTTAGACCCCAATATTAGCTTAAACTTTATTAAAAATTGTCATATGACTAATGTAGATTCTTTTACTGTAGAAAATGCAAATCATACTTATAATGTTGAAACTGGTGATTTTACCAAGCTTAATGAGGTAATAGGTAAAGTTGTGCCATGGATTAGTTCACATATTAAATAAAAAAACCAGCTTTTAATTAAGCTGGTTGAAGTTAACCCCTAGAATTGGACAAAGATTCCAATTCGGGGTTTTCTTATGTCTAAATATTTACTAAAAACAAAATTAGAAGCAGTAGATTTGTATCAAAGAGGATTTAGTACAAAAGAAATTCAAGAGAAATTACATATCACATCACATAGATCTATTGATGG
>NZ_REHP01000007.1:0-101545 GCF_003693045.1 Lactobacillus sp. ESL0259 | reverse complement strand
TGGATAAGTTATTACAATGAAGATAGAATTCGGCACAAACTAAAAGGCTTAACTCCGATTCAATATCGGAATCAAGCCTTAAGTAAAATGATATAAAACTAACGTCCAGTTTTAGGGGTTAGCTTCAGGTTGTCTAGAAAATATTATGAGCCTAGCTTTAATTTGGAAAAAGTTAGGCTTTTTAGTTTATCTTTTTAAATACTGTTGGTTTGTTAAGTGCGCGGTCAGTCCATAATAAAACTTGTTTTTCCTGAAGCTCAATTGGCAAAAGTTCGTGCTGGTACAGCCTTTCTTCTACAAACATTTTGCCTTCCTCATTTACAAATACCGGGTAGTCCCATTTACCGATGGTAACCAATAAATCACCATTTTTTTCTTTTAGTGTAATTAAACCATAGCCTGGGTTTTCATAATCACCTAAAAGATTATCTTCTGCATTAACATTTTGGGAAATTTTCCCTATTTCTTCTCTGATTTTTTCCTCACGAATTGCTACTTTTTTATCAACTATCTTTTTAATTTTACTGGTCCAGTCTGTTTCGTGAATATCCAGAACATTATCAATAGTTTGATAAGCTAAAGCAAAAATGGCATCAGTTGAATCCAAATTTGTTGTTGAGACAAAAGCTAAGTCAAGGTCAGGAACAAAGCCCATGAAAGAACAATAGCCAATATATGAACCACTATGGTAGAAATATTTATGTCCTCGGTAATCTTCCATCATCATGCCCAGACCATAAGCGCCAAAATTTGCGCCGCCATACGCACGGCTAGAAGACATAATAGATTGAGGCAGAAAGTGCTCAGCCATTGCGTTATTTTTGCTTTCTTTTTGCAATTTTAATTGGTATTTGGCCCAAGTTAGCAAATCAGAGATAGTTGAAAGCATGCTGCTGGCACCACCAACTTTTCCAGGCGCAATAAATGGCACTTCTTCGGTAATGTCATTATCTCTAATATACGGCTTGACTATTCTTTCACGTGGTGCCTCGTGATGATTAACATAGGTATTATTCAAATGCAAAGGCTTCAGTAAATGCTCGTGCTCATAAATACCGTAATCTTGATTAATAGCTTGTTCAAAAGCATATGTAGCAACAGCAAAAACCAGGTTACTATACTGCATTTTGTAACGCAGTTCATGATTGGGCTCTAAAAAACCAACATGTTCTGCCTTTTCTTTTAAAGTAAGGTCATGCTTGTTCATATTAGTAAAACGCATTAAGTCATGAGCAGGCAACCCACTTTGGTGACTTAGAGCATCCCTCCAAGTTAAATGGTCTGCGGCATATTTATCTCTTAGTTTGAAATCAGGCCAATATTTTTTTAACGGGTCATCCAAAGTAATTTTACCTGAATCAGCTAATTGGCAAACTGCAGTGGCAAAAAAGGTTTTTGAAATTGATGCTAAAGGATACAAACTATTTTGCTCTGCATCGCCAAAGACGTGACTGTAACTTTCACCTTTATGATAAACGCCTACACCTAAACTAGGTAAATTAAACGTGTCAATAACATTTTTTGCTAAATCAGCAATTTTTTGATTATTCATGTTCACTCTCAATTTCTTTATATAAATTTTCAATAATAGAATTATACAAGAGCATCTGGTAATTTACACTAATGAAGTCGCGTAATTAAGATAATAATTGTGCTAAATGTGATATTGGTTAGATGACCATTGTTTTATTATGGGAAAAAGCAACAGGATTTTTTACTACTTAATACCTAAGTAAAAGCCCTTGAGGGATTTTTTACTTGAGCAAAGGTATTTTAGCTTTAGGCAGATTGACCTTTAATTCTTCAAATGAAAATGGCAGTACCACAGAAATTTGATAAGCGGTTAAATGTAAATATTCTTTGCTTATAAAAGTGGGATTATACAAAGGATCACCCACAATCGGACAACCTGTTGCCGCTAAATGAACACGGATTTGGTGTGTTCTTCCTGTTTCTAAGTCGAGCTTAATTAAAGCAGTATTATTGCTAAAGCACTTTAGAATTTGGTAATGTGTGATTGCTTTAAGTCCGTCAGCAACAATCTTGCGCTTGCGCTTATCAAGTGGGTCTCGTCCAAGGGGCAGGTTAATTATGCCAGTATCTGCTATTGGCTTAGTCATATTGACTACTGCTAAGTATTCACGGTGAAAAATTTTACTGCTTAATTCACGATTTAAAATAGGAACAACTGCCGGGTTCTTAGCAACCAAAAGTAAACCACTGGTTAGCATATCCAAACGATGTACAATAAAAGGAGAGTACCCTAAATAAGTAGCACAATCATTCAAGGCAGTGTTGGTTTCATTTAAGTTAGGATGTGTTTTTTGTCCTGCTGGTTTATTAATAATTAACAGATTTTGATCTTCGTAAATCACTTCTGGCATTTGTCCGCTTGCTGAATAAGTATTTTGACTACTCTCAATGTGTTTTAGCCACAGCTCAATTTTATCGTCTGGAAAGACCATTTGATTAAAATAATGATAAGTGCCGTTAATCAAAATCTGGTGTTCAGTTCGTAAGTAATGACGCCATTTGCGTGGGATCAGCAAAAGACGCAATAAGTCGTTTACTGAGCATGGTTTGAGATTTTGGGGAAAATTAAATGTAAAATAATAGCTCATAAATATTTGTTAAATCTTTTTGAAAATAAAAGTAATATCCTCTAATATGATACAATTTTAATTGTTTCTAAAGGAGCAGATAAAATGGAAAACAATGAACCAAAGAAAAACGAGAAACGTGGCTTATGGTACCGTTTTGATCATCGTTTTTTTATCGGTCGCTGGATCATTTTGATTTTGCTTACCGTCATTCTCTTGGTTTGTACTTATTATACCGTTAAAGTTAAAACATCCAATATATCAAATTTAAAAGCGTCATTACCTGTTACGACGGGAATTTATGACCAAAAAAACCAACGAGCAGGCTCATTATACTCACAAAAGGGAACTTATGTTGAATACGACAAAATTTCACCTAACGTGAAAAATGCTGTAATTTCGACCGAGGACAGGACTTTTTGGAAAAATCCCGGCTTTAGTATTAAGGGAATGGGGCGTGCCGCTCTAGGTATAGTGCTTAATCACGGGCAAATTGCCGGCGGTGGTTCAACTATCACCCAGCAATTAGCTAAAAATGCCTTATTAACTCAAAAACAAACATTTTCGCGTAAAGTTGAGGAACTTTTCTTTGCTATCGAACTTAATCATGTTTATTCCAAAAAAGATATACTAACGATGTATCTTAACAATTCCTATTTTGGTAATGGCGTCTGGGGCGTAGAAGATGCCAGCCAAAAATATTTTGGCAAGAATGCCAGTCAACTGACAGTTGGTGAAGGTGCCACGTTAGCAGGTATTTTGCGTAATCCTAGCAAGTATAATCCCATTGATCACATGTCTTATGCTTTATCGCGACGCAATTTAATTTTGAATTTGATGGTTGATAATAAAAAATTATCAAAATCACAGGCTGAAAGTGAACAAAAAATTGGTTTAACTTTACGTGATACATATCATAACAAAGATGGTTATCGTTATCCCTACTTCTTTGATGCTGTCGTGGATGAAGCAATTAATCGCTATGGCTTAAAAGAAGAAGATGTCATGAATAAGGGCCTGAAAATATACACTACTCTTAATCAAAATTATCAGAGTCAGCTGCAAGAAAGGTTTAACCAGGATTACTTATTCCCTCAAAATGCCGCTGATGGCACTAAAACTCAGGGTGCTACGGTAGTGATGGATCCTACTACTGGTGCAGTCCGCGCTGTGGTAGGAGGACGGGGCAAGCATGTCTTTCGCGGTTATAATCGCGCGACACAAATGAAGAGGCAACCTGGTTCTTCTATTAAACCTATTGTTTCTTATGCGCCAGCCTTGCAGCAAGGATATCATTATGATTCCCAGCTTTCTAACAAATTGCAGCGCTTCGGGAAGAATGGCTATCAGCCACACAATGTTGATAATGGTTATTCGGATAAAATTCCTATGTATGTGGCTTTGGCGCAAAGTAAAAACGTGCCTGCTGTTTGGCTATTAGACCGCATTGGAGTAGCTAAAGGCGTCCAGTCTGCTAATAATTTCGGCTTGAAGGTAGCAAAAGAGGATCAAAATTTAGCTTTGGCTTTAGGCGGATTATCGACTGGTGTTTCACCTATTCAAATGGCTCGTGCCTATTCTGCTTTTGCTAATAAAGGTAACTTACCGAATAATTCTTACTTTATTACCAAAATTACTGATGCAAGTGGCAATGTGATTGCGGAAAATCACGATACAGGTACTCATCGAATTATCTCTGAAAATACTGCTAAAGAGATGACTACAATGCTGTTAGGCGTATTTGCAGGCGGTACAGGAACTTCAGCTCAACCTGCCGGCTATCGAGTTGCTGGCAAAACCGGTTCTACCGAAGTTCCTAATTCATACGGTTTTGGCACTAAGGACCAATGGATCGTTGGCTATACTCCAGATGTTGTTGTAGCAACTTGGGTCGGCTTTGATCGCACTAATCAGCAGCATTTCATGCACGGTGTATCCGAAACCGGCATCACAAGGCTTTATAAAGCTGAGATGGAAGGAATTTTACCATACACTGCACAGAATCAATTTAGAGAACAAGCGCCAAGGCAAATTATTCAAAATAACGGTGCTGGTACTGATTGGACGCAAGGTTTTGGTAAAAAAATTGAAAAAGGGCTCGGATCTGCCAGTGAAAAGATTAATGAATGGTATAATGACATAAAAGGACTTTTAGGTCACTAATTAGGAGGAAAAAATATGATAAATATTTACGATTCAGCAAATCAGGTGGCGGCAGATTTCCAAAAGCTTGATGAATTCAAGGCTTTAGAAAATGCCGTTAATGCAGTGAAAAATAATGAGGAAAGTGCAGCTTTGTTCAAGCAAATGGATGAGATGCAAACTAAAATCATCAATTCTCAAACTGAAGGAAGAGACTTTCCTAAGGATTTAGAGGAAGATTATAAAAAGTTGAATGAAAAAGTGCAAAAGAATGATCAAATATTGCAACTTTTGCAAGCTGAGCAGGCTGTCTCTAAAACAATTGAAGATGTTCAAAGAACAATTACCAAACCCGTTAATGACCTTTATGATGGTCTTAGAAATTAAAAAATAACCATGAAGTTTATCCATTTTGCTGACGCACATTTAGATAGTCCATTTTTGGGACTATCTTTTTTACCATCTAAGAGCTTTAATCAAATTCAAAAAGCTCCAATGCAATCTTTAACTAACATTGTCGACTTGGCCATTAAGGAAAATGTTGATTTAGTATTAATTGCAGGCGACACTTTTGATAGTTTCAAGCCTAATCCCAGCGCGCAGATTTTTTTTGCGCGCGAAATTGAGCGTCTAATCAAATCTGAAATACAAGTAGTTATGGTTTTAGGTAATCATGATCATATGGCAAAAGAAGACCTACTGGTGCCTGAAAGCCCGTATTTTAAATTATTAGGTGAGGACGAAAAAATTGAAACTGCCTCCTATACCACTAAAAGTGGTTTTGACTATGATGTGACTGGTTTTTCATATTTGGCCAATCATATTACCGATAATCTTATTGCTCAGTTTCCTCCTAAAAATAATCGTTACACTTTTGGTATTATGCATGCTCAGGAAAGGGCAGGTTTAAGTTCGCAAAATGTATATGCTCCATTTACCTTAAGTGAATTACAAAATCTTAATTATGACTATTTTGCTCTGGGTCATATCCATTTAAAGCAAATATTGTCAGAAACGCCACTAATAGTTTATCCTGGTAATATTCAGGGCCGTCACATTAACGAAACTGGTCCCAAAGGCTGTTATTTAGGCACTATTGATGAACAAACAAAGAAAACCAAAATTCATTTTGTTCAGACTAATCTTATTACTTGGGATAAAAGGCAGCTTGAATTAACTAAGCCAATAGCAAAAACCGAACTGGAAAAGATGATAATTAATTGTTTGTCAGCGACTACCACTAGCTATTTTTGCCTGCAAATAATCGGTGCAGATTTTTTAAATGAAAAAGAAGCCGAATTAATTCAAGACAGTGATTTTTGGCAAATGATTTCAGAAAAACTTGCTCATGGTTCTCAACTAGTAGATGTGCGTTTCATTAATGGGAGCAAATTAGCTGTTGCTGTTAATGATCAAAAATATTTTACACAGGCTGAAGAAGAGATTTTTACCCCGGATCAATTTGCCCAAATTAGTAAAGACTGGTCCTTAAAAACTGAGTTTACCAATAATTTGGCCCAGGACCCAAGTTTTATTCAGGAAGTTAAACAACTGGCAGAAGTCAAGCTGAACAGTAAATTGAAAGGAGTCAATGATGAAATTAATTAAACTTAAGATAATTAATTTTGGTCAATTCTCAAATTTCACTTTTGATTTACTTAAACCCGACGTTAACGTCTTTTATGGTACAAATGAAGCAGGGAAAAGCACAATCGTTGCTTTTATTAAGCAAATTTTGTTTGGCTTTCATCTTGCTTCACACAATTCGCCCTTTTTTGAAAACTACACTCCTTTGGCCCAAGTTAGCCCAATGGGAGGGTATTTGCTTTTTGAAAATGAAAAAGGACAGCTCTATGAACTGGAACGCCTTTACGCCCACGGCAAAGGTTCTAAATTGGGCACACTAACAGTTAAATGTGATAATCAAGTAGTGCCCGAAAATGTTTTTTTTGACCAAATAAAGAATATTGACGGTGACTTTTATGCCGACAGTTTTATCTTTAACCAGGATATGTTGACAAAAGTTGACCAGATCAAGCAAAATGACTTATTAGAACGTATATATTACTTGGGCGCAGCCGACAGTGATAAATTGATAACTGTGCGCGATAATTTTGCCAAAAATGCTGATAGTTTATTTAAAAAGAGGGGCAGAAAACTTCCGGTTAACCAACTTTTACTGCAGATTCAAGAGCAGCAAAGTAAAGTCAGTGATTCTGAAAATGAATTTTCTGTGTATAAAGAGCTGAATAGTGACTTAAAAAAACAAGAAGAGCTGCAACACCATGAAGAAGCAAAAAGACTAGATCTGCAAAGAAAATATGACAACTTGGAAAAAGTTGAAAAGCTTGTACCCAGTTACGAAAAATTGCAGGATTTACAATGTCAGACCAAAGCAATTCATTTTGACTCGGAGCAATATCAATCTGCACAAAATTTAGCAATTCAAGCAGAAACTTTGCGTAAAAAACAGCAAAAAATCACGGAAAAGCTAACTGAATATCCCCAAGTTAAAGATGAGGATATTAGTGAAACAAAGCTGCTGCAAAAGAAGCCGGAAATTTTACAGTGGCAAGCGGAATATCATAGCTGCTTACAAAAAGAGACGCAAATTCAAAGCGAACAACAGCAGCTCATTACTCTTGATCCCAACCTGAACAAAATTGCTGCATTGACTCAAGAGCAAGTAATTAAGTTGCAGGAAGATTTTCACAAATTACCGCTAAAAGAAACAGTTATCAACCAGGATAAAAGTAATAAGCCTAAGCAATTTCTTTTACTAGGTGGAACCATTTTTATTTTAGGACTAGTTTTATTATTCATTGCTCGTGCCTTCGGTTTGCTTGCTACTGGTCTTGGTATAGCTCTTGCAGTGCTTGGTTACTACCAGCAAAAGCAAGTGCAAAAATCAAATGAAGCACAGTCTGAAAAAAGCAGAAAAGTTAAAGAGCAACGGCTTTTATTTGAAAAACAGTATGGCATTAATCCCAACAATTTAGATCTCAATAATTTAATTAATGAATGGAGACAGTATCAGGTTCTGTCCCAAAACTTGAAGAGAAACCAGTTACGTAAAACGGAGTTATTTGATTTACTTACACCGTTTGCTGTCGAGTTAGGTCAAGAACTGAAACAAGCAATAGGTACTAATTTTTCTGATGTATTGACTGCATTAGATCAACTTGCTAAAAAAATAGACACGGATCGTAAGCGCAGAGAAGAGCAAAATAGTTTAAAAAACAATTTAACTGAAAATAATGAAGAGCTCCAAGAAGTTAATGTTAAATTGAAAATGATTTTGGCAAGAGCTCAAGTTAGCAGCTTAGATGAATATCGAGAAATCCAAAAACAAAAGCTGAGACAGGATAATATTAAAAACCAGATTAATGCTCTCAAATCCAGTTTGCAAAGCGATCTCACCCAGCTGCAAGAATATGTACAGGATAAAAGTAGTGGACACAAGAAATTACAGGATTTAGCTGCTCAAATTTCCTTACTAAATGAAAATATTAACCTTTTACAAAGTAAAACGGCTGAAACTAAAGTCAAGATGGAAAATCTGGCCAGTTCAACGGCAGTATTCGAGGAAAAACAAAAATTAGCAAACTTAAGAACCAGACTTAGAAATTTAAGCGCGGAGTATTTGGCTAATTTATTTACTGCCAAGTGGATTAGCCGCGCACTTGATCTTGCATCTAATGAACGTTTTCCGAAAATGCTGGTTACTGCTAAAGAATATTTGCGACTATTAACAAATAATCGGTATAATAATATTGAAATAGGTAAAAAAATAACCGTTACTCGTTTTGATGGTAAAAAATTAGCGGTGGAATATCTTTCTCGGGGTACCTCTGAGCAACTTTATTTTGCTTTGAAATTGGCTTTTGTTGAACAAATAAAGGATCAAATTAATTTACCAATTTTGATTGATGACTCTTTTGTTAACTTTGATGATCAAAGGATCAATGAAATTGAAAAGTTGCTGCAGACAATTGCGCAAAGCAATCAGGTATTGATCTTTACTGCTCAAAAAAGCCTTGTTGATAAACTGCAATTACAGCCGCTAACTTTTAAGAAAGGAACCGAACATGTATAAACGTTTGCTGGATTATAATGATGGCGAAGAGTTAGAACTGGTCGTGTTAATTAAGAACTCGCAACTAAGACATACCAAAAAGGGTAAGCTCTATTTGGCAATGTCATTTGGTGATTCATCTGGTGAAATTCGCGGTAATTTTTGGGATGCCAATGACCAAGACGCCTCTACATTTAATTCAGGAACAATTGTTGAACTTAACGGCAAACGGGAAGAATATCAGGGGCAGCCACAAATAAAAATTTATAGTCTACGGGTTGTTGGCCCTGAAGAAGGTTATGATCTCAGGCAGTTTATTAAATCAGCCCCAGAAAAAGTTGCTGATATGAAAGAAGAAATCAATCAGTACGTATTTGAAATTTTGAATCCAACCTGGAACCGCATAGTACGATTTTTATTAAAAAAATGGGATAAACGGTTCTTTGAGTTTCCGGCTGGAAAAAGTAACCACCATGCCGTGCGAGGAGGTCTGGCATACCATACATTGTCAATGCTGCGGGATGCTAAAGGCCTGGCAAATAATTATGCACAAATTAATCGTTCGTTATTGTATGCTGGTTGTATTCTGCATGATATGGGTAAAGTATTGGAATTAACTGGTCCGGCTGCCACTCAATATACTAATGAGGGTAACTTGATTGGCCACTTGGTTTTAATTGACGAGCAAATAATGTTAGCGGCGCAACAACTAAATATTGATCTTGAATCTGAAGACTTGCTCTTATTGCGTCATATGGTTTTGTCTCATCATGGCAAATTTGAGTATGGCTCACCTAAATTGCCGGCACTCCTTGAAGCAGAATTGTTACATCGCATTGATGATTTAGATGCGTCAATTTACGCTATTACTAATGCTTTACAACATACACGACCGGGCAATTTTACCGAAAATATTATGAGTCAGGGTGGCCGGAAATTTTATCGACCTAAAGATGATGAATCCTTAGCTAAATCACATAAATTAGAATAGTTGCTCAGAGCATCTGAGAAGCAAATAATTTTATTGAAGATTAGCCAAAAATGTAAATTGCTAGCTTTATACTTGCAAACGGAGAGCTAGAAAGCAGCTAAAAGTATGACATTACTTTTAGCTGCTTTTTTATTTGCCTTAATTTAAGCAAAATTTCTCATTCACGCAATATTTTGATAAGTGCAAAAATCGTTTTGATCAAACTGCTTTTTTATAATCTAAAAAATATGATGCCGTGCTTTTCTTGGAAGATAACACTATTACTGTAGAAGGTTCTTATGAAAAATTGCTTGAGCAAAAGGTGATTTAGATAATCTATGTAGTTTAACAGTTAATTAGTTCGTAAATTGTGTCAGGTTATTTGATCAATCAGAATATTTTAGAAAGTTACTATAAAAACAAATATTAGATAAAAATTATTTCAATGTCAGCTGAAGCCTATAATAAAAAATTATCATTAAAAGAAAAAAATTAATGCAAAAAAAATCCCGTTAGCCGCCATTTATAAAAATGACTGTTAACGGGATTATTATATTCTCATTATTGAGCTGATCTTAACTGCTATAGTCTTAATTACTTCTTATTAGTAGAAGTAGAAACATATGCAGCTAAAACATCTTTAAGATCATTATCCTTTATGTTGACTCCCGCCTTTTTAATTACCTTGGCAAGGACATCATGCATAGTTTGTTGATCTTGAGACATTGATTGATAAATTTGATCATCAATTTCTTTTTTATGTGAAGCAAAAGAACCTTTGGCAGGGTGTTTAATCATTCTAATTACGTGGTAGCCTGATTGAGATTTAACTGGGCTCTTTGTGGTTTCACCAGTTTTTAACTTAAATGCTGCATTTTTAAAAGCTGGATCTAAACTAGTATCGGTGGAATCAAATGCTGGCAGTTTGCCTTCATTACTTTTGGTTCCAGTATCTAAAGAATACTTTTTAACTAGTCTCTTGAAGCTTTTACCATTCTTTAATTCTTTAGTAATTTCTTCGGCTTTAGATTTCTTAGAAACTAATATGTGTTGCACTGTAACTTTAGGTTGATATGCTTTCCAAGCTTTTTCTTCTTGGCTCTTTGAGATCTTTTTAATATCTTTCAGGGCGGCTTCGGTCAGCAAGTTTGTTTTTAGGTTTTGCTTGAAACTTGCAGCAGTCATACCATTTTGTTGTAAAACAGCATCAAACTGACTACCATATTGTTTCTTATAGTTGCTATATTGTTTATCAACTTGCTTTTTTGAAACCTTATTGCCATATTGTTGCTCTAAAACACGATTAATAATCATATTTGCCAAAGCGTTTTTACCAGCCTGAGATTTTTTCATATCGTCATAATACTCTTGCTGGGTAATCTTTCCGCCTTTATAAGAAGCAACGGTTTTGCCACCATTAGAACAAGCAGCTGTTGATAATGCCATTCCGGCTACGGCAATCACAGCTGCAGCTTTTTTAATATATTTTTTCATAAAATAAATTCTCCACATCCTTAATAAATTAAGTCACCGACAACTAATATAACATAAACTGGCAAAACTGGTTTTCATTTTTATTTTTTTAAAACAAAAAAGAGAGTTTCTTTACTATTTTTTAGAACTATTAGTTTCAGTTGCGTTATTGGAATTAATTGTCGCAGTTTTGGCTTTCAGCTTGCCGACGATACGATTAATGCTGATCTGATAATATTCTATTTCGTTTTGTAACTCAGAAACAGCTTTCTTTGCTCGTGGTAAAGATTTTTTTAATTCTTGCTGAGCAGTTTTAAATTTACTACTTGCAGCAGAAATGTCACTAATATCTTCTTTTAATGACTTTACTTGCTTTTGCACAGGTGGAAACAGGCGGTTGCCATTTTGATCTTTGAACAGTGAAAGGATCACGCCAAAGCCAGCACCTACAGCCAATCCTAAACTAAAACGTTTCATCTTGTCACCTTAAAATTGTGCTCTAATGGCAGCAGCAACCTTTTCATAATCTTTGTCAGTGTATTTTTCCGCATTGTTACGGGTGGCAATCTTTAAGCCATCACCTTCAAATCGCGGAATAAAATGAATATGTGAATGCATAACTACTTGACTTGCACTGGCACCATTATTGCTGCTAATATTCATACCGGTGATTCTCGGATCAAATTTTTTAATTGCATTAGCAATTGTAGGAATATATTGTAAATAGCGTTGAGCATCTGCCTGGGTATAATCAAAAAAGTTTGTGATGTGTTTTTTAGGCACCATCAAAGTATGACCAGGATTAACCTGGGATAAATCTAAAAATGCTTTAACATCGTCATTTTCAAAAACAGTGTAGCTGCTGGCTTCCCCTTTAATAATTTTACAAAATAAACAATCTTTATCTAAATCTTCCATTTTAAAACCTCTACATTTCAAAATTTAGTTTCTTTTAATATCATGCTATCATATTAAATGAGTAAATTCATTAAAAGAAAGATAGGAATTATGACTTTAAAAATTGAGCATTTGACTGGAGGCTACACAGGTATACCAGTCATAAAAGATATTAACTTGGAAATAAAACCCGGGGAAGTTTTAGGAGTGATTGGCCTAAATGGTGCTGGTAAATCTACTACTATTAAACATATTTTAGGATTACTCAGACCGCAAAAAGGGAAAATCACTCTAAATGGCATTGATTTAACGGCTGAACCTACTAAATTTAAAAGACAAGTCGCGTATATTCCCGAGACGCCAGTTTTATATTCAGAATTGACTTTAAAAGAGCATCTTGACCTGACTATTCTTAGTTACCAGCTAAAGGAAAAACAGGCTTGGGCAAAGGCTCACGAGCTGTTACAGATGTTTAGGCTGGATGACAAGTTAGATTGGCTGCCGATTCATTTTTCAAAGGGTATGAAGCAAAAAGTAATGATTGTTTCAGCGTTTTTAGCAAATACTGACTTGCTGGTAATTGACGAGCCGTTCACTGGACTTGATCCGTTGGCAGTGGCCAATTTGGTGCAATTGATTAAAGAAGCTGCTGGTCAGGGCAAAATGGTGTTAATGTCAACACACATTTTAGCTGACAGTGTGCAAGCAGTTTCTCGTTATGCGGTCTTAAATAATGGCAAAATTCAAACTGCTGGTACTTTGGCTGAAATTCGTATGCATTATGGCCTAAAGGAGACAGATTCATTTGACCAAATTTACCAAATTTTAAGTCAGGAGCAACAAAATGCGTGATTTGGCTAAAAGAAGGCTGCAGGAAAACTTGCGCCAGTCTTTGAAATATTTAGTATTGGTTTTTAATGATTTCTTTATCCTAGCTCTGATTTTTCTTTTTGGAGCACTCATGTTCTGGTATGCACAGGCAATGAAGACTATGCCTGAAAATCTGTGGTATTACCGTCCCCTAGTTGGTATTTTGCTGTGGTTGCCACTTTTAATAGGCAAACTGGTAACATTGCTAAAACCAGCTGATTTACAATTTTTACTGCCTGAAGATGAAAATTTAGCATCATATTTGCAGCCAATGCTAAATTACAGCTTGATTGTACCTACAATTTGCTTAGTTTTAATGGCGGGAATTATATTTCCTTTTGCCACGATCAAGGCAAAGATTGAACCGTTAGATTATGTTTTCGCGGTTTTTGCTGTTTTTCTGGCCAAAGTGATGCAGCTGAAAATTATGGAATATAATTTATTTTTTAACCGTAAAATTTCTATCTCAATTTTGAATATTTTCTTACTGCTTTTATTCATTTTGGGAATGTTTAAACCAAAAAGTATGATATTTATTGCTGGTTTGCTGTTAATTATTGTAATCATTTTTATTTTAAAACCGCAACATGCAGCACTTTTTGACTGGCAATTTGCCATCGAGCAAGAAGAAAAACGTAAAAACGTTGTTTATAACGCTTTTAGTATGTTCACCGATGTTAAGGAAAGGCAAACTAATATTAAAAGACGGAAATATTTGGACTTTTTATTACCTCAAAATTTGGCAAGGGAAAATCCTAATAAGTTTTTGTATAGGCGCTCAGTTCTGCGCAATCCGGAAAACATTAATCTAGTAGTTAGAATGACTGCTTTTGCAATTCTAATTTCGTGGTTAGTGCAGAATTGGCTTTGGGCATTAAGCTTGTCCTGCTTAGTAGTATTCTTAACTATTTACCAATTAGTACCGATGGTTGATGAATTTGACACCAATGTCATGTATCGTGTTTATCCTATCGCGCGCACTAAACGGGGCTTAGACTTAGTTTCTGCACTTACTGGGATAATGTTGGTACAATGGTTGATTATTAGCATTTCATGGCTGATTACACTGCCTATTAGTTTGCACTTGTTTGAAGCAATGGGGATTTTAGTTGTTTTCAGTTACGCGGTATTAAGGTTATACTTACCAGCAAAAGTAAAGAAAAGGAAGTTGTAAATAAATGAGACTACGTAACAAACCGTGGGCTGTAAAACTTGTGCAAGAGCATCCAGAAAGTGTGATAGATCGTCCAGATCCAACCCAAAAGATTGATTGGTCAAAGCGGTTTGCTGACATTTCAAAACCATTAGAAATTGAAGTTGGTCCGGGTAAAGGAAAATTTATTACTACAATGGCTGAAAAGCACCCTGAAAAAAATTTCGTTGCTCTTGAACTGCAGATGACCGCAGCTGGAATTATTTTACGGTCAAAACTAGCTCAAAATTTGCCTAATTTACAAATTTTATGCGCAGATGCTGCTAATATTGATTGCTTTTTTAAAAAACATAGTGCAAATACCATTTACCTAAATTTTAGTGACCCGTGGCCTAAAACCAGGCACGAAAAGAGAAGGTTAACCTATAAGACTTTTTTACAAAAATACCAAACCGTTTTACAAGAAAATGGTCAGATACAGTTTAAAACAGATAATGCAGGTCTTTTTGCTTATTCTCTTCAAAGTATGAATAATTATGGGATGCATTTTGATTTTGTTACAGTGGATCTGCATAATGAGAAAGAAGATATTTTAACTTCAAATATTGAAACCGAGTATGAGCACAAATTTGTCAGCCAAGGTAACCCAATTTATGCCTTGCATGCTGATTTTGGGGTAAAATAAGTAATAATAAGGATTGAGAGGTTTTTTCAAAATGGAACAAATAAAAGAATTAGATCAAAAAAAATTAGATGATATTACCAAAAATGGTCGTGTGGTTTTGGAATTTTCTGCTGGTTGGTGTCCAGATTGCCGCTTTTTGGATCCGTTTATGCCGGAGATTGAAAAAGATTTTTCTGACAGTAAATTTTATCAAATTGACCGTGACGGTTCTGTAGATGTAGCTAAAGAAATGAATATCATGGGTATTCCTTCATTTGTGGTCTACCAAGATGGTAAAGAAATTGGTAGACTAGTTAATAAGGACCGTAAAACTAAAGAAGAAGTTGAGAGCTTTTTGCGGTCACTGGACTAAGTGAAAGAGGATAATTGATTCATGATTACTAGTATTAATAAACGCAGCTACCCCAATACCTTAATTGTGATTTTAGGTCAGGATAAGGGCAAAAGTGAGTATGAAGAAAAAGGTGATGTCACACGTATTACTGATGAGGAAGGTAATGTGACCGGATATAATTTCTTCAATGTCGACCAGGTAATTGATTATGACAAACTAGCAGACGGCCAAGTCAAGTTGACTAATGACGATTTAGCAGCATTAAATAAAAAGTTGGCAGAAGTTGGTTTTAATGATCAACTTGCTTATGGTAAACCAACGCTGGTTTACGGCTATGTGAAAAGCTGTGAAAAACATCCTGACTCTGATCACTTGCATGTGACCACTGTTGATGTTGGCCATGGTGAGGAACAGCAAATCGTCTGTGGTGCACCTAACATTGCTCAAGGGCAAAAAGTAGTAGTTGCCTTACCTGGCACCTTGATGCCAAATGGTCAAATGATTTGGCCGGGTCAATTGCGCCATGTGGATTCTTATGGGATGATCTGTTCAGCACGAGAACTAGGTTTGCCCCACGCACCACAAAAACGAGGAATTTTAGTAGTTCCAGACGATTTTGCTGTGGGAGACGCCTTTGATCCTGAAAAATGTGATGAACTTTTGGCAAGCGGGCAGATTAAATTATAAGATTAAAGGACTTTATCAAGTTATTGGTAGAGTCCTTTTTTAGTAATGCAAAGTAAGATTATGATTTTTCATGGCTTTTCAATGATTCTGCTCTTTTTTCGTTAGAAATGGTAAAATAAGAAACAATGATAAAAAATATGGAGCTTGGGAAATGTTAGATAAAAATAAGCAAATTTGGTTTATTGGAATTAAAGGAACGGGAATGGCTTCTTTAGCCTTAGTGTTAAACGATTTAGGCTTTCATGTTGCCGGTAGTGATATCAAAAAGTATACTTTCACACAAGAACCACTTGAAAAAGCAGGAATTAAAGTAACAGAGTTTGATGCAAGTAATATCAAAGACTCGGGTCAGGTCATAATTAAGGGCAATGCTTTTAAAAATGATAACGTTGAAGTTAAAGCTTGTGAAGATAAAAATATCACTTGGCAAAGTTATCCTGATACCGTAGAAGAAATAATCAAGATGCATACTGGTATTGGTGTTTCTGGAACTCATGGCAAAACATCTACTACCGGTCTTTTAGCTCACGTTTTAGGTGAAGCAGCGCCCACGTCTTATCTGATAGGCGATGGTGAGGGTAAAGGAGTTAAAGGGTCACGCTTTTTTGTTTATGAAGCTGATGAATATCGCCGCCATTTCTTGGCTTATCATCCTGATTATCAAATCATGACCAACATTGATTTTGACCACCCGGATTATTTTAAAGACCAGGCAGATTATACTTCAGCCTTTCAAACTGCAGCTGATCAAACTCAAAAAGGTCTATTTGTGTGGGGAGGTAATGACAGACTAAGACAATTGCATTCCGCCGTTCCCAAATACACTTATGGTTTTGAAAATGATGATGATTTTCAGGTGGTTGATGTCAACCGCACTACTGCAGGTTCAAGTTTTACGGTTTTGAGACAGGGAAAGAAGATAGGTGAATTTACAATTCATCTTTTTGGCGATCATAATATTTTGAATGCTACGGCCGTAATAGCAGTTGCTTATACCGAAAATATTCCTCTTAGAGATATTCAAAAGGGTTTGCTTACTTATCAGGGGGCCAAACGACGCTTTTCTGAAAAAGACTTTAAAGATATTAATATCATTGATGATTACGCCCATCATCCAACTGAAATGCGTGCGACAATTCAGGCTGCTAGGCAAAAGTTTCCTCATAAAAAACTAGTTGTCGTATTCCAACCACATACTTTTTCCAGAACGAAGAAGTATGCGCAAGATTTTGCAGAAATTTTGCGCGGAGTGGATAAAGCATACATTACTCCCATTTATGCTTCCGCAAGAGAGGCAAATGGAGATATTTCAAGTAGTGATTTAGTAGCCAAAATTCCTGGCTCTGAAGTGATTGATCTTGATAATATTGCTGACCTAACGCAGAACAAAGACAGTGTCATTGTTTTCATGGGCGCAGGCGATATCCAGAAATACGAAGATGCTTTTGAAAAATTACTAAAATAAAATAAGTTATTAAGATCGAGTTTCAAGACTTGATCTTTTTGCTTTATCTAACTGATTTTACATGTCATAAGGTTCAGGAAAATCGGTATTATGCAAGATGAATGGAAAAACTGGTAAAATGGTAGTTGAATAAAGAAACTTGGTTTAAATTTAAGGAGATCAAATGGCTGATAAAAAATTACTTTTAATTGATGGTAATTCAGTTGCCTTTCGTGCTTTCTATGCACTATACCGCCAACTTGAAAATTTTAGAAATCCTGAAGGATTGCACACTAATGCCATTTATACATTTAAAAATATGCTTGATGTCGTGCTAAATGACGTTGAACCTGACCATGTTTTGGTTGCTTTTGATGCAGGTAAAACTACTTTTAGAAATAAGATGTATGCTGACTACAAAGGTGGCAGACAAAAGACCCCATCAGAATTATCTGAACAGCTGCCGTACATTCAGGAACTTTTGCATGATTTGGGCTTGTCTACATATGAGCTTGATAACTATGAAGCTGATGACATTATTGGTACTTTTGTAAATGTTGGAGAAAAAGAGGGCTATAAAGTTACAGTTGTTACGGGCGACAAGGACTTGACGCAGCTGGCATCTCCTCAAACCACTGTTATGGTTACTAAATCAGGGGTTTTAAACTTGGAAGCTTATACACCTGAACACATGAAAGAAGTTAATGGTGTTACTCCAACTGAATTCATTGATATGAAAGCATTAATGGGTGATAATTCTGATAATTATCCTGGTGTTACTAAAATAGGACCCAAAAAAGCTTCGCAACTTATCCAGGAATATGGCTCAGTAGAAAATTTATATGATCATATAGATGATATGAAGCCCTCTAAAATGAAGGAAAACCTGATTAATGATAAAGATAAGGCTCTACTGGGTAAAAAGCTGGCGACAATTGATCGTAATACCCCGTTAACCATTGGGATTGCTGATGTAAAAAGGCGTGCAGTCGATTATCAAAAATTGCGCAGATTCTATGAAAAAATGAATTTCCGTAAGTTTTTGAGTCAGTTAAACCCTGAAAGTGCTGCTGGGCAAAAAGACCAACCAGTAAAAGATAATAAAGCAGTTGCTTTTACAGAGCTTGAAGAAAATGACATTAATAATTTTGCAGTTAAAGCTGGCCAAACTATTACTTTTTACTTAGGAATGTTGGGTGCCAATTATCATTTAGCGCAATTTGTTGGCTTTGCCATTAAGATAGATAAGCAAATATATGTGAGTCGCAATGTTGACCTGTTAAAAAAGCCGCAACTTAAGAATATTCTGGAAAATAAGCAAATTGCCAAAAATGTCTTTGATTTAAAACGAACTACAGTTGGTTTGAACCGATTGGGTATTCACGCTCGCTCTATTGATTATGATATGCTACTTGCTTCATATTTAATCAATAACGAAAATAATTCTGACGACATGGGTGAAATTTGTCGCATGTATGGTGATAATTCGGTTAAAAGCGATTATGATGTTTACGGCAAAGGTAAAAGCGTCCATATTCCAGAGGACGATCAGGTATTGTTCAACCATTTGGCTGGCAAAATTGAAGCAATCGCAAACTTAAAAGATACTCTGCTGGCTAAACTAAAAGAACATGAGCAAGACGATCTTTTTGCCAATATTGAAATTCCTGTAGCCCGAGTTCTGTCTGTCATGGAAATAAACGGTATCAAAGTCCAAGCTGATACCTTAACGCAGCTCCAAGATGAATTTGCGGTTGACCTTAAGAAAATGGAAAAGCAAATTTATGATGAAGCCGGTGAAGAATTTAATATTAATTCACCTAAACAATTAGGTCATATTTTGTTTGAAAAAATGGGCTTAAAACCTATTAAAAAGACTAAAACCGGTTATTCGACTTCAGTTGATGTTTTGAATCAATTAAAAGATGAAAACCCAATTATTGATCAAATTTTGACTTACCGGCAAATTGCTAAAATCCAGTCAACTTACGTCAATGGCTTACTGGATGTTATCCAAAAAGACGGTCGGGTTCATACCAGGTATTTACAAACATTGACTGCTACTGGTCGTTTGTCCTCAGTTGATCCTAACTTACAAAATATTCCCACCAGAACGGAAGAAGGAAAGCAAATTAGAAAAGCCTTTGTGCCAAGTGAACCAGATGGCTACATTTTCTCTTGTGACTATTCTCAAATTGAATTACGAGTCTTGGCACAGGTTTCCGGTGACGAACAAATGCAGGAAGCTTTCAGAACGGGTTATGACATCCACGCTCATACGGCTATGAAAATTTTTCATCTGAAATCAACTTCTGACGTTACGCCGTTAATGCGTCGCAGAGCAAAAGCGGTAAACTTCGGTATTGTCTATGGTATTTCTGATTATGGTTTATCTAAAAATCTCAATATCAGTCGCAAACAAGCTAAGGAATTTATTGATAATTACTTTGAACAATATCCGCAAATTAAGGATTATATGGATAAGGCAGTTCAAGTTGCCCGTGAAAAAGGCTATGCCGAAACAATTATGCACAGAAGACGCTATTTACCTGATATTCATGCCAAGAATTATAATGTGCGGTCATTTGCGGAAAGAACTGCGATTAACTCACCAATTCAAGGTTCAGCTGCAGATATTATCAAGATTGCGATGATTAATATGCAGAAAAAATTGGATGAGATGCATCTTAAAACTAAGATGGTGGTTCAAGTTCATGATGAATTGATTTTTGATGTACCAAAAGATGAATTAGAAACTATTAAAAAGATTGTGCCAGAAGTTATGCAGTCTGCTGTGAGACTTGATATTCCTCTTGTAGCTGATTCTGGTTATGGTCACAATTGGTTTGATGCTAAGTAAGGAGTAATTTTAATGCCCGAAATGCCAGAAGTTGAAACTGTCAGGCGGACACTACTTCCCCTGATTAAGGGAAAAACGATTAAAGAAGTAACTGTTTGGTATCCTAAAATAATAACTGGTGATGCAAAAGAATTTAAAAAGCAGTTAGCTGGTAAAAGAATAGAAACAATTGATCGTTATGCTAAGTATTTGCTTATTCGTCTTAGTGGTCATTTAACTGTGGTATCGCATTTACGCATGGAAGGTAAATATCGTTTAGTCAAAGTAAATACCAAAAAAGATAAACACGATCATGTGCAAATTGTTTTTAACGATAATTCTGCTTTGCGTTACAATGATGTGCGTAAGTTCGGTCGCATGCAGTTGATTACAACGGGCACAGAGAAAGAAAGTACCGGTATTGGCAAATTAGGCGCTGAACCAAATTCACAGGCGTTTACAGTTTCATACTTGCAAGATGGCTTAGCTCGTAAAAAGAAAAATATCAAAAACACATTGCTTGATCAGTCAGTAGTGGCCGGTCTTGGTAACATTTACGTTGATGAAGTTTTGTGGGAAACAAAAATTCACCCATTGTGTATGGCTAATAGTATCCCGGCAATAAAAGTTGCAGAACTGCACGATAATATTAATTCGTTGATAGAATTAGCTATAGCAGAAAGGGGCACTACTGTTCATACATATCTTGATGCTAATGGCAAGACCGGCGGTTTTCAAAAAATGTTGCAAGTATATGATCATAAGGGCGAACCTTGTGAACGTTGCGGAACTCCTCTTGAAAAAATTAAAGTAAACGGCCGAGGAACTACTTTTTGCCCTAAATGTCAGGTGATTTATAAATGACAACTATTTTGGGCTTAACTGGTGGAATAGCCAGCGGCAAAAGCACAGCAGATATCTTTTTTAAAGAAAAGCACATACCCGTGATAGACTGTGACCAAATAGCTCATGATATTTTAAATGTTGGTAATAAAGGGTATGAATTAGTCAAAAAGCAATTTGGTGCACAAATAATCAATGAAGATCAATCAATCAACCGATCAGTTTTAGGCCAAATAGTTTTTAATGACGCAAAGCAGCTTGACATTCTTAATAAAATTACCCATCCGTTGATTTTTAAAGAAATACAAGCTAAAATTGCGCTAAACAAGGTTGCTAAAAAGCCTTTAATTATTGTAGATGCACCAGTTTTGTTTGAAGCAAATGGTCAAAAATATTGTGACTGCACTTTATTAATTGCCATACCTGAATCTTTGCAGTTAAAGCGGCTGATGTTAAGGGATCATTTAAGTAAAGATGCTGCTTTGAAACGTATTCGCAGTCAGATGTCCTTGTCTCAGAAAGAAAAACTAGCTGACTTTGTAATTAATAATGTTGGTACAAAGCAAGATCTGAAATATCAACTTGAGCAGTTGCTTCTTAAAATAAAAGAGGAGTATTAATATGGAATGTCCTAATTGTCATAAAAATGCATCAAAAGTAATAGATTCTCGCCCCAGTGATGAAAATCGTGCAATCAGACGGCGGCGTGAGTGTGAAAACTGTGGCTTTCGTTTTACTACGTTTGAAAGAGTCGAGACGACACCACTACTGGTAATCAAAAATGATGGCACTCGTGAACCTTTTAACCGGAAAAAAATTTTACACGGTGTTATGGCTGCGGGTCAAAAGCGCCCAATATCTAGTTCACAATTTGAAGAATTAGTTGATCATGTAGAAAACAAAGTCCGTCAGCAAGGAGTTAGTGAGATTTCTTCCAAAAAGATTGGTCAATTAGTAATGGATGAACTGGCTAAAATTGATGATGTCGCTTATATTCGTTTTGCCTCTATTTATCGTGAATTCAAAGATATGTCCAGCTTCATGAAAACCATGGAAGATATGATTGCAAAAAGGGAGAAAGGTAATTAATTATGTTTGAGACAAATGATCCCAAACAACCATTTTTCATTGCTAACAGGGTGGATATTTTTCCGAAGGATTTACGGGTTTTAATCAAATTATACCAGCCGCTCATTGGATCTCTGGCGCTGGCAGTTTATTTAAGCTTAAATGAAGACTACAATCCGCAAGCGATGCTCTCTGATGCCAAAGGTCTCTATTTTTTGCAGGAGCAAGCCGACTGCGATATCAAAAAATTATTTCCCGCGTTGCATAAACTTGAAGCTGTCGGTTTAATTGAAAGCCATTTGCTTACTAACCAAATTATGGGTCAGGTTTTATGTTTTAAACTTAAAAGTGTTCCTTCCAGCAGTGAGTTTTTTACCACCGCACTTTTAGCAAGTTTATTAAAAGAAAAAGTGGGTGTTACAGCCTTTAATAAATTGAGCCATGAGTTTGCTAGAGAAACTAAGCAAAGTCAAAGCAGCATCAGTGGAATTAAGGAAGCACCTAACGTATCTGCATCCTTTATGGAAGTTTTTCATTTACCTGACCAAGAAGCAATTGATCCTTCTATTGATGTGAAAAAAGCTGCTAAAGAAAACAGTTCTGTTTCTAAAGCTTTTGCTACCGTCAATGAGCAAGAGCATATTGACTGGGATTTTATGAAACAGCAATTTGAAATTTATCAAATCGCGGGCAGCGAAATTGATCAGAATGAAGAAGCTATTCGAGCTGTTATGCGCATGTACGGACTTTCCGAGCAAGAATTTGTTGATGAAGCAATACCTTGCTTACATGGTGATTATCATTTGAATATGCGTCAAATTAAGCAATCTATCGCTAACAGTATTCATGGAACTGATACGCGCCGGCATTTGCCCAAAAAAGAAGAACTAACAGACAAGCTTGTCAATAATAGTCACTTAAATGAAGATGAACAGCAGCTATTGCAGAAAGCTCAATCTGATACTCCAGCCCAGTTTTTGTATCATTTAAAAACTGAGCGGAATGATTTTGTTGATGCCAGTGAATATCAAGTGCTTGATAATTTATATAACGATAAGGGAATACCGGCAGAATTGCTTAACATTTTGACTTATGCTTGTTTAAAAAGTGGTCCTAATATCTCTTTTCGCTTGGCAAATAAAATACTTCATGATTGGCTGCAACACGGGGTAAAGACTGCAAGTCAAGCCTTGGAATACATGGACAAGAGAAAAAGGGCACAAAAGCAAAGAGGCAATCGATATCATGCTTATACTGCCAGAAAAACGGTTGAAAAGGGCACTGATTGGAACAAGCAAAAGCCAAAGGTAAAATCGGATGTTTCCAGTGCAGAATTAAAAGAATTTTTCAAGAATTTTGAAGATCAAAACGGCATGAAGTAGGTGAAATAAAATGCAACCCATCAAAAAACTTATGGTTAAAGGACAAACAGCTAAAGCAGATGAGGAAAGTACAGCTAAAATAAAGCAAAAAGTTTTGGCTGAGCCCAAAGTGCAGCAATTTATCAGCCAGCACCAAGAGCAGCTTAATGACAGCATAATTGATAAAAGTTTGCCTAGCCTGTTTGAATTTTATCTTAGTCAACATAAAAAAGACCCGGTAACTCAAGGATATTATCCTGATTTAATCATGAATAAAAATGCAATTAGCCTCAAGTTTGTTCCTGAGGACAGTAAGCTGATTCATGATAGAGAAATTAGTATCAAGAAACACTTGCGCTTAATTAATTTACCTGAGGGATTGCATGATATTCGTTTGAGTCAAATAGAACTGACTCCTGAAAGAAAAGAAGTAATGACAGCTATTCAAAAGTTTTTATATCATTATGCGCGAGATATTCATCAAAAGGGGTTATATTTATCAGGTAATTTTGGTATTGGTAAAACCTATATATTGGCGGGACTGGCAAATCAGGTTGCTGCTATGAACAAATATGTTGTTTTTTTACATGTTCCTACTTTCATTGCCAGTCTGGCAAGTCATTTTAATGATAATAGTTTGCAAGATGAAGTTCAAAAAATTGCAAATTGCGATTTATTAATACTTGATGATATTGGTGCGGAAAATTTGAGTCAGTGGTCACGCGATGAAGTTTTAGCGGTAATTTTACAAGCAAGAATGGATAATGTTTTGCCAACCTTCTTTTCGTCTAACTTTGCTATGAATGACTTAGAAGATCATTTTAAAGAGACCAAAAATGCCATTGAACCAGTAAAGGCTGCCAGATTAATGGAAAGAATACATTCTCTAGCTACAGAAATTGTAATTTCCGGGCACAACCGGCGGCATTAGTGACTAAAAAGTCTAGTTTGCATTTTTTTAATGAAAATATACTTGCATTAAAAAATTATTGGGTTATAATTAACTGCAATGAATGAACATGTTGTAATACGATTCAGAGAGAGAAGCATTATTCTGGAAGCTTCCATTAGTGTTACATCCCACTCATTCGTACCTGAAATTAAAAAGATGGGTTAGATCCGTTATAATCTTGAACGAGATAGTCTGGAATCCAGACTAAATTTTGGGTGGAACCACGTTAATTAACGTCCCAGTGCTTAACTGCACTGGGATTTTTTTATTTATTTGATTTTTGGAGGAAAAAATGAGTTTTGCAATTACTTTGCCGGATGGTTCTAAAAAGGAATATGAAGATGCAGTATCAGTTTCTGCTTTAGCACATGACATAGGTACATCTTTAGGTAAGGCTGCTATTGGAGCAAAAGTAAACGGTCAAGTTGTTTCTTTGGACTACGAATTAAATAAAGATGCTGAAGTTGCAATTATTACAGATAGAGATGAAGCAGGCTTAAATATTTTACGGGCTACAGTAGCCTTTGTTTTTGAAGCCGTTGCTAAAAAAGCTTATCCTGAGATTCATTTTGGTGAACATGTGGCGGATGAAGATGGCTTTTTGGTTGATACTGACAAGGAAAACCAGATTAAAGTTAACGAACTTCCAGAATTAGAAAAAGCAATCAAAAAGGTTATTAAGGCTGGAAATAAAATTACATCTTCTTCCATGTCAAAAGCGGAGTTATCTGAAATTTTTAAGGACGATCCGTATAAAAGTGAATTGCTAAAAGCAGAAAAAGATGACCAAATTCATGTATACAAGCTGGGAGACTTCATCGACTTTGGCTTCGACGCGTTACTGCCTAATACAGGAAAGATTAAGCAGTTTAAATTATTATCTGTTGCTGGTGCTTATTGGAAGGGCCAATCTTCTAACCCAATGCTTCAAAGAATTTCCGGTACAGCCTTCTTTAAAAAAGCTGACTTAGATGCCGATATTAAGCGTCGTGAAGAAATTAAAGAACGCGATCACAGAACAATTGGTCGAGATCTTGATTTATTCTTTGTAGATCCCAAAGTTGGAGCTGGTTTACCTTACTGGATGCCAAAAGGTGCCACGATTCGCCGAGTAGTTGAACGTTACATCATTGATAAAGAGGTCGCTGACGGTTACCAACACGTTTATACCCCAGTGCTCATGAACGTTGACGCTTATAAAACATCAGGCCACTGGGCACACTATCGTGATGACATGTTTCCACCGATGGATATGGGTGACGGGGAAATGCTTGAGTTGCGTCCAATGAATTGCCCGTCACACATTCAAATCTATAAGCATCATATTCGTTCATACCGCGAGTTACCAATTCGCATTGCGGAACTGGGTATGATGCATAGATATGAAAAATCTGGTGCTCTATCTGGTTTACAACGCGTAAGGGAAATGACCTTGAATGATGGTCATACCTTTGTAACCTTAGACCAGGTTCAAAGTGAATTCTCTAAGATTTTGACTTTAATTCTGGATGTATACAAAGATTTTGACATTACCGATTACTACTTCAGACTTTCATATCGTGATCCGAAGAATACTAAGAAGTATTTTGCCAATGATGAAATGTGGGAAAGAAGTCAGTCAATGCTGAAAAAGGCAATGGATGATATGGGCCTTGATTACGTTGAGGCTGAAGGTGAGGCTGCATTCTACGGTCCTAAACTTGATATTCAGACTAAGACTGCTTTAGGTGCTGATGAGACCATGTCCACTATCCAACTGGACTTCATGCTCCCTGAACGCTTTAACTTAACTTATGTTGGTCAAGATGGTGAAGAGCATC
This sequence comes from Lactobacillus sp. ESL0259, assembly GCF_003693045.1. Lineage (NCBI taxonomy): Bacteria > Bacillati > Bacillota > Bacilli > Lactobacillales > Lactobacillaceae > Lactobacillus > Lactobacillus sp. ESL0259. The sequence continues at coordinate 75,332 of NZ_REHP01000007.1, read as the reverse complement.
GTCCAGTTATGATTCACCGTGGTATTGTTGGAACTATGGAGCGTTTCATTGCTTACTTGATTGAAATATACAAGGGTGCTTTCCCAACCTGGTTAGCTCCAGTTCAAGTTGAAGTAATCCCTGTTAACCTGGACGCTCATTCAGATTACGCTAAGAAAGTTCGTGATGAGCTCAATAAGAGAGGCTTTAGAGCTGAGGCTGACTTACGTAATGAAAAATTAGGCTACAAGATTCGTGAATCACAAACACAAAAAGTACCGTATACTCTTGTTTTAGGTGACAAAGAACTCAAGGACAACAGTGTTAACGTTCGCCGCTATGGTACTGAAGAAGAAGTAGCAAAGAGTTTTGACGAATTTCTTCGTGAAATTGAACAAGATGTCAAATCATATTCACGCAATGAATAAAAGAGTAAAAGCTAATAAAAATAATTTATATAGATGGCAGAAATAATTTGAAAACTTAAACCATAATATAAAACCGCTAAAATTTGCACGTCGAGTAACAAAATGTAGTGTTGACGGGATGCACTTTTGATTAATTAATCAATTGATAAGAAATAGGTTGGATAGTTAAATTAAAACTGCTAAAAGGAGCATTAATTATGTCAATGGTAGAATTTCATGACGTGCAGAAATTTTATGGCAAATTTCACGCGTTGCATAATATCAATTTACAAATCGATAAAGGTGAAACTGTTGTTTTGATTGGACCTTCTGGTTCTGGTAAAAGTACACTTATTAGAACAATAAATCGGTTAGAATCAATTCAGGGTGGCAAACTGATAGTCAACAATCAGGATTTATCCAATCCCAAGACTGATTCAAACAGGTTGCGCCAAGATGTGGGAATGGTTTTTCAACATTTTAATCTCTATAAAAATAAAAATGTTTTGGAAAACGTCATGTTGGCGCCCAGAATTGTAAGTCATTTACCGGAAGACGAAAATAAAAAGCAAGCAATGCATCTGCTTGATATGGTTGGCATGGCAGATAAGGCCCAAAATATGCCGGCGCAAATATCCGGTGGACAAAAGCAACGTGTCGCTATTGCTCGGTCTTTAGCAATGCATCCCAAATTATTACTATTTGATGAACCAACATCAGCACTTGATCCGGAAATGATTGATGAAGTGCTACAAGTAATTAAAAAGGTAACATCAGCCAGCGATATGACTTCCTTGATTGTGACTCACGAAATGGGCTTTGCTAAAGAAGTAGCTAATCGCGTTATCTTTATGGATCAGGGTCAGATTGTGGAAGATGATGACAGTACATCCTTTTTTAAGCAGCCTAAAACAGATCGTGCTCAACAATTCTTAAGCAAAATAATAGCGCATTAAGATGGAGGGCATTATCATGAAAAAAATAATTTGCTCAATCTCACTATTAATAGGAATGTTCTTTTTATCTGGTTGCGGTAATAAAGTTGCCGATCAATCAGCTTTAAAAAATGTTCGTTCATCCAATACTATTACTTGGGCTGTTGAGGGTGATAAAAAGCTATTTAGTTTAATTGATATCAGAGATGATAAAGAAAAAGGTTTTGATATTGATATGGCTAAAGCTATTACCAAAGAAATTTTAGGTCCTAAAGGACAAGCTCGCTTTACTCTTGCCACTTCACAATCAAGAATACCTTTGCTGAAAAACGGCAATGTTGATGCGGTAATTGCCACCCTAACAATTACTCCAGAAAGAGCCCAAGTAATCAGTTTTTCTAAATCATATTTTCAGGCCGGTAAATCTTTTCTTGTTCCTAAAGGATCAGATATTAAAAAGCCCAGTGATCTTAATGGCAAAACTGTAATCGGGATCGTTGGCGATAACTCAGTTGAGGCTGTAAAGAAAGTTGCCCCCAGAGCAAAAGTTGTCGCTATGCAAGATTATGGTCAAGCAGTATCAGCTTTGAAATCTCATCAAGGCGACGCTTTGACCAGTGATAATGGTATTTTATATGGTCTAGCAGCACAAAGTCCTGATAGCCTTGAAGTAACTGGAGGAACTTATACTAAAGAACCTTATGGTATTGCAGTAAATAAAAATCAAGAACCTTTTCATAGAGCAATAAATCGAGCTATTGACAAGATTCAGAAAAGTGGAGAATACAATCGCTTAATCAAAAAGTGGTTCGGTCAAGTTCCTGGTTTTAACTATAAGGAGATGTATATTAAATGATTCGGATCTTCAATGATTTTAGTAGTCAACTATTCGCAGGGTTCGGCTGGACTATTTTATCAAGCTTGTTAACATTAGTATTTAGTCTGATTTTTGGTGTTTTATTAGCTCTATTAGAAGTTATTCCGAATAAAATAGCTAATAGGATTGGCAGGATTTACGTTGAAATCTTTCGTAATATTCCATTATTGATTATCGTAATGTTCTTTTATCTAATAGTACCTAAATATTTTGTTCAAATTGACGGTTTCACCGCTGGAACTATTGGTCTGTTCCTATATACCTCAGCTTTTATTGCGGAAATTATTCGTTCAGGTATTCAGTCGGTATCTCAAGGTCAAATGGAAGGTGCCAGGTCAACCGGTATGACTTATAGTCAGGCTATGCGTTATGTAATCTTACCTCAAGCACTTAAGATTGTTATTCCACCGCTTGGTAATCAATTTGTTAATTTAATTAAAGATTCTTCAATACTGGCTTTTGTCGCAGGTTTTGATTTAATGTATCAAGCCAATGCAATTGCATCTGTAACTTTTGATACATTTAACAGCTACTTTGTAATCGGCATATTATATCTGGTAATTACTATGCCACTAAGTTATTACATGCGGCACTTGGAAAAGAAAATGGCGTAGGGAGGCGACTTAAAATGCAAACATGGATTGATGCTCTATCATGGTTAAACTTTGGTTTTTTGTTAAAAGGTCTGGCTGTTACACTATTTATTTCGGTTTTTGCAATTGTATTGAGTTTCATTTTAGGTTCAGTCCTAGGAATAATTCGCTATGCTAAGATTAAATTTGTTTCGGCAATTGTAGGTTTTATTATTGATTTAGTTAGAAATCTGCCTTTATTATTAATTATCTTTTTTACTTATTTTGGCTTACCAAATATTGGCCTCAGGCCAGGGGCAATTTTATCAGCAATTATTGCTATGACAATCTTTGAGTCCAGCATGATTGCAGAAATTGTCCGCTCTGGTATTCAATCAGTAGCAATTGGCCAAATTGAAGGAGCCAGATCAACCGGGATGACCTTTGTGCAGTCATTATGGCATGTGGTTTTGCCACAGGCCTATCGGCACATGATACCTACTATTATTGGACAGTTTGTTTCTTTAATTAAGGATACTTCTCTAGCAACTATTATTGTTGTCCCTGAACTTATGCAACATGCGCAAGTCATCTATGGTCAAAATGCTAATTATATTGTGCCAATGTTTGCGGCTTTAACGTTTTTATATTTTATCATCTGCTTTACATTATCTGTAGTTGGTAATAAACTTAATAAGCGTTTAGTATAGATAAAGCAAAAACTTTATTTTGAGATTTATCTTATTGACACGTATACTGAAGACGAGTATAATCATTTTAGTTGAGAACAAGAAGAAGCTTCCCGCTTCTCGCCTAAGTTAAGTTGACCTCTAGGCTGATCGATATTTTCTGTTGATTAAGGGCGGGTAAAGTTTACCCGTCTTTTTCTTGTCCTCAGATTAACACGGAGGTGAAGAATTATTCCAAGGAATTTGATATTGAACGATCAAATTCGCGCTCGCGAAGTTCGTTTAATTAATGAAGATGGTGAACAAGTTGGTGTTGTTACTAAAACTGAGGCTTTACGCCAAGCAAGTGTTGCAAATTTAGATTTAGTTCTAATTTCGCCTAATGCCAAGCCACCTGTTGCTCGTATCATGGACTATGGTAAGTACCGTTTCCAGCAACAAAAGAAGGTTAAAGAGTCCCGTAAAAAGTCTAAAACGGTCAGTGTCAAAGAAATCCGTTTAAGTCCAACGATTGAGGGTAACGATTTTAACACTAAGTTAAAACATGCGCGTAAATTTATCACTAAAGAAGGTGCTAAAGTACGCGTTTCGATCAGGTTCAGAGGTCGAGCAATCACTCATAAAGAACTAGGTCGTGAAGTATTGGAAAAAATGGCTGAAGCTACATCCGATATTGCTACTGTAGTTAGCAAACCTAAGATGGAAGGCCGTTCAATGTTCTTAATGCTCGCTCCGAAGAGTGACAAAAATAATTAGTTAATTTGGAGGAATTAGAAAATGCCAAAAATGAAAACCCACCGCGCTTCTGCTAAGCGTTTTAAGAGAACTGCTTCTGGTCAATTAAAGCGTCATCACGCTTTTACCGGCCACCGTTTCCACGGCAAGACTAAGAAACAACGTCGTCATTTGAGAAAGGCTGCAATGGTTTCACGCAGCGACTTGAAGCGCATCAAACAGATGCTCTCTCAAATGCGTTAATTACATCAATCAAACGATATTTAGGAGGAATTTTAGATGCCAAGAGTTAAGGGTGGAACAGTTACACGTAAACGTCGTAAAAAGATTATGAAGCTTGCCAAGGGTTACCGTGGCGCAAAGCATATGCAATTTAAGGCTGCAAGTACACAGTTATTTGTATCTTACAGATATGCATTTCGTGACAGAAGAAGACGTAAGAGCGACTTCAGAAAGTTATGGATTGCCAGAATCAATGCTGCAGCAAGACAAAATGATATTTCATATTCTAAGTTAATGCACGGCTTGAAATTAGCTGGTGTTGATATTAACCGTAAGATGTTAGCTGATATTGCTTATAACGATTCAAAGACCTTTGCAAAATTAGCAGAAACTGCTAAGAAGGCTTTAAATTAACCAAAATAGCGCTTATGGCGCTGTTTTTTTATGTCAAAATTTAGCACTTGCAGCTGATAATTTGGTATATTAAACTAGTGCAATGGATATGATGAAGGGAATTTTGCATGTTATTCAGACCTCGCTATACGATTGATACAATTTATCATTTAAATACTGCTGAGCTGCATAAAATGGGCATCAAAGCTGTTTTTTCAGATTTAGATAATACTCTTTTGGCTTGGAACGAGTTTGAAACTGCAGAAAAAATGAATAGTTTCAATAAGAAGTTAGAGCATGCTAAAATTAAGCTTGTTGTAATTTCTAATAACAATGCTGAAAGAGTGGGTAAAGTATTGAATCCTTATCATATAGACTTTGTTGCCAAATCCAAAAAACCACTGCCTTTTGCGATCACCCGAAAAAGGAAAAGTATGGGTTTAAGAAAAGAACAAGTCATGATGGTAGGTGATCAGTTAATTACTGATATTCAGGCAGGAAATCTAGCTGGGGTAGAATCGGTGTTAGTAAAACCTCTTATTGAAACTGATAAATGGAATACCCGAATTAATCGTTTTTTTGAAAAAATTATTTTTTTCCTTTTGGGCTTGTCACATCCCGTTAAATTTAAGGAGACTATCAAAAATGGATGACCAAATTATATGTATTGGTTGTGGTGCTGTTCTTCAATCTGATAATGTAGAAGAAGCCGGTTATCTTCCGGCTGCACGTTTAAAGCAGGCAAGAGAAAGCAAAGATGAGGATAATGACGTTTATTGTCAACGTTGCTTTCGTTTGCGTCATTATAATGAGATTATGCCAGTCAAAGCGGACAATGATGACTTTTTAAAGTTATTGAATTCGTTAGCAGAAAAAAAAGCTTTGGTCGTTAATGTGGTAGATCTGTTTGATTTTACTAACTCTTTGCTTTCGGCTCTCAAGCGCTTTATAGGTAATAATGATTTTATTTTAGTGGGCAATAAATTTGATCTCTTTCCCCAGAATTCTCGTCAAAGCAAAATTAAAGATTGGATGAGGCAAGAGGCTAATAGAATGGGATTATACCCTAAAAAAATCTTTTTGGTCAGTGCTAAAAATAAAAAGAACTTGCCGGAATTAATAAGTTACCTGGATCATAATTCCCGAGATCAAGATGTCTACTTTGTCGGAACGACTAATGTTGGAAAGTCAACTCTTCTTAATGCTATTATTGAGCAAATGGGTGATATTCAAAATTTGATTACTACTTCACGTTTTCCCGGGACCACGCTTGATAAGATTGAAATTCCGCTAACGAATGGTCACTTTTTAGTTGATACACCAGGTATTTTGACTAAGAATCAGTTGGCCACGCACTTAAACACCCAGGAACTGGAGTTAATATCGCCTCAAAAACAGCTTAAGCCGGTTACTTTTCAGCTTAGTCCGGGAAACAGTTTATTTTTGGCTGGTCTGGGCAGAGTTGACTATTTAAAAGGAAAAAAAGAAAGTTTTACAGTTTATGCAGCACGCGGATTGTATATTCACAGAACTAAAACCGAAAACGCGGACAGCTTTTACGAAAAGCATATTGGTGAATTACTTAGTCCACCTGCCAAAAGTGATAAGCTGCCTCTTTTAAAGGGTCAGGAATATCATACTGGTAGTAAAAGCGACTTGCTTTTTGGCGGAATTGGTTTTATTACAGTTCCTGCAGATTGTTTAGTTAAAATTTATACACCTGGTAAAATCGGACTGGGTATTAGACGAGCTTTAATTTAGAGGATATAATGATTGCTATTGCAAAAAATTATCAAAAAACACCTACTGTGGCTGTAGCGGAAGAAAAATTGACACCTAAAAAGGGTCGCCAGATCGGAATTTTTGGTGGCACTTTTAATCCTATTCATATCGGCCATTTGATAGTGGCTGAACAGGTATTGACTAAATTACACTTAGATGAAATTTGGTTTATTCCTACTAATGTGCCCCCGCTAAAAAATGAACCCAGTGTTTCTGCTCAAGATAGGGCAAATATGTTGGAGTTAGGTACTCAAGACAATCCCCGTTTTCAGGTAAAACTGTTTGAATTATATCGTGGAGGAGTATCTTATACTGTAGACACATTAAGATATTTACGTGAAACTCAGCCTGAAAACCATTATTACTTGATCATGGGTAGTGACCAAGTCAATAATTTAGGTGAATGGAAGGAACCGACAAAGTTGGCTCAATTAGCAACCTTAGTGGGTGTTCAAAGGGCTGGTTATCCTCAGAAAGCAAAATTGCCGATGATTTGGGTTGATTCTCCAGCTATAGATATTAGTTCGACTTTGATTAGACAAACGATTGCAATTGGAGGTTCAATCAGATATCTGGTACCTGATACAGTTAGAAATTATATTCATAAAAAGGGTTTATATCATGACTGATTTAGTATTTAAGAAAACATATTCTTCTTTATCAAGTTCTGAAATTATTGCTAAGGAAAAGAGCAATATGACTGCTGACCGCTTTGAACACTGTATAGGAGTCAGTAAAACTGCACGTAAATTGGCCGAGCTTAACCACTATGATGTAGATAAGGCAGCTTTAGCCGGGTTTATTCATGATTATGCTAAACAAGTTGCAGTTGATGAATATCGTGAAGTGATTAAAACACAAGGCTTCGATCAGGACCTGTTAAATTGGAATCGGAGCATTTGGCACGGTATTGTTGGTACCTATTTTATCCAAAGAGATTTAAAGATTAATGATCCGGAAATACTAACTGCAGTCCGCAAACATACTACTGCTGACGTTGAAATGACAACTTTAGATAAAATTGTGTTCATGGCTGATTATATTGAACCAGGCAGATCATTTCCAGGTGTTGAAGAAGCGCGTAAAATAACTTATGCTAATATTAACCAGGGAGTTGGCTACCAGTTAGCACACACTCTTAAATTTTTAATTGACAAAAGGAATAAAATCTATCCCCGTACTTTAGACGCATATAACGTTTGGGGTATTAATGAATAAGGAGAAAAATGACTAGCAAAGAATTATTGACTTTTACTTTAAAAGCAATTAGCGACCGTCATGGAGAAGATACAGTAGCTTACGATATGCAAGGACATAGTATTTTAGCAGATTATTACGTAGTTACTAGTGCGGGCTCAAACAGACAGTTGCACGCAATAGCCAATGCAATTATTGACGAAGCTCACAAACATAATTATTATGATTACCGTGTTGAAGGTACGAGTGAATCCAACTGGCTTTTACTTGACTTGGGCGATGTTGTCGTAAATGTTTTTACTGAAGATGCTCGTGATTTTTATAATGTTGAAAAATTATGGGTCAATGGTAAAAAATTAGAATTAAAGGAAGATTAGCTAACCATGAGTGTAGTTGGGATCATTGCAGAATATAATCCCTTTCACAGTGGTCATGAATTCTTAATGAATCAGGCTCGTTATATAGCTGGAAGCAAAGACCCGATCATTGTCGTCATGTCTGGAAATTACGTTCAACGCGGCGAAATGGCAATAATGGATAAGTGGACTCGCGCCCAGACAGCACTTGCTAGTGGCGCTGACTTGGTATTTGAACTGCCATTTTCCACTTCAGTTGAGCCTGCAGATTTATTTGCACTCGGCAGCATCGACCAATTGGTAAAAGTGGGCGTTACTGATTTAATTTTTGGAGTTGAAGATGCTACCCAAAATTATGCTTATTTGGGTAGTAAAATTGCGGAAATTCCTCAAAGTCACATGGACTTTAATGATTACAGTCAGACTTATTCAACTCAATATAATCAGATGGTAGCACGTGAAGTTGGTCATGAAGTTAGTGAACCTAATGCGATTTTGGCTTTAGCTTATGCAGTAGCCAACCATAATTTAGGTACTCCTCTAGTTTTACATCCAATTAACCGCATCGGAGCAGGTCATGACGATGTTTTACAAAGTAATAAGGTAGTTCAAAGCGCAAGTGCAATTCGCAATATGATTTTGCATAATGAAGTTAGTTCTACATTAGAAGAATGGATGCCTAAAAAAGAAGTAAAATTACTTTTTAAACAAAAAAATTATCCCAATTGGAATCTGCTGTTTCCATTTTTAAAATACAGGTTAGAATCCTCTTCAATTTCAGAATTGCAGAATATATATCAGATGAGTGAAGGCCTGGAATATAAAATGAAGCAGGAGATACATACTGCACAAACGTTTACTGAGTTTTTACGTAGAGTAAAATCGAAACGGTATACGTATTCACGCTTGCGTCGACTAAGTTTATATACTTTGATGAATGTGACCCAAGAGGATATGATTGACAGTTTTAATCATGAATCACTTTTGCTATTGGGATACAGTAAAGTAGGTAGGAAATATCTTAAACGGATTAGAAAAGAAACCCCTGCAGATATCATTTCTAAAGTTGATCAAAAAAATACTCAAAGTGGCTCAATGAGGTTGCAACTTCGAGTTGACCGCTTTTTTGAACAACTGCTGCAAGTGGATCAAAACTTTGGCCGTCGTCCATTGGAGGTCTAAATGTTAAAACTGAATTATTCGCAGATCAAATATAGTAAGGAACCTGTAACTCATATTGAATGTGATTTGCAGGTAGCAGATGATTTCATTAAGCGAAGTCATGGTTTAGTCTATCAAGTTGATAGAGTTTTAGTGACAGGAGATTTATTTTATAATCAACCATTTGTCACTGGCAATTTTCAGGTACAAGCAGATCTTATAGTACCATCCAGTCGCAGCTTAGATCCTGTTAAGTTTAAAGAAGATTTTCATTTTAGTGAAAATTATACAGATGTTGAGATAGCTAAAGAAGAGATTGATGAGAGTGATATTCCGATTGTCAAAGTCGAGCACGAAGTTATTGATCTGCAAAAAGCAATTGAGGATAACATTTTACTAAATATCCCAACAACAATTTTAACTACCATTGAGCAAGAACAGGGCATTTATCCTGAAGGAAAAGGTTGGAGAGTCATTTCGGAAAAAGATTTTAATAAAAAGAAAGATGATCAAATCAATCCTGCTTTTGCTAAATTAAAAGATCTTTTTAAAGAAAATAATGAAAAGATTCATAACGGAAATAATGATAATTAAATTAGTTAAAAAATCAGTATTAGCAAAATGCTGGTTTTTAATCTTGTTTTAAACGCACTTTTAAAGTATGCTTTACTTGTTAATAACAATATAAATTAAATTAATCAAAATTAAATTTTAAAAAGGATGAATAAAAATGGCAAGAATCTTAATTGTTGAAGATGAAAAAAATTTGGCACGTTTCGTTGAATTGGAACTAAAACACGAAAAGTATGACACAGTTGTTGAAGGCAATGGACGCAAAGCTTTGGACTTAGCGTTAAAAGAAGACTTTGATGCGATTTTGTTAGACTTGATGCTGCCTGACCTGAATGGCTTGGAAATAGCTCGCAGAGTGCGTCAAGTCAAAAGTACTTCTATCATAATGATGACCGCCCGTGATTCCGTCATTGATCGCGTTTCGGGTCTTGATCATGGCGCTGATGATTATATTGTTAAGCCATTTGCGATTGAAGAGCTTTTAGCTCGTCTGCGTGCAGTTTTACGCCGAGTAAAAATCGAAAAAGATGCTTCGGACGATTCAATAGAGAAAAAGGTTGTAAAGTTTAAAGATCTTACAATTGAGACCGCAAATAGAATTGTTCGCCGTGGTGATGGCAAAGCAGTTGATCTGACTAAGCGTGAATATAACTTGTTAATGACTTTGATTAAGAATAAGAATAATGTTGTCAGCCGTGACCAACTGCTCGCTAAGATTTGGGGTCCCGGTTCAAACATTGAAACTAATGTGGTAGAAGTTTATGTGCGTTATTTGCGCAATAAAATTGACGTTCCCGGTAAGCAATCATATATCAAAACAGTTCGGGGAACTGGATACATGGTAAGAGATGAGGACGATGAAAAGGAATAAAAATAAAAAGGAGACCAAACACTCATCTCTTGTTGTGAGATGGGTAACTGTCGTGGCTTTGACAATTATGGTCTCTTTTGTTGTATTTTCTGTAATAATATATTCATTTGTGGGCCAGCAATCCATGGTTCAGCAAAAGCAGACCTCAAATGAAATGATATCTAAACTTAATAGTAGTTTGACTCGGATTCCAACTGAATTGCAGATTGCTAATGTTTCTTTTGCCCTCACACCGTCAGCTAGAGAAGTAATGAGAGGTAATCCGCCAATTAGATCTGACCAACAGGGCAATAGAGCTTTCAATGATGACCTATTATCTTCATTAACTAATCCTGATTTAAATGTAGTAGTTTATAATTTACACGGAGAAGATGTTTTTGATAATGGCGGTAAAATCCCGACTTTTAAAAAGTTTCGGGATGATTATAAAATGTCACGTGTCACTAAAAGTCGCAAACAGGAACTACTAACTTATCAAAAAGTGAGATCAGCTAAATCCGGTAAAGTTACAGGCTATATTATTGTTGAAAATAAAATGTCATACTATAACGGTCTGATGAAGGACTTGTTAAAGTGGATGGTACGTATTTCGTTGATAGCTGTTATATTGTTCACTTTAGTTGCTTATATAATAGTGCGCGATATTGTCAAGCCCATTAAGGAAATGTCTCATGTTGCTTTGGAAGTAAATGATGATCCTAATAGTACTGCCAGGATCAGGGATTTTCACCGTCATGATGAATTGCAGGAACTGGCGGTTTCATTCAACCAGATGCTTGATCGTATGCAACGCTATATTGATCAACAAAAAGAGTTTGTGGGAGATGTTTCTCACGAATTACGCACACCTGTTGCTGTTATTGAAGGACATCTAAATATGCTGAAGCGTTGGGGTAAAGATGATCCCCAAATTTTAGCAGAATCTATCGACGCTTCTCTGCAGGAAGCCAAAAGAATGCAGCATCTTATCCAGGAAATGCTGGATTTAACTCGTGCGGAGCAGATTAATGTTCAGTATCCTAACGCAGTTACCAAGGTTTCAGAGGTGTTAAAACGAGTGGTTGGTGATATGTCTTTGGTACACAAGGACTTTACTATCAGGTTAGATATGGATGATCTGCCTCAAGATACAGAAATTCAGATTTACCAGGGGCACTTGGAACAACTCCTTGTCATATTAATTGACAACGGTGTTAAATATTCTACGGATCGTAAAGAAATGAATGTGTCGGCTGGCTTGTCACAGGATGAAGTTCATATTATAGTGCAAGACTATGGCGAAGGAATTTCCAAAAAAGAACAAAGTAAAATCTTTAACCGCTTTTATAGAGTGGATAAAGCTAGAACCAGAGAAAAAGGCGGTAATGGCTTAGGTTTATCAATTGCTCAAAAATTAGTTACTAGTTATCATGGTAAAATTAGCGTCGATTCTGTTGAGGGACAGGGTAGTCAGTTTATGATGGACTTCCCGGCTCTTTCGAAATCTCAGGCTGAAAGGCTGCGCCAGCGCGAAGAAGCGGAAAAAAGTAAAAAATAAAATAAATAAAAAAGACCTGTAAGTCTGTTATAATGCTTGTCGAGTTACAAACATACCATGACATCTACAGGTCTTTTTTGCTATTTATCAGTTAAGGTCGTTTTTGTTGCTTACCTTTGTTACGATTACGTAAGGATTCATGCAATTCTTTGGTTTCTTCAGTTTGCACTGGAGAACTTACTTGTGAATTAAGCAATTCATTAACTTTTTCTTTAGTCACTACTTCAGTAATAGGTTCCCGCTTTAATTCTTCATCTACTTCTTTTTTAACTTTTGGCGTGATGATATATGTTACCAGCAATTGCTGAATAATAGAGAAAAAGTTGCCGGCAGCCCAATAGAGAGCAACGGAACCTGAAACGGAAAGACAGATAAAGAGTGTCATAATAGGGTTCATGAGCATCATTGACTGCATCTGCTTCTTTTGTTCTTGGGGAATTCCCACCAATGAAAGATATCCTTGTGCAAAAGCAAAAATGGTAGCAAAAATCGTGACTGAAATTGATCTGCTACTTAAGGAGATACCGAAAAATGACGAACTAGCCAAGCTCTTGGAATACATTACAGCATCATAAATACCAATCATAATAGGGAACTGGATAATCAGTGGCAAACAACCCATCCCACCTGTCAGAGATAAATGGTTTTTAGAGTAGAGTTCTCGCTGCCAACCTGCCAAGGTCATTTGTTGATCCTGATTCAGATCCTTACGTTTCATAGTATCCTGAATTAATTTCATCTGCGGTTGTAAACGAGACATTTTCTCTTGTTGTGTAGTTGATTTCTTTTGTTGATTAAGCATTAGAGGCAAAAGAATCATTCTAACTACAAGGGTCATCAAGATAATAGCCCAGCCAGCTCCATTTGCTCCACCTATGATATTGGAAAAGTAGAGCATGATATTTTGCATAGGCTTGCCGATAAACTTATAAATTGACCCATATATAAAGCCCGTCGGTGGCTTATTAGCTCCGCCACTCTGTGCACAAGCAGTGACAATTAGCATGACTGCCAAACAAATAGCAATTAATCCGATATATTTACGAAATTTTTTCATTCAACTCACCCAATTATTATTTTTTTGCCAATAACTAATATAATACATGAAAACCAGTTATTTTGCCTACTTTTATCAGTTTTTCTTTCTTGATAGTTGAAATTCGGGCAAATTGCGAAATATTTTTGGGTAATTCAGAGCAAAACTGATTGACTCTGTCCAGTTCAGCTTGTAAAGTAATTGTGACTGTTTCATCGCTGTTATTGCGCACGTTTCCATCTAATCCCATCTTTTTAGCAAGGTTTAAAACGCTCCAGCGAAAGCCAACTCCTTGAACGATTCCTGAGATAGTTAATTGCCAGGTTTCTCTTGCTTCATTGGTCGGATTGCTTTCTCTTTTAATTTTATGTTTGTTAAAAAATCCCATAATAATCCTTCCTATACTGCTTCCTTGATTTTAACATTTTAGCAGCTTCAAATTAAAAAATATATTGATAAAAACGAAAGAAGATTTCCAGATGCTAGAACAAATAAGTTCGGTAAACAATAATTTAATAAAAGATTTATCTAAATTAAAACAAAAAAAGTATCGCCAGAAAAACAATTTATACTTAATTGAAGGTTTTCACCTAATTGAAGAAGCACTCAAAGCAGGAGAAAAATACCTTTATCTGCTAGGAAGTGCTGAGGCAATCACTAAAATTAAAGAAAATTTTCCTGAGGTAATAACCAGTAAGAAAACTTTTATCATAAATTCGGCTATTGCTCATCACCTTTCTAGTACTAAAAATTCGCAGGATATTTTTATGGTCTTAAAAATTGCCCAACCTCATGACTATCAGGTTAATTTTGGCAAGTGGGTTCTTTTAGACCATTTGGCTGATCCTGGTAATGTAGGTACCATTATCAGGACGGCAGATGCTGCTGGCTTTGATGGTGTTGTTTTTTCTCCTGCAAGTGTTGATATCTACAATCCTAAAACTCAAAGGGCAATGCAAGGCAGCCAGTTTCATGTTAAATTAATTATGCAGGATCTAACAGAGGTTATTAAAGAAATGCAAGATAATTCGATACCTGTATATTCTAGTATGCTGGATAAAAATGCTAAGCAATTGTCTCAGTTTAATAAGGTGCCCCAATTAGGTTTGGTTATTGGCAACGAAGCTCATGGTGTTACTTCAGAAATAGCTGAAATGAGTGATGAAAAGTTATATATTCCTATTAAGGGCAAAGCTGAATCTTTAAATGCAGCCGTAGCTGCGGGTATTATAATCTATTATTTTGCTTAACTGCTAACACTTGTTTTTAGTAAGTATATTTAATATAATAAAAGACAAAGTTAAGCTTTCTTGTGGGAGGACGATATCATGACTCAAGGTATTAAGGACAAACGCTGTGCGGATTGTGGTGCTCCTAATTACGAATACTGCGAACATTTTATTAACGCATTCAAAATTATTGGCAAAAAGTGGAATGGACTAATCATTAGTTCTTTATGTGCTGGTGATTATATGCGCTTTAAAGACTTGGCTCAATGTGTATTGCCTTGCTCTGATCGTGTTTTGGTTGAAAGACTGAAGGAGCTGGAAAAGGAAAATATTGTTAATCGCTCCGTTGATAGCAAAACAAAGATTATCTCTTATAGTCTGACCAAAAAAGGGGCTGAATTAAAACCCGTTTTCGATCAGATTCATGGTTGGGCTGATAAATGGGTTTAATTTCGCATATTCGCTTGCATGTTTTTCAAAAAAGTTATATTCTATTAACTAATTACAAAGAGTAAGACTAGTAGCAGCAATCATTTAGTCAGAGAAACTTTTTTATTGAGCTGAAAGAAAAGTTTAAACGGAACTGTGAATTTCATCTTACTAGTAGAATCTAATCCATTCCGGTATTCACCGTTAGCGAAATTGAAAGTGTGGACATTTTTGTTGTCCAAACTAGGGTGGTACCGCGAAGCTTCGTCCCTTTTGGGATGAAGCTTTTTTGTTTGATTTGAAAGGAAAATTTTTATGGACTTGTTTGACAGGTTAAAAGAGCTGCGTGAAAAAGGTCTGGTAGAGATCGATAAGGCTAAGAACGAGGAAATGTTAAATGATGTTCGCGTTAAATTAACTGGTCGCAAAAGTGAATTAACTGAAATCCTCCATTCAATGAAAGATATTGATCCCAGTGATAGACGTGAAGTAGGACAACGTGTTAATAAATTACGTGATCTTTTTAACAGCAAGCTGGATGACGCCAAAACAGAGATAGTAGAGGCATTAGTTGAAGAGCAGTTAAACAAAGAAAAAATAGACGTTACCTTACCCGGACGGGAAATGCACCTTGGTACTAAGCACCCAATTAATATTATTTTGGATGACCTGGAAAAATACTTTATTGGTATGGGTTATGAAGTTGTGCAGGGACCAGAAATTGAAACTGACCACTACTGCTTTGAAATGATGAACTTGCCTAAAGACCATCCAGCAAGGGACATGCAGGAAACTTTCTACATTGATTCTGATAACTTATTGCGTTCACAAACTTCAGGTGATCAGGCACGAGTTCTGGAAAAACATGATTTTGCTAAAGGTCCTTTAAAAATGGTGGGGCCCGGTAAAGTGTATCGTCGCGATGATGATGATGCCACTCACTCCCATCAGTTTATGCAGATGGAAGGCTTAGTAGTTGATAAGAACATTACGATGGGGGACTTAAAGGGAACTCTAGAACTAATGGCCAAGCATGTTTTTGGTCAAGATCGCGAAACCCGCCTTCGTCCTAGTTACTTTCCTTTTACTGAACCTTCTGTAGAAATGGACGTTTCCTGCTTCAATTGCAATGGCAAAGGCTGTTCAATTTGTAAATATACAGGTTGGATTGAAGTTTTAGGTGCCGGAATGGTTCACCCTAATGTGATAGAAAATGCTGGAATTGATTCCAATGTATATGGCGGTTTTGCTTTTGGTGTAGGATTGGATCGTTTCGCTATTCTTAAATATGGTATTGATGACATTCGTGATTTTTACACAAATGATGTCCGCTTCTTGGAACAGTTCAGTAGGGAGGAAAGATAATGCTAGTTTCATACAATTGGCTAAAGGATTTTATTAAGTTGGACCAGGATCCTAATGATTTGGCTGAAAAAATAACTCGGACAGGTGTTGAAGTAGCAGAAGTTAAACACCCTGAAGATGGTATGAAGAAGTTGGTAGTGGGTCATATTATTGACTGCAAACCAATTTCTGGTACGCACTTAAATTTAACTCACGTTGATGTAGGAGAAGCAGAACCATACCAAATTGTTTGCGGAGCTCCTAATGTTGCTGCCGGAGAAGACGTTGTGGTAGCTTTACCGGGAGCTAGAATTGCCGATAATGTTAAAATCAAGAAAACTAAATTGCGGGGCAATGAATCAAACGGTATGATTTGTGGCTTACAAGAAATAGGTTTTCCAGATAATTTGGTACCAGAAAAGTACACGGATGGTATCTATGTTTTTCCTCAGGATGCAGAAATAAAACCCGGAGATTCAGCTTTTGAACTACTGGGAATGGATGACTATATTTTTGACTTTGACATTACTCCTAACCGTGCGGACACATTGTCAATGGAAGGCTCGGCGTATGAAGTTGGCGCCATCACTGATGTACCGGTTAAAGTTGAAGACGTAGTTGTTAAAGAAGATGGCCCAAATTGGACCAACGATTTTACTGTCGATGTTGATTCCCAGCTTGCACCCAAATTTTACTTGCGCAAAATTAGTAATGTCAAAATTGCTGACAGCCCTCTATGGCTCCAAAGACGACTTTGGAATGCGGGAATAAGACCTATTAACAATGTGGTTGATGTGACCAACTATATTATGCTTTTAACCGGTCAACCGATGCATAGTTATGATGCGCGCGCTTTTAAAACAAACAAACTAGTAGTTAGAAAAGCTAACAAAGATGAAAAACTAACTTTGTTAAATAACAAAGAAGTTGATCTTGATCCTAACGACATTGTCATCACCAATGGTGAAGATGTGGTAATGATGGCAGGTGTAATGGGAGGTCTTAATTCAGAAATTGAACCAGACACTACAGATGTATTGTTAGAATCTGCTATTTTTGATCCTACTTTAATTAGGAAAGCCGCTCTGCGCCATGCCAATAGAACAGAAGCCTCTAGTCGTTATGAAAAAGGCGTTAATTGGGATGCCACTACCAGGGCGTTAGATATGGCTGCGCTTCTTTTACGCAATGATGCTTCTGGAACAATTAATGAAGGCGTCATTACAGGCAGTTCTGAAAAACGTCAACCAACAAAAATTACTACAACAATCTCCTATATCAATAAAGTGTTGGGTACTGAGATCTCCTCTGCAGAAATTGCTGCCATTTTTGCCCGCTTGAATTTTAAAATTGAAATTAACGGTGACAATTTAGTTGTCGACGTACCCGCAAGGCGCTGGGATATTGCTATTCCAGCTGATCTGGTTGAGGAAGTAGGACGTTTATACGGCTATGATAATATTAAGTCTACCCAACCGGTCCTAGCAGAAACACATGGCGGCTATTCTAAAAAAGAAGAAACTATTAGACGTATTAAAAATGTAGTTCAAGGTCAAGGCTTAATTGAAGCTATTTCCTATTCATTAACCTCGCTTGAAAAAGCAATTGGCTTTTCCAAGGAACCTAAAAAGCCCGTTGAAGTCCAAATGCCTTTAAATTCCAATCGTTCAACTTTAAGACAAAACTTAATGACGGGTTTGGTCGATGCTGCGAGCTACAATATGGCACGTAAGCAAAATCAGTTAGCAATTTTTGAACAAGGACGTGTCTATGATTTTGAAAATAACAAATATAATGAGCATGAACATTTAGCTGCACTGTATAGCGGTAACGTTTATTTTGAAAACTGGCAGAATGATAATGAAAAAATTGATTTCTTTTATGTTAAAGGTCAATTGACTAATCTGTTCTTAGCTCTGGGAATTAATTTGAATGATGTTGAATACCGGGCTGAAGTAATCATGTACATGCATCCTACTAGAACAGCCGGCATTTACATTAAAAACAAATATGTGGGCATGATTGGTATGCTGGATCGTCCAGTGACCCAATCTAATAAGGCAATGAAAGATAGCGAAATTTACGGCTACGAATTGAATCTTGATGAGATTATTCCGTTAATTCTTAATCCGCAGACTACAGCTCAAAGCGCTCCTAAGTTTCCTGCAGTTGAACGCGATCTGTCAATTTTAGTAGATAAAGAAGTAACCAATCAAGCTGTTGAGGATGTTATTAAAGCAAATGGTGGAAAATATCTCTATAACCTCCGTATTATTGATGTCTATCGCGGTTCTCACATTGCTGAAGATAAAAAGAGCTTTGCTTATCGTTTAACATTTCTCAATGAAAATGACACATTAACTGATGAAATCGTTAATAAAGCAATGAATTCTATTGATGCTAGTCTCGAAAAACAACTTAAAGTAGAAATACGTTAATTATTGACATTAAACGTTTAAGTGAATATCATAGACCAGTGCAAAAAGAATTTTAACTTTAAGGAGTAGAAAGTTTTATGCCTGAAAAATCATATCCGATGACTGCTGAAGGTAAAGAAAAACTTGAAGCAGAATTAAAAAATTTAAAAGTAGTAAAGCGGCCAGAAGTAATTGAAAGAATCAAGGTTGCCCGTTCTTATGGCGATTTATCCGAAAACTCGGAATATGATGCAGCCAAAGACGAGCAAAGCCATCTTGAAGACCGCATTAGCGTTGTTGAAGACATGCTTAAGTACGCTCATGTTGTAGATGCTAATGCCAGTGATCCTGATGAAGTTGCTGTAGGTAAAACTGTTACCTATACTGAAGTTGGTGAAGATGAACCGGAGACATATACAATTGTTGGTAGTGACGAATCAGATCCAATGAATGGTAAGATTTCTAATGATTCACCGATTGCACAAGCAATTTTGGGTAAGAAAAAAGGTGAAACAGTAACTATTTCAACACCTGGTGGCAAATTTGATGTAGTAATCAATAAAGTTGAAGAAAAATAACTAGTTTGACAGAGTTATTTTAGCTAAGGCTTATAAAAACAAAAAGACCAGAACAGTTAGCCTTCCACAAGAGAAGCGGTAACCGTCCGGTCTTTTTTATTTTTAAATTTAATGACTAGTAAAGTAGCGGTAGTCCTTGCTTTTATCAAAGATAACACCACGAGCATTTTCACCGTTAGAAATTGAAAATTGGGCTTGTGGATATTTTTCATGAACTTTGTCTTCTAAGAAGTTACGCAACATTTGGTTATTGGCTAGTACAGAACCAGTCAGCGCAATTTTCATTGGCTTAGGCTCTTCATACCGGTCCATTCCGATTGTAATATCTCTTGCAAGCAATTCAGCCTGCTCCTTTATTACAGCTGAAGCAAAAGGATCACCTTTATCAGCTAATTGTGCCACGCTCACAGCCATTGAGGCAAAATCAGAATTGCTGGTTTTATAAAACTTGGCAGTAGCATCATTTAAATTATCGACTTTAAACAGTTTATTAAACATGCCAATTAATTCGTTGTCTTCTCGTTTATCCCAACTAAGTAAAGCAGATTTTAAAGCACTTAGAGAGATAGCATAACCTGAGCCTTCATCACCTAAAATGGAACCATAGCCACCAGTGGTGATAATGCTGCCATGCTGTAAGCCATTGAAAACGGAACCAGTACCAGCAATAACCAGACCACCATCTTCTCCTTCAAGGCCATTATAAAGAGCCAGGAGAGAGTCGGTAACTGCTCTGGTTGGCAGGTTATCAACCTTGGCAGAGATTTCAGCGGCTACTTCTGGCGCGTGACCGATAACTGATAAACCAGCCATTCCACAGAGAATCCGTTGACAATCTCCATCAATTTCATCAACTAATTCGTTGATTGCTTTTGTGATGTTAGTAATGGCATTATTATAGTCTGTATTTACTTGTCCAGGACCGGCTTGAGCCTCTGCCAGTTTTTGCCCCTTTAAGTCATAAGCTATTGCTGTAGTGTGCGTTCCTCCAGCATCAACTCCAATAAGATATTTAAGTGTCATAGTTTGATCTTCTTTCTATATTTTATCCCACTTTTATTTTATTACATTTAGAAAAAATACTGAAGATTTTTCGAAAAAGTATTTGTGTGCAGTTTTGGCTTTTCTGGTCAATAAGTATTCTATCTTAAAGTTTTTCCAAAACGTTACCATCTCAATAGATTTGTACTCTAGTTTTTGTTAAAATTACACTAGTTTAGTGAGGTTGAGGCTAAGTGAATTTTTTCAAGAAAAAACTGAAAACTAAAAATAATAATGCCAAAAAACAAGCTTCTACTCCAATCAGAATGAAGATAATTTTGGGTATCATTTTTGTTCTTTTTGCGGCTTTGATTGGACAGCTGGCTTATTTACAAATAGGTTATGGCTCACGCTTTAAAGCTGAAGTACAAAAATCTAATTCAGCTATAGTTTCCAGTCAAGTTCCCCGCGGTGTTATGTATGACAATAAAGGCCGTGTACTGGTAGGAAATAAGGCTAAAAATGCCATTACGTATACCAAAAGCGTTTCAACTACAACTGAGGATATCTATGCAATTTCCAACTCTCTTAGTCATTATATTTCTATCAAGGATGAGCAGCCGACTGAACAACAAGTAATTGATTATTATTTGGCAAATAAGGAAAATAGTGCAAAAGAATCTGCCAAAGTTCCTAAAGCTGTCAGAGCTACTCAGGATGACAATTTAATTAATCAAAAAATCCAAGAACAGGTTAGTGCAGAACACATTAAGCTGAATGCACGTGAGAAAACAGCGGCATTAATTTATAATAAAATTTCTGGTGCTTATACTCTTTCTACAATCTATATTAAAAATAATCATTTAACAGATAAAGAAATTGCTGAGGTGGGTGAGCACCTTTCAGAGCTTCCTGGTGTGGGTATTGGAACTGACTGGCAAAGATCTTATCCTAATGGTTCGTCTATTCGCAGTATTATTGGTTCTGTATCAACAGAAAAAGCCGGCTTGCCTAGTGATAACTTACAATATTACTTAACAAATGGTTATTCGCGCAATGATCGGGTAGGCACATCGTATTTGGAAGAAAAATATGAACCCCTGCTCAAAGGAACTAAATCAACCAGCAAAGTTTGGACTAAGAATTCAGGAGATATTGAACAGTCAAAAGCGGTTTATTCCGGGCAGGCTGGGGCAAGTTTAGTTTTGACCCTTGATGCTCAATATCAAAAACAGGTTCAAAGTTCATTAGAAAAAATCTATGCTTCTGCCATTGGGTCAGGTGCCGCTCACTATTCAAATGGTGCATATGCTATTGCTATGAATCCTAAAACTGGCGCAATTTTGGCTATGGCGGGAATCAGTCGTGACCCTAAGAAAAATAAAACTACCAATAATGCACTAGGCGTTATTAATCAATCGTTTGTCATGGGTTCGGCAGTTAAAGGCGCAATGGTAAGTGGCGGATTAATAAATAAAGTAATTACTCCTACCAATAATGTAATGCCTGATACCCCTGTTTATTTACCTAGTACGCCGGTCAAAAAGTCAGTATATCCAATTGGTACTTTTAGCGCTTTAGACGCTGAAACTGCCCTAGAAGTTTCCAGTAATATTTACATGATGCATTTGGCAATGAAATGGGTTAATGCGTCTTATGTTCCTAAAATAAAGATTACTATGCCTCAAACAGCCTTTGAAACTTTGCGCCATAATTTTAATATGTTTGGTTTGGGTCAAAAGACTGGAATTGATTTACCAGGGGAAATATCAGGTATTCAAGGTAGATCTTTCAACGATCAGGGATTAGTTCTTTCAGGTTCTGTACTTGACTTATCATATGGTAACTATGATGCTTATACACTTATCCAAATGGCACAATATGTTTCAACGATAGCCAATGGGGGCTATCGCATGCAGCCTTATGTGGTGCAGTCGGTTGGTAGAACCGCAAATAATGGCAAAAAAGTTTATATTGACTATAACAAAAAACCGCAGGTACAATTACGCATACCTTGGACTCAAGATGAGCTTAACATCATCAGGCAAGGCTTCTGGCGTGTTGTTCATGGTACAAATTCTTGGGGTACCGCTCATAAACTGAAAAAAGTAAAACCATCTATTTCGGGAAAATCGGGAACAGCCCAAACATTTTATTACGATCCTGATAATCCTAATCAGAAAAATCCACCAGAACTAGTCAATGCTACTTTTGTTGGTTATGCACCGTCAAATAACCCTGAAATTGCTACAGCTGTGATTTTTCCCGGGCTGGATCCCAAATTGGAAGGGTCTTATACATTACAAATGACTAAAGCGATGGTCCAGGACTACTTTAAATTACATAAAAAATAGAATTTTGTTAATATTACTGGTAATAATAATAGAAAAATGCTAAGATAATACAGTCAGAATAAAAGCGTAGGTGGTGAAAGAAATGGCAGATAACATCATTTTGGAATGCACCGAATGTGGCGATAGAAGTTACTTATCTAAGAAAAACAAGCGTAAGCATCCGGAACGTTTAAGTTTGAAGAAGTATTGCCCAGTAGAAAGACATACTACTCTTCATCGTGAAACTAAGTAATAAACTAATATAGTAGGAGCCTATGCTCCTGCTATTTTTTATATGGAAGAATCATGACAAAAAAAGAAATAAGACAACAACAAATTGAAAAGTTGAGCGAATTTGCTGAAACTTCAGAAAAAGATGCTGAAGATCAGGTTTTGCTTAAAAGTATTATGAACTCTGAGATCATTAGTAATTGTCAAAGTATTGGCATAACCTCCTCCTTGAGTTATGAAGTTGACACTTCAGGTTTGATTGCTCAATTGTGGGATCAAGGTAAGGACGTTTACTTAGCACGTGCAAATGATAATGCTGAACGTACTCAAGATTTTATCTATTATAGTTATATGACGAAATTAACCAAGTCAAAGTTTGGTGTTGAAGAAGTAAATGAGCCGAATGCTCAAATCAACAATGATTTAGATCTGATTATTGTTCCTGGACTAGCCTTTGCCTTGGATTCACATCAACGTTTGGGGTTTGGCGGAGGTTATTATGACCGCTTTTTGTCAAAGCATCCTAATTCTAAAACGGTAGCTTTGGCTAATTCCAAGATGATTTTTAAGACAGCTCCCTGGAAAGTGGAAGCGACCGATATAGCTATTCAAACAATTATTACTCCGGAATCCATTCTAAAGAATTAATTGAGGCTATAATGAATCAGCGACAAAACCTGAAAAGTTGTTACATAACCGTCAGTATATTGGCCGTCCTTTTACTAGTCTTTTTAATTGAAACGGCTATTGGTGGTTCAGAAAATATTTATGTTTTAATGAAAATGGGAGCCATGAAAAATGATGCCGTTGTCATAGGTAATCAGTGGTGGCGTCTATTTACGGCTCAATTTTTGCATATGGGAATTATGCATCTGGTCTCTAACGCGGTTATGATCTATTATCTTGGAATGTACATGGAAACCATTATTGGTCATTGGCGCTTTTTAATAATATATCTTCTTTCTGGTATAGGGGGTAACTTATTAAGCTTAGCCTGGGGCAATGATAATGCTATTAGTGCTGGCGCTTCGACGGCCTTATTTGGATTATTTGGTGCTATGACGGCAATTGCTTTGCAAAATCGGGCCAATCCTATATTGGTTTACCTTGGAAAACAATCATTTTGGCTGGCTTTAATCAATATAGTAATTGATTTGTTTGCACCTAATATTGATATACCTGGTCACATTGGCGGATTCGCTATGGGATTTTTAGTGGCAATAATCCTGGGTGAAAAAACGTTAAGGCAATACTCAGTTAAAAAACGAGTTATCGCTCTTTGTTTACTAATTATTTATTGTGTAGCAACTGTCAGGATGGGCATGGTAATCAATTTATAATGAAAACTTTGTATGATGTGCAGCAACTTCTTGAAAAATATGGTATTTTTGTTCATGTAGGCAAAAGAATCTGGGATATTGAGTTGATGGCACTTGAACTTGACAACATTAATCATTCACACTTAATTGACCAGCATGATTATTTAGTCGCTAAATTAATATTGCGACGTGAATATGAGTATGAAGAGCGCCACAATAAAGATAAGCATAAATATTAGATTGTTTATGTGCAGCAGTTTTTAAAATTTTAGTGGGAGAAATACAACTTATGTCATCTTTTTTACTTATTCTAGACGTAGTTTTAATTGTTATCATATTAGCTTTTGTGGCAGTTTGGCTATGGAATAAAATACAAACTAAACGCTTGGGTAATGGAGATTTAACCAACGAAGAATTTAATAAAGGAATGCGTAAAGCGCAAGTGGTAGATTTACGTGAAAAAGCTCCTTTTAAACGAAAACATATTGATGGAGCCAGAAACTTGCCTTACACAATGCTTAAATACCAATATACTGAATTGAGAGCAGATTTACCTGTTTATTTGTACTCCGACTCTTTATCAGTTACTTTACGTGCTGCCAGATTTTTACAAAAAAAGCATTTTTCTTCAATTAAATGGTTGAAGAATGGTTTTGATGAGTGGGATGGACGCACCAAAAAATCTAAATATTAAATAAAAAACATGTTTGTTGCACTGATCAAACGTGTTTTTTCTATGTTATTCATGAATGAGAATGTGATTATGCAAAAAGTTTTAGCTCTCGTCGGGCCGACAGCTATTGGTAAAACTGCTTTGGCAATTGAGCTTGCTCAGAAAATTAATGCTGAAATAATTTCAGGTGATTCCATGCAGGTCTACAGAGAGGTCGCAATTGGAACCGCTAAGGCAACTCCTACAGAACGAAAATTAGTACCACATTATTTGGTCGACACTCAAACAATTTTTAAACCTTATTCAGTAGTTGATTTTGTTACCCAGGCAGAAAAAGCCATTGAGCAAATAGTGCAGAAAAATAAAGTGCCTTTGTTGGTCGGTGGCACTGGCTTTTACGTTAATGCTTTACTTAATAAATTGCAATTAGGTGAGCCGAATAAAGAAAATGCAGCTGTATCAGATAAATGGCAGGATTATTTAAATAAAAACGATAAGATGGCGCTTTGGCAAGAACTAAAAAATCGCGATCCGGTAGCTGCTCAAAAAATTCCGTTAAACAATTCACGTAGAGTTTTAAGAGCTTTAACGGTAATTGATCGTACAGGACATAAATTTTCAGAACAACAGGATAAAATTGAACCGCGATACCAGTATTTTATTATTGGATTAAATTCTGCACGTCCAGAAATTTACTCTAGGATTAATAAACGTGTTGATCAAATGATGGACGAGGGCTTACTTGACGAGGCCCGTTTTGTCTATCAAAATCGTGACCAAGAATATACTATTTTACAGGCTATTGGCTATAAAGAATTTTTTCCTTATTTTGCTGGTCAGGATAATCTGGAAAATTGTATTAAAAATTTAAAAAGAGCTTCAAGAAGATATGCTAAAAGACAGCTGACATATTTTCACCACCAGTTACCCGTTTACTGGTTTGATCCTTTAGCTGATTCAAATTGTGTGCAAGAGATTTTACAGAAAGTTGAGGAATGGTTAAATGAATAATTGGCCAAAAGAATTACAAGAAATTGTAAGTGATATTGATAAAAAGATTGAGCCGCAGCTGGCAAAAATTGAGCAAAACATTCTTTTTAATCAAAATAAAGTTTTGCAGGCGTTTAAAGATAAAGCAGTAGCAGAATCGGATTTGATTGGCAGTACCGGTTATGGTTCCGATGACAGTGGACGAGATAAACTTGATCGTATTTATGCTCAAATATTTCATACGGAAGATGCTTTAGTACGTTCACAATTTGTTTCTGGCACTCACACTTTAGCTACAGCTATGGCGGGTAATTTACTGCCAGGAGATGAATTAATGTACTTAACCGGTATGCCTTATGACACTTTGCAACAAGTTATCGGAATTGCCGGTAATGGCAGAGGTAGTTTAAAAGCATATGGAGTAAAATTCTCTCACGTTGATTTATTACCTGATGGCAGCGTAGATTTTGTTTCAGCCCGCAAATTACTTGCAGATCATCAACCTAAAATGGTAGTCATCCAGCGTTCACGTGGTTATAATACTAGGCCTAGCTTCACTATCAGTAAGATTAAGCCGATGATTGCTATGATTAGGGAGGTTTCACCTAAGAGCATTATTTTTGTTGATAATTGTTATGGGGAATTTTCAGAAAAACATGAACCTACAGAATATGGTGCTGATTTAATGGCAGGCTCTTTAATCAAAAATGCTGGTGGTGGTTTAGCAAAAATTGGTGGTTATGTTGTTGGTAAACATGAGTTAATTGAAAACACAGCGGTCCGTCTTACAGCTGGTGGAATAGGTAGAGAAGAAGGTGCCAGCTTAAATAACAATTTAGATTATTTTGAAGGCTTGTTTATATCTCCGAGCGTTACTGGCAATGCCATTAAAGGTGCAATTTATGCGTCTGCACTTTTAGAAAAGATGGGCTTAGAAGTTTCTCCTAAATGGGATGAAGACAGAACCGACTTAATTCAGACCGTTATTTTTCATAATAAAGATAAAATGATCAGGTTTGCTAAAGCTTTACAGGAAAACTCGCCCATTAATTCATTTGTGGATCCGATACCAAGTAATGACACCGGATATGTGGATCAAGTGATCATGGCAGATGGATCCTTTGTTGAGGGTGCCAGCATTGAATTTTCTGGAGATGGCCCAATCAGGCCACCATATGCTTTATATATGCAGGGTGGATTGACCTATGCCCATGTGAAAATAGCGATTACTAATGCAGTTAACGAATTATTTTTCAAAACAAATAATAGATAATCATAAATGTAAAGTAAAACTTTGGTAAAGTTTTAATATTTTGTGTTAGACCACTTTACAATGTTTTAATCATTTGTTAATCTTATATCTAGTTTTAAATGAGGAATATAATTCCGATTAAGACTATACCAATTATTGTATGATTTTTTTAGGTGGAGAAGCATGACAAAGAAAATTTCAGCAGACGACATCAGAAAAAGTGTAGCAGAGGAAGATGTCAGATTTATTAGACTAGCTTTTACAGATATTAACGGAACTCTTAAAGCGGTTGAAGTTCCAAATAGTCAGCTAGACAAAGTTTTAAGTAATGATGTCCGCTTTGATGGTTCTTCAATCGACGGATTTGTTCGTTTGGAAGAAAGTGATATGATATTATATCCTGATTTTTCCACTTGGTCCGTTTTACCTTGGGATGACACCGCAGGTGGTAAAATTGGCTGTTTAACATGTTCAGTTCATACCACAGATGGTAAACCTTTTGCTGGAGATCCACGTAATAATCTCAAAAGAATCATTGGCCAAATGAAGGAAATGGGTTTTACGGCTTTTGACATCGGGTTTGAAGCGGAATTTCATTTACTTAAACTTGATCAAAACGGCAACTGGACGACAGAAGTTCCTGACCATGCCTCATATTTTGATTTAACTTCAAATGATGAAAGTGCGAGCTGCCGTCGAGATATTGTTGAAACTTTAGAGAGTATCGGCTTTGAAGTAGAAGCTGCTCACCATGAAGTTGGAGACGGTCAGCAGGAAATTGACTTTAGGTTTGATGATGCTTTAACAACGGCCGACCGTGTTCAAACTTTTAAAATGATTGTACGAGAGATTGCTAAGCGGCATGGCTTGTTTGCGACATTTATGGCTAAGCCTTTACAAGGCCAAGCAGGAAATGGCATGCACACTAATATGTCATTATTTAAGGGTAATAAAAACGCCTTTTATGATGAAAACAACGAGTATCATTTGTCAAAAACGGCTTTGTACTTCTTAAATGGTATTTTGGAACATGCTCGTGCAATTACAGCTGTCGGTAACCCCACTGTTAATTCTTATAAACGTTTAATTCCTGGTTTTGAGGCACCGGTATATATTTCTTGGGCTTCAAAGAATCGTTCACCAATGGTTCGAGTACCGGCTGCTGGTGAATTGAATACTCGTCTTGAAATGCGTTCAGCTGATCCTACTGCCAACCCATATTTGCTTTTGGCTGCTTGCTTAAGTGCTGGTATGGCAGGAATTAAGGAAGAAAAAATGCCGATGGCACCAATTACTTGCAACTTATTTACTTTAAGTGAAAAGCAACGTAATGAAATGGGGATTAAACCATTGCCTTCGACTTTGCATAATGCCCTTAAAGCATTTAAGAAAGACAAGTTAATTCAAGACGCTTTAGGAGAACATTTAACTCAAAGCTTTATTGATTCTAAAGAATTGGAATGGTCCCAATATACTCAAACGGTTTCTGACTGGGAAAGAAATCGTTATATGGGTTACTAAACTAACTTGCTCTAGTATAGAAACTATTTCTGAATCTGGGTAATAAATTAATTAAAGATCTTTATGTCAAGCTATGGTTAGCTTGGCATTTTTGTTTTGACAGTTTTTATAAGCAACCTGCTTAGCGGATGAATAAAAAAGCTAATAAACTAGCATTAAACGCAAAATAATATATTCATTATAAACTGTTGGAAAAAACAAATGAATTTAAGTGATAAAATAAATGAGTTGGGTTTTAAGTATAAGAGGCAAAAATGGTAAAAAGAAAACGAATATATACTAAAGACGTAATATTAGTTATGGCAGCTTCGTTCTTTTTTATGTTTAGTACGATGTTTGTAAATCCTTTAATCAATGGTTACGCCAAAAGTTTAGGTGCTAGTAGTGCTTTTGCGGGGATAATTGTGGGAATTATGAGTATTGCTGCGATGTTTTTGCGCCCGATTGCTGGTAATTTAACGGATAGATTTTCCAAATATCGTTTATCCTTTGTTGGGGGAATTTTAATAGTAGTCGGAGTAATTGGCTATGTGTTGGCGCCTACAAGCAGTTGGCTACTGCTTTTTCGTCTAATTAATGGTTCGGGCTACGTTCTTTGCACCGTTTGTATGACTACCTGGCTTGCTTTTTTGGTACCGCGTGCTCATGTCGGTCAAGCAATGGGATTTTACGGCTTGATGAATGCCCTAGCCATGGCTATCGCTCCAGCGTTAGCAATTAATATTTATCAAAAAACCGGGTACAGGTTAGCGATTATTGCTTCCGGCATTTCTGCCTGTTTGATGGTCATTATGATTCAGTTTGTAGGAAATAAAGCAAAACCGCAAAATATTAATAAATCTCAAGCACAGAATTCATTACTGCACATTAAAATTATTCAAAAAAATGTATTGCCCATAGCAATGCTTACTACCTTATTTGCTTTTCCTTATTTCTCCACTCAGGCAGACCTTGTAACTTATGCTGAAGAGCAGCATCTTAATATAAATGTGGGCTCGTACTTTTTAATATATGCCGTAGTATTATTGCTTATTAGAATTACACTTAAAAATCTGTTTGATACTGTCAAATTCGGTACCTGGTTTTGGGTGAGTGTTGCAGCTACCTTGATATATCTTATTTTATTGGCCACAATGAAAAATAATTTTTTAATGGGTCTGGCGGCCGCTTTTATGGCAGTAGGATACGGTTTAATGTATTCTGTTTTGCAGTCAACTGCAATGCTTTTGGCACCAATTAGTGAGCAGGGCCTAGCAAGTAGTACATTTTACTTGGGGCTAGATATTGGTATGGCTTTTGGACCGATAATCATGGGCTTTGTGAATGATTTGTTACCGGCTAAATATTTTTATTTGGTGCAATTAATCTTAGTACCATTTATGATATTGATCTATTTACATTACCGTACTCGTCTAAACAGTGCAATTAGGCATCATTAAGTTAAATTTTGAATAAAAAGAAACTGACTAAGCTTGTTTTTTGTGCAAACTTAGCCAGTTTTAACGCATGTTAAAATATTGAAACTACTTTTTACTGAAACTTTTCACCCCATGCCCACGGGTCTTCATGCCAAGTTTTTAAAGCTTCATATTCTTTGGCATTTATATAATTCATTTCTTTTTCTTTTTGCAGCAGTTCTGGGTATGTTAATAGCGGACTATAATCAACACCGGCTTGAGCAAAATTAGCTGTGGTATCCTTTAAATAATAGGTGAATATTGAGCTTACCCCGATCACATGACCGCCCTCTTTTTCAGTGGCTTTCACTGCGTTAATAACTGATCCACCGGTGGTAATTAAATCATCAATTAGAACAATCCGATCATTTTCAGTAAAAAGACCTTCGATTTGCTTACCCTTACCGTGATCTTTGGGCTTTGGCCGTACATAAATCATTGGTAATTTTAATTTAGCAGCAACCCATGCAGCATGAGGAATGCCAGCCGTCGCAACCCCGCCAATGATACTTACATCTGGATACTTTTCTTTAATAAGAGCTGCTAAATCTGAGGCAATCCAGTCGCGTAAATCTGGATAAGAAACCGTTAATCTTAAATCTGTATAAACAGGTGATAGCATTCCACTTGCATAAGTGTATGGCTTGTTAGGGGATATTGTAATAATCTTCTTTTCAACTAATTTGTTAATGATTTGATCTTGATACATTATTCAAACTCCTTTTTAATTTCATGATATATTTGAGCAGGATTTTTTGCTTGGGTAATCGGACGACCAACTACAATTGCGCTGGAGCCAAATTCTTTGGCTTTCTGTGGAGTTGCAATCCGCTTTTGATCATCATTAGATTTATTAGTTAATCTAATTCCCGGTGTAACATATAAAAAATCAGAACCAAAGTGCTTTCTCAGATTTTTCACCTCAAGCGGTGAACAGATCACGCCATCAGCTCCGGCTTTTTTGGCGGTTTGGGCTAAGCTGACAACTTGTTCAGGCATTGACAAGGAACAATTTTGCTCAGTAGACAGGACTTTTGCAGTAATTGAAGTTAGTTCTGTTACTGCTAGTAACTTTGGCACTTCACTACCTTGAGCTGTGCCATCTTTTAAACCGTTCTTGGCGGCAGTGATCATTTCACTGCCCCCTAAAGCATGAATGGTTGTGCAGTAGACACCCAAATGCGCTATCTGTCTTGCAGCTTGGTATACCGTGTTTGGAATATCATGTAATTTAAGGTCTAAAAAAATATGGTAACCTTGTTTAACCAGTTTGGTAACTAATCCTGCGCCATAATGATAGTAAAGTTCCATGCCGATTTTTAGGTACGTTTCCTCGGGCCGACCCAGATTTGCCAGTAATTTTTGCACTTCTTTTTGGTTATCATAGTCCAAAGCCACAAATACTGCTTTTTTCATTAAAAACCTCCACGAAAAAAAGCCTATTTTGGTACGAGAGTGCATCAAAATAGACTAGCTAAAATTTGAGTCATGTTTTCAACTTGCGGTCTCTCTGTACCGTTTAAAGTTTATCATCATTGAGATTACCATTTTTATTTAAAAAATACAACCAAATTTTATTTTAAAAGGTTAAAAAATTGTGTAAAATATAGCCAAAATAATTGTACTGACAGAGAGCTTACATTTTGGGAGGATAAAATGACCAATATTAGTGTTAAATTACCCGGTCTTAACTTAAAGAACCCGGTAATGCCGGCAAGTGGCACATTCGGATTTGGTGACGTACCAGCAGCAAAAAAATTTGACTTGAATGAGTTAGGGGCGCTAGTTATTAAAACGACTACCCCGAAAGCTCGTTTAGGTAATCCGCAACCGCAGATCGCGGTTGTGGATAAGGGTGTTTTAAATTCTGTTGGATTGACCAATCCAGGAGTAGATAATGTTATTGGTAATAAATTACCGGCAATCAAAAAACAATATCCCCAACTTCCTTTGATTGCCAGTGTCGGTGGTGAAAGTAAAGAAGGCTATATTGAAGTTGCGCAAAAACTATCGCAGTCAAAAATGGTTGATGCCCTGGAAATTAATGTATCTTGTCCTAATGTTGCTCAGGGTGGAATGACCTTTGGAGTTCATCCCGAATTAGTTGCGGAATTAACTGCTGCTATAAAACAGGTTGTTAACTTGCCTATTTTTGTCAAGTTAACACCAAATGTTACGGATATAACTGCAATTGCACAAGCTGCTGAAGCAGGCGGTGCGGATGGCTTATCACTGATCAATACGATAACCGGAATGCGCATTAACATTGAAACGCGTAAACCTCTTTTGGGAAATAATTATGGCGGTTATTCTGGTCCCGCTGTTAAACCAATTGCCTTATATCAGATTAATCAGGTAAGAAAAAATACCCAGTTGCCCATCATTGGTATGGGTGGCATTAGCTCAGCCGAAGATGTAGTGGAATTTATGCTGGCTGGCGCTAACGCAGTCGAAGTAGGTAGTGCGCATTTTAAAGACCCTTTGGCTTGCCCGCATATTGCACACCAATTGCCGCAGCTTTTAGAGAAACTCGGAGTCAAAGATATCAATGAACTGGTAGGACAGGTTGAATTCAATTAATAAACCCGACTTGTCAATATGCAGCTTTACTATTGACAACTATTGCTTTAGCAAGTATATTTAAATAGATGTCCTTTTAAGTTAGTCCCGAGAGGCTAGTAAGGAAAGCTCAATTAAGTATTGACTTTTACGAAACGCTTAGTCTCAGGCAGATTAAGTGTTTTTTTATGGGCAAAGCACTAGTAGGAGAATAAAGATGACAAAAGAAATTTGGGACGCATCTGCAATGAAAAGAGCGCTAACCAGAATTACTTATGAAATTATTGAGCGCAATAAAGGTACTGAGAATTTAGTTCTTATAGGAATTAAAACTCGTGGTGTTTATTTAGCTCAACGAATTCATGATCGAATTGAAAAACTTGAAGGTGTTGATGTACCGCTAGGTCAGCTTGATATTACCTTATATCGTGATGATCGTCATGATGCATCATTGAAGCTGGATCCTGTTGTTAATTCTAAAGAATTAGGTGTTGAAATTAGTAATAAGCACGTAATTTTAGTTGATGACGTGATTTTTACCGGTCGAACGATTAGAGCAGCTATGGATGCTTTGATGGACAAAGGCAGACCTAGTTCCATTGCTGTTGCTGCTTTGGTTGATCGCGGTCACCGTGAACTGCCGATTCGAGCAGACTTTGTTGGTAAAAATGTTCCAACTTCTTCACATGAAGAAATTGCAGTCCATGTAGAAGAAATTGATAATAAAGACAATGTAGAATTAAAACCATTGCCGCAATAAGAAATCAATTCAACCGTTTAATTGGCTCCAGAGAGGGTCAGAAGGGTTTGAGTTTATTTTGTTGAGTCATCGACTGAACTAGAGACCCTTTTGTAAACCTGGAGCTAAAAAGCTTCAGGTTTATTTTTGTGGAAAGAGTAAAAAATGAAAAATAGCAATTTTGTAACCTTAAAATCATTTGTCAGTGTCGAAAAGTTAACTGTAGCAGAAGTAGGGGCGCTTATCGAGCGCGCAGAATATTTTAAAAATGGTGGAGCGCGCCCGCATTTAACTCAACCGGTTTATGTTACTAATATGTTTTTCGAAAATTCGAGTAGAACACATACCAGTTTTGAAATGGCGGAAAGAAAATTAGGTTTGACGGTCATTCCGTTTGATGCTGCTCATAGTTCAACCCAAAAGGGTGAAACTCTGTATGATACTTCTTTAATTATGGCAGCACTGGGAATTGACCTTGAGGTTATCAGACATTCGGAAAATGAATATTATGAGAAATTAATACATCCAAATAAAAACCAACACCTTAATATTGGTGTGATAAATGCTGGTGATGGTAGCGGTCAGCATCCTTCACAGTGTTTACTTGATATGATGACAATCCATGAACATTTTGGTCATTTTAAAGATCTCAAGGTAGCCATAGTAGGAGATATTACTAATTCAAGAGTAGCTAAAAGTAACATGGAACTTTTAACCAGGTTAGGAGCAAAGGTATATTTCTCAGGTCCTGATTATTGGTATGACAAACAATATGACAAATATGGTGAATATCTGCCGATAGATGAATTAGTTGCTCAAATGGATGTAATGATGTTGTTGCGGGTGCAGCATGAAAGACATGCAGGAGATCCTAACGAAGCCAAATTTGATGCTAAAAAATATCATGACAAATACGGAATTAATCAGAAACGCTATAACGCTATGAAAGATGATGCCATTATTATGCATCCAGGTCCAATTAACCATGATGTTGAGCTTAGTGGCAATTTGGTCGAAGCTCCAAAGTGTAGGTTCGTGCGTCAAATGGAAAATGGGGTCTTTATGAGAATGGCAATGATTGAAGCTGTTATGCGGGGACGCAATTTAGGAGGATTATCCTAATGGTAACAGTTATTAAAAATGGTTACATATACACTGGCGGAGAAATAGTCCATAGCGACCTTTTAATCAAAAATGGTATGATTGCCGCAATTGGCAAAAATTTAACAGCTGAAAAAGAGATTAATGCACAAGGAAAACTAGTTAGCCCTGGTTTAGTTGATGTTCACGTTCATTATAGGGATCCTGGCCAAACTGAAAAAGAAGACGTCCGAACTGGCTCATTGGCAGCAGCACATGGCGGTTTTACTACAGTCTGTACAATGCCTAATGTAGACCCCGTTCCTAATACTCCTGATTTAATGGCAAAAATGGTCCAGAATAATCACAAAGCTGGTTTAGTCCATATTTTGCAATACGCACCCATCACAGTTGATGAGGATAGTAAAGAAATTCCTGATTATGCTGGGTTAAAAAAGGCTGGTTGTGTTGCGCTAAGTAATGATGGTAAAGGAGTGCAGGATGCGCAAACTATGTTTTTGGCAATGCAAAAAGCTCGAAAAAATAATTTGCTGATAGCTGAGCACGCTCAGGATGATTCTCTTTTTAATCATGGCGTTATGAATGATGGGCCAACAGCGCGGCTACTTAAACAGGAGCCAATTACTGAGCTGGCAGAGACTACTCAAATTGCGCGTGATCTTTTATTGGCAGAAAAGACCGGCGTTCACTATCATATTTGTCATGTTTCTACTAAGACCAGTGTGGAATTAATTAGAATTGCTAAAAGTCATGGTATCAATGTTACTTGTGAAGTTGCACCACATCATCTTTTATTGGCAGAAGAAAATATTGTTAAAGACGATAGCAATTTCAAGATGAATCCACCTTTGAGAACCAGGGAAGATCAAAAAGCACTAATAGCGGGATTACTGGACGGTACGATTGACATGATTGCGACTGATCATGCACCACATACTGCAAAGGATAAACAAGGTGGCTTCAAAAATGCTGCGTTTGGTATTGTAGGCAGCGAAACAGCCTTTAGTGAGCTTTACACCAAATTTGTCAAAACTGGTACTTTCACATTACAGCAGTTATTAAATTGGTTGACATTCGCTCCAGCCAAGGCCTTTGGTCTTAAAAAGGCAGGAAGAATAGCAATAAATCAACCAGCTGATATTGCCATTTTTAATCTTGAGCAAAAAGCGGCTATCAATAGTTCTGACTTCAAATCCAAAGCAAGAAACACTCCTTTTAATCAAGATTTAGTATTCGGTCGAACGGAATTAACAATGGTTGATGGCAAAATTGTTTTTCAAAAGGAGGAAAGTAAATGAGATATTTAATTTTGGAAGATGGCAGCATTTTTGCAGGTGAAGGTTTTGGCGGAGATCAGGCAACCAAAGGTGAGGTCGTTTTTACCACTGGCATGACAGGCTACCAGGAGGCAATTACGGACCAGTCTTATGCCGATCAAATTCTGGTATTTACAAACCCTTTAATTGGTAATTATGGTATAACGCTAGCTGATTATGAATCACTTGAACCGGGAATAAAAGGTGTGATTTGCCACCAAGTTGCGCGCTATCCTGATAACTGGCGCATGCAGACTACTTTGCCCGATTTTCTTAAGAGCTTAAATATTCCGGGAATTCAGGGAATTGATACTAGAAAATTGGTTAAAAAACTGCGCGCACACGGTACAATGAAGGGCCAAATCTGCGATTCTAAGGAAAATGCTGCTGCAATTGCTGCTGATTTAAGAGCAAATAAAATTACTGCAGGAGTGGTTAAGCGTGTTTCAACTGCGAAATCATATCCTGTGCCAGGTTCAAAACGGAATATTGTCGTTGTCGACTTTGGCTTGAAAAACAGTATTTTACGTGAACTTAGTAAACGAGACTGCAATTGCATTGTTCTGCCATACACGACCTCAGCCGCAAAAATTTTATCCCTGCAGCCAGATGGGGTGTTATTGTCAAATGGTCCCGGCGATCCACTTGAAATGAAGGATGCAGCTAAAATGGTGCAGGAAGTTGAGCAGAAAATACCACTCATGGGTATTTGTATGGGACATCAGGTTTTTGCTTTAGCCAACGGTGCTAAGACTTATAAAATGAAGTTCGGTCACCGCGGCTTTAATCATCCTGTACGTGAAATTGCTACTGGGAATATTGGATTTACCTCTCAAAATCATGGTTATGCTGTTAGTCGTGATTCAATTGATCCTGAAAATTTAATGGTAACTCATGTAGAAGTTAATGATGGGACCATTGAGGGTCTACGGCATAAAAAATATCCCGCTTTTTCAGTTCAATTTCACCCTGACAGTACCCCTGGTCCGCACGACGAGGAAGGGATTTTTGATTACTTTATGCAAATGATTGATCAAAGAAAGGACAATGAAAGTCATGCCTAAAAGAACTGATATAAAAAAGATAATGGTAATAGGTTCAGGTCCAATTATTATTGGTCAAGCAGCAGAATTCGATTATTCTGGAACACAAGCATGTTTGGCTTTACGTGAAGAAGGCTATGAAGTGGTTCTGGTTAATTCTAATCCTGCTACTATCATGACTGATACTACGATTGCTGACAAGGTTTATATTGAGCCGTTAACTGTTGAATCAGTTTCCCGCATTATTCGTAAGGAATACCCTGATGCAATATTGCCTACTTTAGGTGGTCAAGTTGGTTTGAATATGGCCTTATCGTTAGCTAAAAGCGGCATTCTAGACGAATTAAATATTGAACTGTTAGGAACAAAACTTGATTCAATTGAACAAGCCGAAGACAGAGAAAAATTCAAGGAACTTTGTCAAAAACTGGGTGAACCAGTTCCGCCTTCAACCAGTGTTAAAACAGTCCAAGAAGCTTTAGATTTCGGAGATAAGATTGGATATCCCATTATTGTCCGTCCCGCCTTCACTATGGGAGGAACCGGTGGTGGAATTTGTAATGATCGCGCTGAACTTGCAAAAATTGCCAAAAATGGCTTGGAACTGTCTCCGGTTACCGAATGCTTAATTGAACGGTCGATTGCTGGCTATAAAGAGATTGAATTTGAAGTAATGAGAGATCATGACGATAATGCCATGATTGTCTGCTGTATGGAAAACTTTGATCCTGTCGGTATTCATACCGGGGATTCAATTGTTTTCTCACCGTCACAGACATTATCTGACAAAGAATATCAGATGTTGCGTGATTGCTCCTTAAAGCTTATTCGGGCACTAAAGATTGAGGGCGGCTGCAATGTTCAATTAGCCTTAGATCCAAATAGTTTTAATTATGATGTCATTGAAGTTAACCCCAGAGTTTCGCGTTCATCTGCCTTGGCTTCCAAAGCTACCGGCTATCCGATTGCCAAGATGGCAGCCAAAATTGCTGTGGGTCTGACTTTAGATGAAATTAAAAACCCAGTCACTGGTACTACTTTTGCAGAGTTTGAACCAGCATTGGACTATGTTGTCTGCAAGATACCACGCTGGCCTTTTGATAAATTTGCCAAAGCTAATCGCGAACTGGGTACGCAGATGAAAGCAACTGGGGAAGTGATGGCAATAGGAAGAACGGCTGAAGAAGCCTTTCAAAAAGCCGTTCGTTCCCTGGAAATCGATCAAAAAGATTTTTATTCAGTTGAGGCCCATAAAGCCAGTGATGAAGACCTCGAAAATAAACTAGTTAGAGCGCAGGATGATCGTCTTTTCTACTTAGCTGAAGCCTTCCGGCGGGGTTATTCAATGTCGGATTTGCATGAATTAACTAAAATTAATTTTTACTTTTTAGATATTGTTAAGCATATTGTCGATTTAGAAAAAGTTATTGCCGCAAATCCTGATGATCTAGAGGTTCTTAAAAATGCTAAAAAGTATGGCTTTAGTGATCATACAGTCGCTAATTTGTGGCATGAAGATGAAGACCAAGTAAGAACTTTGCGCAAGCAAAATCATTTGCTGCCAGTATATAAAATGGTGGACACTTGTGCAGGTGAATTTGTTTCTCAAACTCCTTATTTTTATTCTACTTATGATACCGAAAATGAGAGTCAGAAAACTTCCAAGAAGTCAGTGTTGGTAGTTGGTTCAGGTCCAATTCGCATTGGCCAGGGTGTCGAATTTGATTATGCCACAGTTCACTGCGTTAAAGCCTTGCAAAAGATGGGTTATGAAGCTATTGTCATTAATTCAAATCCCGAAACTGTTTCAACTGATTTTTCCGTTTCTGACAAATTATATTTTGAGCCTTTAACTTTAGAAGATGTGTTAAACGTTTGCGATTTAGAGCAGCCAGAAGGTGTAATTATTCAGTTTGGTGGTCAAACTTCAATCAATCTGGCCGCTGGTTTGGAAAAACATGGTGTCAAGATTTTAGGAACTAGTGTAGAAGATCTTAATCGAGCTGAAGATCGAGAATTATTTGATCAAGTAGTAAAAGAATTAGGTTTGAAGCAGCCGCAAGGAATCACCACTACCACACATGCTGGCGTTATTAAAGCCGCTGAGAAGCTGGGCTATCCGGTTTTAGTCAGACCAAGTTATGTTTTGGGTGGAAAGGCAATGGAAATTGTTTACAACCAACCTGAACTCGAAGACTACTTGCATAACCATGTTGACATTGCCAGCAGTCATCCAATTTTGGTAGATGACTACCTCGATGGTCGAGAGTGTGATGTTGATGCCATTTGTGACGGAGAAGAAGTGCTTATTCCTGGAATAATGGAGCATATTGAACATGCTGGCGTTCACTCTGGAGATTCTATGGCCGTCTACCCGGCTCAAACATTTTCACCTGCCATTAAGCAAAAAATCGCTGACATTACCAAAAAACTGGCTTTAAAGCTTAATTGCCGTGGAATAATGAATTTGCAGTTAATTGAGCGCGGTGGAGAAATTTATATTATTGAAGTTAATCCCCGTGCCAGTCGTACGGTGCCATTTTTAAGTAAAATTACCAGTATTGAAATGGCTCAGGTTGCTACTCGGGTAATTATGGGTGAAAGTCTAAAGGAGCAAGGCTATAAAGATGGTCTGGCACCAGAAACAAAAATGATTAGTGTTAAAGCACCAGTCTTCTCGTTTAGTAAACTTTCAGATGTTGATAGCTACTTAGGGCCGGAAATGAAATCAACTGGTGAAGTCATGGGCAGCGACTTGAGTTTTCCAAAAGCACTTTATAAGGCTTTTTCAGGAGCCAACATGCAAATACCAGACAGTGGCAACATTTTGTTAACCATTGAAGACCGCGATAAACAGGAAATATTACCAATTGCCAAAAGATTTGCCCAAAT
This sequence comes from Lactobacillus sp. ESL0259, assembly GCF_003693045.1. Classification (NCBI taxonomy): domain Bacteria; kingdom Bacillati; phylum Bacillota; class Bacilli; order Lactobacillales; family Lactobacillaceae; genus Lactobacillus; species Lactobacillus sp. ESL0259. The sequence continues at coordinate 35,606 of NZ_REHP01000007.1, read as the reverse complement.
TGGTTATCGTATTTTTGCTACCAGTGGTACGGCCAGTTTCCTAAAACAAAATCATTTACCTATTACTCTGGTTGATAAGATTCATCAGCACAGTGAGACTAATATTTTAAATGAGTTTAAAAATGGGAAAATTGATTTGGTTATAAACACTATGGGACATGATTTGGCGAAAACTTCTGACGGCTTTATTATTCGTCAAGCTGCCATCCAGCAAAATATTCCTTTAATTACCAGCTTGGATACCGCACGTGCACTTCTTACTGCTTTAGAAAACCGGTCGTTTTCTACAATAAGCATAAAATAAAATTTAATAAGCAAAAGAGCAACTGCGTAAACAACAGTTGCTCTTTTTGTACTTAAAAAGGTGCGTACAGATAAATTTTATTTAATACTAAATTTAATAGCAGTTTCAGACAGATCTATGGTATAAGTAGTATTTTCAAGGGGTCTCTTGGTCATTCCCTGATCGGTTGAATAAATAATTAAGCAAAGTTTGCTGCCAACAGGCATTGTGTAGTATGTTGGCTGCAGCTTAAATTGTAAGTCGTAAAATTCACCGACTTTAATACTACTTGGCTTTTTCATATCCGTGTAATTTTGCAAATTCATATGAGATTTGGTAATTAATTTAGCATGAGTCAGCTTATCCGGCATAAATTCTTGCAGGGAGTCTAATTGAAAATGAAAGCCTAATTCTTGGCCTCCTGGCATTAAGATTCTGGGAGTAGCTGTCAACCGTTTACGATCGCCGATTTCGACTAAAGCTACAGAAATTTGACCTCTGTTAAGACTGGATGCTACCCGCATTCTTATTTCTGGTCGACCAACTATTGTTACTGGATGAATAAACTCATCGGTCGTGAAGCGCAAACTTGCTTGAGCCCATTTCTTGTTGCCACAAATAAACTGGTATTGCCAGTCATTTTCTGAAATTTTGGCTTTTTTAAATTCGGTTCCGCCTACATCTGTGAAGGAAACTTTCTTTTCGCTACTTGTGTCCTTTGCTAATTCATTGTCATCAGCTGGGAAATAAACTGTTTCTTTTTCGCTGTCATTACTCCAATCCTCTTCTTCATGCCAGTTATCTGCTTTTAGATTGTCCTGAACTAAGACAGTTGGCCATTGCTGATATGCGTTGTTTTCAAGACCTAATAGTTCATGAACCAGCCACAAATTCATCAGGTCGGTAAAATCAATTGAAACTAAATTGTTCATGTTATAGTGGGGACCTTGGTGCAAGAAAAGATGATGTTCTACAGGAAGATTTTTGACTTTTTGCCAAATTTTGTAAACATTTTTCGGCTTGACATTCCAATCATTGAGACCGTGGACACTAATCCAGGAACACTTAATATTATTGGTATGATGACGATAATTGCGTTTTTCCCAGAAATCAGAATACTGGCCGGTTTTACGATCAGCTTTGTCTAATAAAATCTTTTGCATTGCGTCAAATTTAGGTTTGATCTTTAAGTAGTCTCCTGCATCCCATAAGTTGGACTGACAAGTTTCTGCCAGCATGTCTAGGTCTTCTCCTTGACATTCTTCTGGCGCTATTACTAATCCATGCTCACGGTAATAATCATACCAGGAAGAAATGGCAGCTTCAGAAATAACCGTTTTTAAGCCAGCAACACCAGTAGTTGCAATAGCTATTTGCAAGGTTCCTAAATAAGACCGTCCTGTCATCCCAATCTTTTTGTTGCACCAGGTAGCTTTGGTTTCATGTTGTCTAGATCTATCAGTGTAAGCAATTCTGTCTCCGTGTAACCATTCTATTATTTCTTTTGCACTTTCGGTTTCTTCTGGTGCGCCGGTAATTCTAAGGCCATCACTGCCGCGGGTACCAATAGCGCCAGCAAAGACGCTGGCGAAGCCGCGAGCTAACATGTATTCGTTTAAACCGTAGGAAGATTTGCCAACGGCTTGTTCGACCGGCTTATAAGACACAGTATCATTGTTTGGCTTTTGAGCTTTAACAATTGGAGCAGCTTGATATTGCGGATTTTCCCATTCTGTTGCATCACTCAAATTCTCGTCAACGTTATGGTTACGCTTTTCATTATCAATGATACCGCCAAAATAGGGACTAGCTGTATATAATGCTGGTACTGGCATATTTTCACTTTCAATAGGTCGGAAAATGGTTGTTTGCAAAAGGTCGCTCTTGCCGTCGCCATCAGTGTCAAGGTCACTTTCAACGTAAACTACTTCTCTGATTATTTTGCTGGTATCAAAAACTGGCATACTTTTGCCATTAAAAAAGAGAAACTTATTTTTGGTAAATTGGTTTTTGCGGTTATAAAAATAGCCTTCACCCGCCATCACATCAATTAAAAGCTGTCCGTTTTTAGCACGAGTGTTTAGTAAACGATAAAAGGCGCGGATGAGTGCTTGCTTATCATTAATATCTGCAATATAGGGCAACGCCTGCTTTTTCATGAATTTTAGAGGATTTGCCAGTTGATAATCATACCCAACGTGGTACCCTAAAAGTTGCAAGGCGACGCTATAGAATTGGTGAGACAATATTTTTACTGGATTGCCGTCTAAAAATTGCTTGAGTGTTTGTGTTTCTGATACAGCAAACTCGGCTAATTTTGCCTTTCGTGCACTCGCATCATTGGGGTCGACTACTGCCACTGCATTTGCTGTGAGTTCAGCTAGCAGATCAGCAAAAGAAAGCTTTTCATAATCGGCTGGTAAAAATTTAATTTGTTGCAATTCTTTAACTTCTGTTTGGTAATCAGTTTTGACATAAGCGTATTGATTGTATTTCATAAAATTCTCCTTTTTGTATTATTTTACCTGTTATTAAGATCATTAGAAAGCCAGTTATTAAAATAAAAAAGAAAGAAGGTTTTAAAAAATCTTCTTCCTCTAATGTAAATCATAGCCAAACTTCTTGGTAGGTCTTTTCATTAAAACCGCAGGTCAGTTTTTCACCTTCAACTACCAATGGTCGTTTAATCAATTTACCATTTTTGGACATCATCTCTGCTGCTGCGGCAATTGACATATCAGCTACCTGATCTTTGAGATGCAGTTTGCGGTAGTCTTGTCCGTGAGTGTTGAAAAAATACTTTAACCCGCGATCCTGATGTTGGGTAAGCCAATTAATTAAGTCAGCTTTCTTGGGTGGTTGCTCTACCAAATCCTGAAAGTCAAATTTAACATTGTGCTCTGTTAACCATTTTTGAGCTGCTCTTGAAGTTGAGCAGCGCTTATAACCGTAAAATTTTATCATTTTCATGCTCTCCTTTGCTTAAATTATAGCAATGATGGCAAGCAAAAATACAATAATAAAAACATTTTTATAATTTAGGATGTATTATGTTAAACTCAGTGTATAGTTTTGAAATAAAATTTGGGAGTTGCAATTTTGCAAGAAATATTTGTTTATATTTATAATATTGCCTTTTTAGTTCTTTATTTATGGGTAATAAATGTTTCAGAATATGCTTATAAAACCACTAATAATGGTATTTTTTACTATGTGGGCCTGCTTTATGTAACGTTAATAATTGACAGTACGATAGCTTTTTCATCAGATCTGCTAAAAGTCACTAATAGTAATTACCAGATTGATACCAAAGCCTTTTATTTAATTAGAATTTTAGCATTTATAATAGGGGGAATTTGTTATGTTAAATTGATGTCCAGCATGATAAATAAGAAACCCAAAATTTTATACTATATCCCTATTTTTGCTGTGTCCTTGTTAAATGTCGCTTTTGTGTTAAATTCTTATAGTGAACAAAATGCGGGAGTACTCCAAAGGAGTACCCAGGATGCTAGTATTTTATTTCTTTGCATAATTTATTTTTGTAACACTTTTAAATCAGATTCTAAAGGAAAAAATAGCAAGAAAAAATATTACGATCGTGCTGTAATATTAACTGCTATTTTTATGACGTTGTCATGCTTAGAAGGAATCTTATTTTTATTTTTGAACGATTTAAATCAAAATAGTTTTGTCATTTTAACCAGTTATATGAGAGTTATCGGTTTTAATGAAGATCTTTTTTCAATTATCCTGTCTTTATTAATTATTTGGTTTGCTAAAAGGGAAGAGGAAGAAGCAAATAAAAATAACTTAGAAATTTTAGTGCAGCAAAAAATGAATCAATATCAATCTATGCTTCACGAAAAGGAGAATGCTAGCGAAGAAAGTCAAGTTGTTGAATTCTGTAATTATTACAATATGACAAAAAGAGAATCAGAAATATTAAGGCTAGTCTTAAAAGGTAAGAAGAATCAGGAAATAGCTGATGAATTGTATATTTCTGTAGGAACGGTGAAAACACATATATACAGTATTTATAAAAAATTAGCTGTTGATCGCCGCAGTCAGTTAATGCATGTTTTTATGGAATATAAAGAAAAATAAGCTAAAAATAATTGGCTAAATCTCAAATTAAGCAAAGAGACTGGGAAATCATGTTAATGGTGAGTGATTTTTCAGTCTTTTTTAGTTTTTCCAATCATTTACAGCACCGTTTTTAGTCTTTTTGGCATCTACTACTAAAGTTTAGTTTTTAAAAAAACTTAGTTGCAGCACATTTTACGCCTAAAATACAACGAAAGTTGATTGTAACTTTACTCTTTTTTGCTTAACTTGATCCATGAATTAATCCATAAATGGATCAAACAGAAAAGGAGAAAAAGTTATGGAGAAACAAAAATTACCTGCTTATCGTTGGGTGATTCTAACAATTGTTAGTTTGTTGTGTTTTATTGCTAATTATATTCAGTTTCAGGTTTCGGCGTTGGCCACAGTAATTATGCCTCAATTACATATTACGACTGCTGAGTTTTCGGCTCTCTTAATGGCGCCAATGCTAGTAGCCGTTGTGCTCAGTATTCCGGCTGGATCTTTAGGAGATAAATTTGGCTCTAAAAAGGTAATATCAGTGGGTTGTATTTTATCCATCATTGGTGCATTTGGCCGGTTTATTGCAGCGAATTTTGCCATGATGATGATAATGCTCTTATTATGCGGTATTTTTATTTCACTTTTAAATGCCAACTTAATTAAAGTTTTGGGTACCTGGTTTAAGCAGGATACGGATGCTGCCATGGGTGTATTCTACGCAGCTTCATGCTTGGGAATAACTTTGGCTCAAATCACTAGTTCATGGTTTCCGTCTGTTAATGCTGCTTACATGTTTTCATCTGTTTCATTATTAGTCTTAACTATTTGCTGGATAGTTTTTGTTCGTGATACTCCTAAAGGCGAATCATTGCCGCCAGCAGAACCAACAATGAAATATTTAAAAGTTGCTATTAAAAGTAAAAATACCTGGATTGTCTCAATTTGTGCTGGCTTAGGAATCGCCTCAACAACTGCTTATGCTGGTTTTTTACCGCAGGCGCTTAATTTAGGTCAACATATTAATAATGCGACAGCCGGAATTATGTCTTCTGTAGTTACTGTCGGTAGTTTCTTTGGCTCTTTAATTGGTCCAGCTTGGTGCAACAAGCTTGGTCGTTATAAGATGTTTTTGACCGTAACGACATTAATTGGTGCGATCGTAATGTACTTTACCTGGTATACACCAGCTGGTTTCTTTTTATGGGCCATGTTAGTAATTAATGGTTTCTTTACTGCAATTAGTGGACCAATAGTTCAAGCTATGCCAATACAATTTCCAGAAATAGGAGAGAAATATTCTGGTAGTGCTGGCGGAATAGTTGGTACAGTTTCAATGCTGATATCATATTTTATTCCAATCATTGTGTCCAAGATTGCTGGAAACGACTACGCTAAGAATCTAGGGATTGAGTCGTTAATTTTCGGATTATCGATACTATGTATATTGGCGTTGCCTGAAGTTGGTAGTAAAGCAAAAAATAAATAGGAAGGCAAGAAAAAATGGAAAAAGCAGATTTCGTTTTAAAAGGATCAGCTATTTTTACTGGTGCTGGTGATAAGCCAATATCTGGTTGCGTTTTAATCAAGGGAAATCGCATCTTGAAGATCGTGCCGTTAGATAGAATGACTGGTTATATTGATGAAAAAACCACCGTGATTAATTGTGGTGATCATTTGATTATGCCCGGCTTTAACGATTCTCATATGCATATTTCGCTAGGTTCTGTTCAAAATGATCCGGACTTTTGCATTCAAATGATGAACTGTAAGAGTGAAGAAGAATGTGTACAAATGGTTAAATCATTTGCTGATTCGCATCCTGATAATCCTTGGATATATGGTACAGGTTGGTATGCAGAAGTTTGGGATAATCCTCATACTCCCTCAAAAGAATCACTAGATGCTTTAAATTTAGACCGTCCAGTATGTTTAAATTCATTTGACCTTCACTCCGTCTGGTGCAATTCCATAGCCTTGGACAAGATTGGTATTAAAAAAGATACGCCCAATCCCCAAGGTGGAATATATGGTCATGACGAACAGGGCGAACTAAATGGTATTTTATATGAACCACCAGCAACAAAAGCCATGATGGACGAGGTTTTAAATGTGCCAACACTGAAACAATCTTTGCTGAAATGTCTAAAGCACTTTCGTGAATTAGGTATCACTTCAGTTGCTGATGTCTATCCGTCAGGTCTAACGAATGACAATATCCCGGAAATATTTGATGAATTAGAACAATCTGGAGAATTAACTACCAGAATTACATCATTTCCATCCTTGACAGATATTGCTGGTGCGAAAGAACTGAAGAGAAAGTACCATACTAATAAGCATAGGGTTGCAGGTTTGAAACAAGTTCTTGACGGCGTGGTTGAAGCTCATACTGCCTTTTTGAGTAGAGAGTATGATAATGATCCTGGAAAATTTGGTGATACTTCTTTAACTCAGGATGAGCTCAACAAATATGTTCTAGCGGCCCAAAAGGAAGGGTTCCCTGTCAAAATACATACTATTGGTGATCAGGCAAGTACGATGGCCCTAAATGCATATGAATATGCCAAAAGTAAAATTGGCAAGTTAACTTTGCACAATTCCTTAGAACATATTGATATGATCAGACAAGACGACATTGACAGACTGAAGAGTTTAAATGTAATGTGTGCAGTTCAACCGCAACATTGCATTGGAGACTATATGAGTGGAGGATATTTGCCTTGTATTGGTAAAGAGAGGTTGTCACACACTTGGCCATACCGTGAAATACTTGATGCGGGAAGCCATTTGGCTTTTGGTTCAGATTTTCCCGCTGTATACTCTGTAAATCCAATTTGGACAATTTATGCGGCTGTAACGCGTTGTGAACCAAATGAAGGTAAACCAGATGGAGGTTATTTCCCAGAACATGCAATTACTCTGACTGAAGCTTTGCAGGCTCATACCAAGTGGTCGGCCTATGCTGAATCCTTCGAAAATGAACTGGGAACTTTGGAACCTGGTAAAATGGCCGATGTCATTGTATTAGATAGAAATCTATTTGACATTGATCCGCAAGAAATTCGTTTTGCCAAAGTTAACTTAACCTTTTCTGATGGTAAGTTGGTTTATAAGCGCGATAAGTAAATTAAAACTAAAAAACTGATAGTTAGCGATTATGATTGATAACTATCAGTTTTTGTTTGTTTTAAAATTAATTGAAATCTAGTTCAAAATCTTGACTTGTGAAAAGATGTACTTTGCTATTAAAGAGGTAGTTCATCAATATGCCCAACGCAATTGGCAAAAAGAAGAAAAGAATTGCGATTAAAAGAATATTGAACAAATTTGCGGGCCGATTAGCCATTGCCGCTATGGGTCCGATTAAGCCGGAAAAACCAAAGCCAGCACTCATTGGTGTTCCCTGAATTTGAAAGACTGCTCCCAAACCACCCATGATACCAGCATTGATTAAAAGCGGAATAAGTAGTTTTGGATTAGTCATTAAATTAGCCATTTGCATTTTGGGAGAGCCCAAGAAGTGAGCAATTGATGTCCCGAAACTATTGGATTTCCAACCAAAAACAGCTAACGCAAAGGAAACGGCTGTAATACCAAGATTTGCAGAACCAGAAGCAATACCAGAAATGCTGATTGCAGTGGCGATGCCCACTGAAGAAATCGGCGAAACAATAAGCAGGCCGAATACCATTCCCATTAGCATGCCCATGATAATGGGCTGCAAGTCTGTCAGTTTTTGGACTCCTAAACCGATTAAACTGGTGAGTTGACCAACAGGTATGCGGGTCAAACAGCCAATTCCACCTGCTATTAGTAAAACTAAAAGGGGAACCAGTAAAATCGTGTATGCCTTTAATTTTTTACCAAAAAACAATACTAGTCCGTAAGCAATCATAATCGTAATCGCGGTATTAATGACATCACCACTGCCTGTTACAGTGACTTTACCGTTATTCATCATGAAATTACCAGCGCCTGCTGTTGCTGCTAAAGCGATAGATGACGTTTGGATAGGTGTCAATTTACCAGTCATGCCGACACATACTGCACTAATTGCTGGTAATAACGCCGAAGCAAAGGTAGTTAAGGCTATGATAAAACTCAGTTGCGGCATACTGGGTAAAAGAGCTTTTACCAGCTGGTTAATTAAGGCTCCGGGAATTAAAGCTACAACTATACCAGTTGACAAGCCGTTTAGGGTATCTAGCGTAATCTTTTTCAAAGTATTCATTTTTCTCTCCTAAATAAAAACTCACACAGATGACGACAACTGTGTGAGTCTTCAGAGAAGAAAGTACTTAAGTCTTTGAACACACAATTGTCATGAAGATTGAACTGTGTGTCTAAGACAATGACAAACCAGGCACTCAGATCAAATAGCTGAAGTACCAGAAATAATATTTAACTTGCGGTTGATTAATTTTTTTAATTGTCGTCATAATCTTTACCTCTCATAAATATTTAAGCAATATCATAACTTAATAATAAATAAAAAGCAAGTCCTAATTTAATTTAATTTTAAAAAGTTGATACAGCAATTAATTAAGCAATTTAAAATTATCCTGCTTAAGTAATACAAGTAAGTTTATATTAAAATACTAAATCAACTTGATATTATATTTTTAATATTACTAGAGCTAGAAAACTAAAAAATTAAAAATAAATGCTTTGAATAACTCTTTAGTAACGACTAGAATATTCTCAAGTAAAATATAAATTTATTCTATTGTAAAAGAAAGAAGTGTTTATTATCACACTGTTTATTAACTGTATCAGTTTTTTGGGTGACTGGTTGCTATTCGCTTTTCCTCTATATCAGGGATTAATGGAGCTTTATGACTACGAATGGTTTTTAAAAGAATTTAATCAATCAAGCAAAGCACAGCCTAAGATTTCTCCTCTTTACTGGATTATACCTATTGTCAAAATATACCTAGAAAAGAGACGAGCAGTCAAAATTTTGGGCAGTATTATCAAAAATGAATCAGATTTACGTACAGCTATGAGTTTTATTGACAAAGCAACTGCCTGGTATTTTGTTTCTCTTGGTGGTTGGTTAAAGATGGTATCTTCTTTATATGAATTTATCGGAGAACTTCACGAAGACAGCATATTGCTGCTAGTTGGCGGAACTATAGTTTTAACATTTTTAGGTATTTTTTCAGGTTATTACCGCTTGAATCCGAAGAGACAAAGAGTGTTGATTTCAAAAATTAAGAAGAACTAGCAAACAAAAAGAACTATAACAATTCAGTTATAGTTCTTTTCTGTAAGAGTTCAAACAAGTGTTAACTATTTACAACTAAATGATCCGGGTGAGATTCGAACCCACGACCCACGGTTTAGAAGACCGTTGCTCTATCCAGCTGAGCTACCAGACCGTCAATTTTGCGTATTCCTGCGCAAGAACAGTAACTATTATAGAAAAAAATTTAAGTAATTGCAACCAGAAATTGCGATTTTGTTTAATTAATTTTAAAGCAAGGTTGATGTTAGCAAAGAAGAGATTATAAGATTAATATGTTAATTGTAGTTTGTAATCGGTATAATTAAAATAATTATTTTAAATGATTGGAAAAATTATGAAACATAAATTACTAAAATATATCTGTCTCTTAGGCATGCTTCTAGTTAGCTTAAGCCCTGTACAAAAAGTAAAAGCCGATGTTGATTATGATATTGCTAAAAATATCACAAGTGCCAAAGTTAATCCTGATGGTTCTTTGTCGATGAAAAGGGCAATTACCTACCAATTCAATAGTCGAGCACATGGCGTTTATTACCGGCAAGCTTTAAATTCAAATCAAAAAATTGAAGATGTAAAAGTGCAGGTTAAAAATGAAAATCAAAAGAGACAAACAGTTAATAACTATGTTCTTAAAAAAATGAAGCGCGGATATCGCTTTAAAGTATTTTATCCCATAAAAAATCACAGCCATTTTACTGTGACGTATTTTTATCGCATAACCAATGCTATTACTAATTATCGTGACGTTGCTGAACTTAATTTTAAGATTATTGGTAATGGCTGGGATACTGATTTGGACTATGTCAAGGCCAGCGTTATTTTCCCTGGACCAGTTAAAGGACTGAAAGCCTGGGCTCATGGGCCACTTGATGGCTACCTTAAAGTTAATCCGAAAAAAGGAAAAATTGTTATGATAGCTGAGAATCTTGCTGGCGACACCGGTATCGAAGTTCATACTATTTTCCCTGTGAGTATCACTGCCAAAAATAAAAATGTTAAAAACAAGAATCACCGCCAAGCAGTTATCAAGCAAGAGAAAGAATTAGCTCAAGCAACCATTAGAAATAAGCAGAAAAAAGAAAGAAGAAGTATTTGGCTAATAGCATTAAGCTTGTTTGTCGGACTTCTAGGAATTATTAAAGGTTTCAGAACCAAAGCAGCTGGTTTGAAGCCGCGCAAGAGTCGCGAATTGGCTCATAATTATGAAATACCTGATGTAGATCCAGTATTAGCGCAAATTTTGGATACTGCTAAAAAGCCCGATAATAAGGCCTTTACGGCATACTTAATTAGCTTAGCGGCTAAGAAAAAGATCAAGATAGAAGATTTTAAGGTTCATCGTAAAACTTATTACCAGATAACATTGCTAGACAAAGGTATTCTTGATAATGATATTTTAATCAAAACTCTATTCAATAGCGTTGGTGATGGTAACCAATTCACGACGCAAGAGTTGAAAAAGTACCATGGTAAAAAGCTTGGAAACTCTTTTGATACCTGGGCAACTAATTATTTTGACAGTAAAGAAAAACAAATATATTTACCTGATACGTTGACCAATAGTCGGGCTAAAGTTAGCGGTATTATTATTTTGACGATGGCAGTGAGCTTTGCGTCTGCGGTAATTGCATTAACAAGTTCTTTAAAATATCTTTTGATAATAGTTATAGGTGAAGCTTTGATCCTGCTATTGAGTCTTCTTGCTTTAGTTTATAGTAATAAAAAGATTGGCATATACTCTGAAAAAGGCAAAAATGAAACTGAAAAAATACGCGGTTTCAAGAAAATGCTAAGAGATATCGGCAAGTTTAAAATGAAAGATGTCGGTGATCTCTTACTATGGGAAGATATTATGCCTTATGCCGTTTCTTTCGGTTTAGCAGACAAAGTCATGAAAGAAATGAAAATCGAATTCAGTGAGGAAGAGATTCAAAACAGTAATTACTTCTATTATGGTTTTATATCAAACACGGGAAAAGACAGTTTTTCTTCCAACTTTGATTCTTGTTTTAGTGACGGTATATCTTCTGGCTCTAGCAGTTTCTCAAGTGGTTCATCCGGCGGCTTTGGCGGAGGCTCTGGTGGAGGGGCTTTCTAGTTTAATTATTTGACTTAAAACCTGGCCTGAAGTTTGGCTTTTGTCTTTGCTATAATTAAGTAAATTTCTAAAAAGATAGGTAAAATGATGTTCGATTATCGCAATAATTTAAAAAGAATTCTTAATCAGACGGCGGGAGATGATAAGAGCTTAAAGAATGGGATAGCAGCAATTAAATTAATTTTGGGCATGACTGATGAGCAGACTGCAAAAGTAACAGCTAAAAATAATATCGAAGTTGATCTAGAGCAACTTAATTTACTGTTAACCAGCTTAGCCGGGTTAATTAAAAATTCTGGAGATATTGCCAGTAAGAACACAGCACTTTCGGCAATTCAAAAACTAACGCTTGCTCCAAATATTAATAAAAAATATCGCCAAAATTTAGTCAACCTAAAGCAAGCAATCAATTTGATGCAGACACCTAAGGATATGATTGATAAAAAAGTTTTTGAAGAAGCCCTTGAAATTGCTCCAAAAAGTAAAAGAGATTATCGGAAAGGAAAACGGTATACAGTAATTCGTTTACTGTCAGGCTGTGATTTGATTAACGACAGCAACAGAAGAGTGTACACCATGAAAGAGTCTCAAATTCATTCTTTAAACTTAAAAAGTGGTGATATAGTAGAGGCCGTTCCAGAAGATAAAAATTCACATTATGAAGCAACTATTTTACGCGTTGTTGGCTTTCGTGAATTGCCGTCTATGGAAGTTGATTCAATCTCAACATTTAAATATGCGGTAGTGCAAGGACGCGCGGGTCATTTAGCTATTACTCGCAATGCACAAGGAAAGAAATTACGTGTTAATGGTAAGGCGGTTCTTCTTCCTGTTGATTCGAGTAAGTATTGGGATGAAAACATTAGATTAGTTGATGGCTCAATTGTTGACTTAGTTTGGTATGATGGCGATGTTCGTTTGAAAAAAAATCCGGAAGAAGCAATTCAAATTCGCTGGATTTATGAGCTTGAGCAACCGCAGAAGCCTAATAGCGCTAAAAAGAAAAGAAGCACTACTGCAGAAAAAGATGAGAATTTAACTAAGCTGGCATTGGATTTACATTATCAACGAGTAGGCATCGCTATTGGTAATAACCAGAATGAAGCAATGCTGGGAGGGATAGTCAAAAGGTATAATGGTATACCTATCCCCATTGATGCTTTCCAGGGCAAGAAAAAAATCATGGAAAATCAGATCAAGGATCTGGATATTGTAATCCTGGTAACGGCATTTGCTGCCCATGACAGTACTTGGAATATCAGTGAATTTGCCAGTAAGTATCACATCAAATTTGCAGTTAGTTCAAGTAAAGGCTACCAAGCGTTTGAGCGGGCATTATACCGTGCTGAAAAGGGTTTACCGGCATATGAAGGAAATCAGACAATTAATTATCAGGTTGCTGACTGATAGTCATAACGATTTTCTTTATAATTTCTTAATAATTTAAGAAATAAAGGTCAGCTTTGTGTTTTTACTCATGCAATTTTACTGCAGGTTAAATAGGAAAGCCCATATTTCTTGCATGATTTTGCTTTTTTCCTGTACAATATTAAATAACAATTTTATGGAAGGAAGATGAGATGAAAACAAAAACGCAAAAGCATACCTGGCAATATTGGCTTTTTTTCTTAGCTGGTTTGGAAATAATTACAATATCAATAAATTTCTTTTATGCTCCTATTAATGTTGCTGCAGGTGGTTCTACAGGTATTTCAATATTGATTGATGCTGTTTGGGGAATTAACCGCTCTCTTTCGGTATTTGTGGTCAATGCTCTGATGCTTATTTTAGCTGCCGTTTTTTTAGGTAAAGAAACTTTAAAAAAGGTGGCTTTAGGCAGCCTTTTAGTACCTGTGTTAATGGCAATTACACCTAGTTTTAAATTAACTTCGAATAATATGCTCGCAGTTATCTACGGCGGGGTCTTAATGGGTGTTGGTGTTTCAATGCTATATCGCATTAACGCTTCATCTGGAGGAACTACTATCCCACCTTTGATTATTAAAAAGTATTTTTATATTGATCCCGCATTATCATTAATGGTTATTGATATGTCTGTCATTTTTTTGAATATCTTTGTTGATGGCACTGAAGCCTTTCTGCTGGCCGCTTTTTCTCAGGTAATTACTACAATGACTATGCGTTATACAGAAACTGGTTTTGATAAAAAATATCAGGTGCGCATTATGAGCAACAATAAGTTGGAAGAAATTCGTCAAATGTTGCAACAGGATTATGATGGGCTGACCGTTTACAATGTCGTAGGTGGTTATAGTGATCAGGATAAGCAACAGCTGGTGATTGTTGTTGATACTAACGAATATGGTCAGCTAGTTGCTAAAGCTCGTAAAATTGATAGCGAAGCATTTATCGTCACTGAAAACATTGCCAAAGTGCACGGTGGTAAATGGCAAATTTAAACTTAATTTAGCGGATAAAGAAGCCATTTTTTATTGCTAATTGAACTTGATAGTAGTATGATGTAGTAGTTGTATTTGTGGGTTCCTCCACATCTGCAACCGCACATTTTGAGGTAATAAGTCTTGGTTAGAGCACCTCAATTGGCGAGTCTAAGTAATTTTTGGAGGGTAGTAAATGTACGCAATTATTAAAACCGGTGGAAAGCAATATAAAGTTGCTGAAGGCGATAGTGTTTTTGTTGAAAAGCTTGATGCTGCAGAAGGTAAAGAAGTTACTTTTGATGAAGTAGTTCTTACTTCAGACGGCAAGGACGTTAAAGTTGGTACACCGTTAGTTAAAGGTGCTAAAGTTGTTGCTAAGGTTGAAAAGCAAGGTAAGGAAAAAAAGGTTGTAACCTTTAAGTACAAGCCTAAAAAGCACTCACATTCAAAATATGGTCACCGTCAACCTTATACTAAGGTTACAGTTGAGAAAATTGAATTAAACTAGAGGTGAAATAATAATGAATATTTTAAATCTTAAATTATTTGCCCACCACAAGGGTGGAGGTTCTACTGCCAACGGACGTAATTCAGCAGGTCGTCGTTTAGGTGCTAAGGCTGCTGATGGCCAAACTATTCACGCTGGCTCAATCATTTATCGTCAACGTGGCACAAAGATTCACCCTGGTAAAAATGTTGGCCAAGGTGGAGATGACACTCTGTTTGCTTTGGTAAATGGTGTAGTTAAATTTGAGCGGAAAGACAAGTACAGAAAACAAGTTTCTGTTATTCCGGTTGAAGAAGAAGCTAAGTAATTTAGTTCTTAAACCAAAAGACGAAAAGCATATGCTTCTCGTCTTTTTTCTGTTTTATTTAAAAAAGTAATGATGTGATGGTATTGTATATCCCTTTGGGGTTAAAATTGAGGTAAAAGTTTGATATACAGGAGAATACAAGCATGACTGAACAAAATGATTTATTAACATTAATCAACAGGCGCATACAGAAAGTAACCGAACTAATTAAAGAGCGTGATGCCGATGGCTTGCTGATTTTTAATCAAGCTAATTACCGTTATCTTACTAATTTTACCGGTGAAGAAGCACAATTAATTTTAACTGCTAAAGGGGAGCGGATATTACTGTCGGACTCACGCTTTAATGACCAGATTAAGGCTGAAGCACCAGGCGAAATTGACGTGGTAATGAAAACGAAAGATCAAGACGTTGAAATTACTAATCAATTGCAAAAAGCTAACTTGCAAAAAGTTTTAATCGAAGGGGAGTTCGTTTCAGCGGTTGAATTTACGAAATTGCAAAAACTAAACCCGCAAGTTGATTTTGAGATTTGTCAAGAATTAGTCGAACAAGTTCGCAATATCAAAGACTCCCTTGAATTAGAAACATTACGTACAGCCATTAACATTTCGATGGATAGTTTCAATGAAATTTTGCCTTTAATTAAACCGGGAGCTGTTGAAAGGAAAATAGGAGCTAAATTAGATTACTATTTCAAAGTCAATGGCGGTGATGGTCCTAGTTTTGATACCATTATTGCTTCAGGTGTACGTTCTGCCTGGGCTCACGGGGTTGCCAGTGACAAAATGATTGAAAATGGTGACATGGTTGTAATCGATTTTGGTGCATTTTATCACGGCTATGCGGCTGACATTACCAGGACTGTTGCGGTTGGCAAAGTTGACCAGGAAATGCATAAAATTTACAAAATCGTCCACGAAGCGCAAAGACGGGGCATTGAAGCTGCAGTTGCCGGCAACCACGGTTCTGATGTTGATCGAGCAGCCAGAAGCTATATTACTGAACAAGGATATGGCCAATATTTTGGCCACGGAATAGGTCATGGTATAGGACTTGAGATACATGAACTTTGTCAGCCGGCTCTGCCTTTTGGTAAACAAGAACTAATTAATAATATGGTTCATACAGTTGAACCAGGAATTTATTTGCCAAATAAGGGTGGTGTCAGGATCGAAGACGACATCTTAATCAACGATAACTGTCCTGAAACACTATCAACTTTACCTAAAGACGACTTAATTTCTTTGTAAAAGATAAATAATAATTATAGTAAAATCGCTTACTAATTGGTAAGATAATATTATGGAGATGAGGTACTCAATATGACAATGATTTCAGTTAATGAGTTTAAGAATGGCTTAACTATTAAGTATAATAATGACTTATGGCGAATTGTTGAATTTCAGCATGTTAAGCCAGGTAAAGGTAGCGCCTTTGTTCGTTCAAAGCTAAAGAGTTTGAACACTGGTGCAGTGCAGGAATACACTTTCCGCTCAACCGCTAAAGTTGAAACTGCAGAAATAGAGACCAAGGCTATGCAGTACTTGTATAATGATGGTTCAAGTTACGTCTTTATGGATACAACAACCTACGACCAGCTGGCAATTCCTAATGAACAAGTAACAGACGAAGCTAAATTCTTAAAGGAAAATATGAACGTAAGTGTAATTATGCATGATGGTAAAACATTAGGAATTCAATTACCGAACACTGTTGAATTGACGGTTACCAAAACAGAGCCTAATATTAAGGGAGATACCTCATCAGGTGGTGGTAAGCCCGCAACAATGGAAACGGGTCTTGTTGTTAACGTACCTTTCTTCATCAATGAAGGAGACGTTTTAGTAATTAATACGGTCGATGGTACATACGTATCTCGCGCAAATAAATAATTTTTCGAGGTAAAAAAATGGCAGATAGTTCAAAAATTGTCTTAGATGATAAAAATAACGGTGAAGAAATTGAAATTGATCCTAGTGTTCTTGAAGTTATTATGGGGATTGCTGCCGAAAAAGTGGATGGAGTTGCCGAAATGCACGGTAACGTCAAATCTGGAATCAATCGCGTTTTAGGTAGAGAAAACCATGGCAAAGGCGTCTCTGTTAACATTGATGACGAACACAATTTAACCGCCGATGTTTACGTTAGCATTGAGGCAGGAAAAAATGTGCCTCAAATAGCAACGAACTTGCAGAAGTCTTTGAAACAGCAGGTTTTACAGATGACAGATTTAACTCTTAGCGAAATTAACGTGCATGTTACCGGTCTAGAATTCCCAGATGAGGAAGAAGAGGATGGTAGTGGTACTTCACAACTGTTTTCTGACATAGATGAAAAGGGTAAAAATGAATCAACACGAAAGTCGTAGAGTCGCAATGCAGGCCGTTTATTTAGCAAACCAAGATCTTAAATATACGGCCAGTGAAGTTGAAGCCAAAACTGTTGCAATGCTTGATTTGAAAGAACTTCCTGCTTATTCTAAAGAAATAATTGAAGGAGTAATTGAAAAGCGGGATGAGTTAAAAGGTGAATTAGCCGGTTTTTTAAAGAAAAACTGGCGGATTAACCGTATTAACCAAATTTCGCTGGCCATCTTGGAAGTTGCTCTGTATGAAATAAAATACAGTAAAGAAATTGAGCCAAAAGCTGCAGTTAATGAAGCTTTGAACTTGTGTGATGAGTTTGCTGATCCCAAAGATAAACCATTTATTAATGGTATGTTAGCAAACTTTATCTAAAAATATCTTATAGTCGGCTTTATGCCGACTATTTTTTTAGAAAAGGAAATGACAAAAATGGGGCAGCTTTTAGATGGCAAGCGCTTGGCTGATATTCGTGCTCGAAAATTGCAAAAGCAAGTTTGCGAATTAAAATCGCTGGGGGTGCAGCCACTATTTTGCGTAATTAATATTGGTGACGATCCTAGCAGTAAAATTTACCTTAAAACTAAAAAGAGCAGAGCAGATCAGATTGGCATAGAGCAAAAACTGTTTCAATTGCCAAAAACCATACCGCAGCAAGAGCTATTAAAATTAATTAAACGTCTGAATAATGAAAAAGCGGTTAATGGCATCATGATTCAATTACCTGTACCAAAGCAGATTAATTTAAATGAAGTTTTAGCAGCTATTGATCCTGAAAAAGATGTTGATTGTCTGACACCTGCAAACATAGGACGTTTATGGCAAGGGGAACATTTTGTTGAACCCGCAACAGCACATGGCATTTTGGCTTTACTAGACTATTATCACATTACTTTAAAAGGTAAAAATGCGGTGATTATAGGTAGAAGTAGTATTGTAGGCAAACCCTTAGCTGCATTAATGCTTGAAAGGGATGCAACAGTTTCAATTTTACATTTAAAAACAAATAATTTGGCAGAATATACCAAAAGAGCTGATATTCTGGTGACAGCAACTGGACAAGCTAACTTAGTTACTGCTGATATGGTCAAAAAAGGTGCAGTTATCATAGATGTGGGCATCAGTCGCGTAAAGGGTAAAACTGTCGGTGATGTCGCTTTTGCTCAGGTTGCACCGCTAACCAGCTTTATTACTCCGGTGCCAGGGGGAGTGGGGCCACTCACAGTTGAATCTCTTATGGAACAGGTTGTCCAGTTGACAAGGAGAAAATATGGAAAGTGCTAAATATCTCACAGTTTCAGACCTAAATTACTATATAACGCAAAAGTTTAAAAACGATCCCTACTTACATAAAGTATTTCTTCAGGGTGAATTGTCTAATTTCCGTTATCGCCGCAACTCTCACCAGTATTTTTCACTAAAAGATGAAAAATCTAAAATTAATGTAGTAATGTTTCGGTCATATTTTGATAAAGTAAAGTTTAAGCCTGAAGAGGGGATGAAAGTCTATGTAACGGGTTACGTTAGTGTTTATGGCCCACAGGGTTCTTACCAGTTTTATGCAGAATCGATGGAACCGGCAGGACTAGGAGCCTTATATGAACAGCTGAAACAGTTGCAAAGAAAACTTGCAAATGAAGGATTATTCGACCAAAAATATAAAAAGCCCTTACCTCGTTTTCCTGATTATATTGCCGTTGTAACCAGTGCTTCTGGCGCTGTGATCCATGATATTTTAGTGACGGTTAACAGGAGATTTCCTCATGCAGAAGTTGATTTGTTCCCCGCTCAAGTCCAGGGAGATTCGGCTGCCGATTCATTAGTATCTGCGATGAAGCAAATAGCTCAGTTTAAAGATAAATATGATGTTATGATAATCGGTCGTGGCGGTGGTTCGCTTGAAGATTTATGGCCCTTTAATGAAGAAAGTGTAGTACGACAAGTGTTTGCTATGAAAATGCCGGTTATTTCTTCAGTAGGTCATGAAACGGACACTACATTATGTGATTTAGTTGCAGATGTGCGCGCTGCTACTCCCACAGCAGCTGCTGAATACGCTACTCCTAATTTGGCAGATGAATTAATTAATATTCGCCAAATGCAGAATAGTCTTGTTTCTAGTATGCAAAATACAATCAGAATTCGGCATGATACTTTAAATCGTATTAATAATTCTGTTATCATGCGAGAACCTACACGACTGTATGATGAACAGGCACAAACATTAGACCTTTTGCGAGATAATTTACATAATAATATGGTGCGTCAATTAGAACGCAGAAGACAAAGTTACCAGTTGGAAAAGCAAAGACTGCTTGCAGTCAGTCCTGGTAAAAAAATTGCAGCGTTATTGCAGCAATCAGATTTTTATTATCAGAGGTTAGTCGCCAATGCGAAGCAATGTTTACAAGTAAAACGCAATGCTTTGAGTCAGACAGGGCAGCAACTTAATGATTACAGTCCTCTCAAAACTTTGGACAGAGGTTATGCTTTTGTTACTGATAAACAAAATAAAACTGTTAGTTCTATTGCTCAAGTTAAAATAAAAGATGAAGTCAGACTGCATTTTAAAGACGGACAAGCGACAGCAATAATTGGTTCAACTAGGAGAGAAAAAAATGGCCACTAAGAAAAATAATTTTGAAGCAGAATTAAAAGAATTGCAGACAATTGTGAATAATTTGGAAAACGGTGATATTCCACTGGAAGATGCTCTTGAGCAGTTTCAAACAGGTGTCAAATTAAGCCGCAATTTGAATAAAAAATTAACTGAAGCTGAAGAAACAGTAGCAAAATTAATTGAGAGTGATGGTACTGAACGCAAGCTTGACCCCAATGATGCTGCTGCACCTGAAAAATAAAGAAGAGTAAAAATGACATTTAATGAATTCAAAGCAACATGGACTCCAGTAATAGATAACTTTTTAAGAGAACATCTTGAAAGTGAAGTTACAGATAAAAAGATAAGTCAAATCATGTCATATTCAGTTATGGCTGGTGGCAAGAGGCTGCGGCCATTACTATTTTTAGCAACTTTAGCTGCACTGAAAGCCAAAATTAGTGATAACGAAATAAGAATCGCGTGTGGAATTGAATTAATTCACACATATTCATTAATTCATGATGACTTACCCGCGATGGATAATGATGATTTTCGTAGAGGAAAATTAACAAGTCATAAAAAATGGGGTGAAGCTGAAGCAATTCTTGCTGGGGATGCACTATTACCAATGGGAATTCAGTGGATCGTTCAAGGAAGCAACTCAGCCAATTTAGTGAATATTATTACTAAAGCAGTGGGTCCCAATGGTATGGTTGGCGGTCAGTATTTAGATATCGACTCTACTAATAATGAAAGTGTCGCTCATAATTCTGAATTTATAAATAAGATGGAATGGTTAAAAACGGGCTGTTTGCTCAGAGCGTGTGTTGAAATGGCAGCAGATTATGGTCATGCAAATATGTCCCAAAGAAAGCAACTTCTCCAATTTGCTCATGCTTTTGGTCGTTCGTATCAAATTTATGATGATTTAGTTGATGTGATCGAAACTAGTGAAGAAGCAGGTAAGAAAACGCATAAAGATTCCGAAAATGGCAAGAATAATACCCTAACTTTACTGGGAATTGCTCAAAGCCGTGAAGAGTTATCTGCTCTAATTAATGAAGCTCAGCAATCTTTAAAAAATATTGACTCACATGTTTTAGCAGGATTTCTGGATTTATATAAAAAGGTATTGTAATGGTAAAAAAGAGAGCGGATATTTTATTAGTTCAGCAAGGATTATTTCATTCGCGGACTCAGGCTCAGCGGGCTATTATGGCCGGATTAGTTTCTGATCATAATCACCAGAGAATTGATAAAAGCGGTACCAGTTTTCCCGTTGATGAAATATTTTATATCAAAAAAAATGATAAGAAGTATGTCTCTCGCGGAGGTTTTAAGCTTGCCAAAGCCTTAAAATCTTTTCAGATTGATTTATCAGATAAAATCTGCCTTGATATCGGTGCTTCTACTGGCGGTTTTACAGATGTAGCTTTACAGAATAAGGCTAAACTCGTTTACGCATTGGATGTTGGCTATAATCAACTTGCATGGCAGCTGCGAGATGATCCTCGTGTAATTGTGATGGAAAAACAAAATTTTCGTTATAGTCAGCTAAGTGATTTCACTCACGGACAGCCCGAATTTGCGATGACAGATGTTTCTTTTATTTCGCTTGATTTAATTATGCCGCCGATGTTTCAGATCTTAAAAGATGGCTGTGATGCAGTTTGTTTAATAAAACCGCAGTTTGAAGCAGGTCCACAGCATGTCGGCAAACATGGAATAGTCCATGACCATGCTGTTCATTGTGCTGTCATTAAGCATACAATTACAAAGGCAAGAGCAATTGGATTTAATGTTCTTAATATTGACTATTCACCGATAAAAGGTGGCAAAGGTAATATTGAATTTTTAATACATTTACAAAAAGAAGAAAAAGATGGCGGCAAATTGTTATGGTCTGGGACCCCGGAAGAAGTGGTTGCTCGGGCTGTTGCCGATCTTTAGGAGAAAGAAATGTTAGTTGAACTGGATATTAAAAATTTTGCCATTATAAAAGCATTGAAGGTTCGCTTTCAAGAAAATATGACTGTCTTAATTGGTGAAACTGGTGCTGGGAAATCTATTATTATCGATGCAGTTTCTTTATTAATGGGCAGCCGTGGTCAAAAAGAAATGATTCGCAGTGGTGAGAAAAAGGCTGTTGTTACAGGCTTGTTTGAAGTTGACCATGTGACTAAAAAAATTACTGAAATTTGTGAAAAATATGGTATTCCCAATACAGACAACCAATTGATTATCAGCAGGGAATTAGCTGTTAAAGGACGCAATATTGTTCGAATAAACGGTCAATTAACCACAATTAATGTTTTACGAGAGTTGGGTAATTATCTGGTTGATATTCATGGCCAAAATGACCAGCAGATTTTAATGGATCAGGATAGACAAATCGATTTAGTGGATAATTACGCGTCAAATGATTTTAAACAAGAACTCTCACTTTACCAATCAAATTTTAAAAAGTGGCAAAAATTAACAGTGCAAATTAGTCATTTGCGTAAAAATGCACAGGAAATGGCACAAAAACAAGATATTTTGTCCTTTCAAAATGACGAACTGTCTAAGGCTGACTTGAAAGATCCTCATGAAGATGATCAACTTGAAGAAGAATATAATGAATTAAATAATTATCAAAAAATCGTTGATACTGCTAATTATTTAATGCAATTATATGATGACGAGGATCACGGTATTGAAACTTTAATAGGTAACGCTCAAAGTGCCGCAAATGAACTCACAGAGTATGGTGCAAAATTTAAAGATATTGCCAAGACAATTGATGATGGGGTTTTTGCTTTAAGTGATGCGCGCAGTGAACTATCAAATGTTCTTGACGAAATGGACTTTGATGAGGAAAGATTTCAATATGTTTCCAGCAGGTTAGATTTGCTTAATTCACTCAAGAAAAAATATGGTCCTTCGTTAGAAGATGTTTTTGCTTTTTATGACAAAATCCAGACTGAATTGGGTCAATATGAAGCTGGCGGACTTGATGAGGAAAAACTGCAAAAGCAGCTCAAAAATCTTGAACAAGAGCTTCAGGCTGAAGCAAAAAGTCTGCATGACATGAGAAAAAAAGTAGCTGCGAGT
Organism: Lactobacillus sp. ESL0259; assembly: GCF_003693045.1. NCBI lineage: Bacteria > Bacillati > Bacillota > Bacilli > Lactobacillales > Lactobacillaceae > Lactobacillus > Lactobacillus sp. ESL0259. The sequence goes on along the minus strand of NZ_REHP01000007.1, from coordinate 12,607 downwards.
TTGGAAAGCAAAATCAAGCAGGAATTAGCAGATTTATACATGGCTAAGGCTCGCTTTAGTATTGATTTTAGAACGACCAAAACTTTTACTAATAAAGGTATAGATAATATTGTGTTTTTAATTGCACCAAACCCGGGTGAAGAATTGATGCCTTTGGTCAAGATTGTATCAGGAGGAGAACAATCCCGTTTGATTTTGGCTTTGAAGACAATTTTCAGTAAAGTTGAACCAGTAGGAACAATGATTTTTGATGAAATTGATACTGGCGTCTCCGGTCGCGTTTCCGCGGCAATTGGTCAAAAATTGCATTCAATTGGTGAAAATAAACAAGTTATTGCCATTACACATTCACCGCAAGTTGCTGCTGCGGGAGATCAGAAATATTTGGTAGCCAAGAAAGTCAAAGATGGTGCTACTTATACTCAAATTGGGCCTTTAACTCAGGAAGAAACAATAACTGCAATTGCAGAAATGATGGCTGGTAGTGACGTGACACAAGCAGCTAAACAAAATGCCAAGGATTTGATGAGGAGCTTTAAAAGAAAAAAGAAATAATAATAGTGAGAGGGAAAAGAATGGAAGTTGTTGAAAAAGTTACTTTAAATAACGAGGAGACTAAACAGGCTGCTGGTTTAAATAAAAGAATAAATAAAGCTGATCATACCTACTCTAATATTTATTTAAGCAACAAGTACAACTATTTTGGTGATATGCCAACATTTGTCTTAGCTTATGAAGGACAAAAGTTAATCGGTTTAACAATGCTTTATGCTGATGATGGTCCTGCTGAAGAAGTCGAAGTTAACTTAGTAGTTGATCCTGAATTTCGCAGACACCACGTTGCTAGCAAAATGTGGAAGCATGCCAAACGAATTATGCTGCAATTTGGTTACCATAAGTGGGAATTTCCAACAGAAAAAGCTTTTTTGGCAAAGAATCCGGAATTTTTAACCAATTGCAAGTTGACTGCAGTGAAAGAAGATTCTGATTATTATATGCGGACTGAACAACCTTTGCCACTTGATAAAGCAGATAGATTAAACCAAATTTTAGCAGTTAAACTTTTAGCCGAAAACTATGTAGATCAAGTTGCTAAGGCTCACAGTCATGCTTTTGGAGATGAGATTGCGACATCTACAAAATATGTTAAAAATGCGTTGGCAGATAAGGATACTACAAGCTTTATTTTATTAAAAGGTAATGAAGTTGCTGGTTATTGTGCTGTGGATCATGGCGATAACGAAGATTACTTTTTTGGCTTGTTTATTGATAAGCCATTTCGGGGACAAGGCTTTGGGACATTTTTTATCAAAAAGATGATTGCAATTTTGCAAAAGGAAGGCAGCAGAGTTTTTGCTTTAAATGCTGATGTTGAAAATAAAGCGGCTATTCACATTTATGAAAAAGCTGGTTTTAAAATACTAAGTGAAACACTGTATTTAAAAAGCCAAGAATCACATTGATTCCTGGCAATAAATTATTTTAGTAAAATTGACTATTCAAGATCAATTCTGAAAATATTATCAATATCAATAATCTTTATAATCTTTTTATTTACTGAACGCAAAATAAAGCGCCCTGCAGAAATACGGTTGATAATTTGGCCGATTTCACTTGTTCCGTCCTGATAACTGATTAGCACATATGAGCGGCCAAGTAGAGCTCTATTGAGTTCAGCTAAAATTTCATAATTATATTGGCTGTAAATACTTAATTTTTCATCATCATAATCGAAAAAATAGTGACAAAGTTTTTTTAGTGAGTTTTTCATCAAACCATCCCTTGTATTTAACCGAACATTTGTTTGACAACTTATATTATAAGAACATCTGTTCTAAAAAACAAGTGTTAAATTTAAATTTTTTTGTTGGTTAAAAATACCATGACTTGAAAATATTATCATTTTAGTGCAAACTAGATACAATAGCTTTTCATAAGGGAGTTTGGCATGACAGAAAAAGGTTTGTTACTTGTCCTTTCGGGTCCCTCGGGAGTAGGTAAGGGTACCGTTAAAAGTGCAATTGTGAAGAATAAAGTTTTTCCATTTGAATATTCCGTGTCCATGACCACCAGACAGCCACGGCCTGGAGAGATCAATGGTAAAGATTATTTTTTTGTTACTGAAGAACGATTTAAGCAGGCAATCAGTCAAAATGAACTTTTGGAGTATAATCAATATGTGAACCATTATTATGGCACTCCTAAGGCACCAGTTGCAAAAATGCTTGATGAAGGTAAAGATGTTCTGCTGGAAATTGACGTTAATGGTGCCCGAAAAGTTAGACAAGAAATGCCTGATGGAGTGTTTATTTTTCTCACGCCACCTGATTTGCATACATTACATACCAGGTTGGAAAATCGTGGTACTGAATCAGAAGATGTGATTATGGGCCGGATAAAGCAGGCTCGTCAAGAAATTCTGGTGATGCAGGATTATGATTATGCTGTTGTTAATGATACAGTTGCCAATGCAGTTGATCATATCAAGGCGATTGTCGAAGCAGAACATGTTAGTGTAAAACGTGTCATTGATACTTATCGCAAAATGGTTAAGGAGGACTAAAATGAGAGTTACATATCCATCTATTGATAAATTGTTGGCACAGGTTGATTCAAGATATTCTTTATCAGTTCTTGCGGCCAAAAGAGCACATGAATTGGAAGACGGTGATCCTGAAGCTTTAAAAAGCTACAAATCACAAAAACCAGTTGGTAAGGCTTTAGAAGAAATAGAAGCTGGTAAAGTTACCGTTGATCCCAATCATCGCGAGGTTAATCAGTAATTAATAAAATTTATGACCTCCATCCTAAAAGAGATGGAGGTCATTTTTTGAAGGTGATTAAATGATTGCACAAGTAATCGTTGATGTTGCGGCTAAGCAAACGGATCGAGTCTTTGAATATCATGTGCCAAAGGAACTTGGTAAAGTTGAAATAGGCTCAAGGGTCTTTGTCCCATTCGGTCCACGCAAATTACAAGGCTTCGTGGTAGGACTAAATACGACAAGTCAATATCAAGGTAAATTAAAAGATTTACTTTTAGTGGTTGATGAAATGCCGCCGCTAACTTCGGAATTAGTAAAGCTGTCAAAGGATTTAGCTGATAATATTTATTCTTATCGCATATCAATTTTAAAAACGATGCTTCCAAGAATTATGCGGGCCAACTACCGTAAAATTCTGGTACCTAATTCAGCAAAGGCGCAAAAAATGGGTCTTTTCCAGGGAGACCCATTGGATTTAACTAAAATAACCGACAATAAGCAAATTGCCGCCATACGTCAATTATTGCATTCAAATGATGCCAAAGTTGAATACCTTGTTGAAAATAAAGCCCGGGTTAAAACTGAAAACGAATATTCTTTATGCAAAACTAAGAAAGAATATGTCCGTATCTACGAGTCATTAAGGAAAAATGCTGTTAAACAAAAGCAGCTCATTATGTATTTAATCGAAAATTTTAATAATTTTCCTTTAATGCAAAGTCAAATTGAAAATAATACACACCTCAATACAGTTTCATTAACCAATGCTGTCAAAAAGGGCTGGCTTAATAAAAAGCAGATTGAAAAATATCGTGATCCATTGACAGACTATAATCGCTCCAAAGATGAGTCTAAAAAAATTAAGCTAAACAAGGATCAAAAAGAGGCACTTAACCATATAGTACCAGCAATTAAAGTAAAAAAGCCGCGTATCTTCTTATTGGAAGGTGTGACTGGCAGCGGTAAAACTGAAGTCTATTTAAATGCTATCAGCGCTACGCTAAAAGAGGGCAGAAATGCTTTAATGATGGTTCCGGAAATATCTTTAACTCCACAAATGGTTGAGCAAGTTAAGAGCCGATTTGGTCAACAAGTTGCTGTTTTGCATAGCGGCTTGTCTGAAGGCGAAATGTATGATGAATGGCGTCGCATACGACGTAATGAGGTCCGTGTTGTGGTGGGAGCCAGAAGTGCAGTTTTTGCGCCCTTAGAAAATATTGGCTTGATCGTGATTGACGAAGAGCATGAATCATCGTACAAGCAGGAGGACAATCCGCGCTATCATGCTCGGGATGTTGCAATTTGGCGCAGTAAGTATCACTCTTGTCCCCTAATATTAGGCAGTGCAACTCCGTCTCTTGGAAGCAGAGCACGCGCGCAAAAGGGCGTTTATCAATTGTTGAGGTTACTACATCGTGCTAATAAACAAAGTTTACCCCAAGTTAACATTGTGGATTTAAAAAAGGCAAATTATACTGGTGGACAGTTCGACCTTTCTACCGAGTTGGTTAACGCAATAAAGCAAAGAATAGCTAAGAATGAGCAGGTAATTTTAATGTTAAATCGACGGGGCTTTGCTAACTTCATGCTTTGTCGTGAATGTGGCTATGTCATGAAGTGTCCTAATTGCGATCTTTCATTGACTATGCATAAAGATACAAATAAAATGCAGTGCCATTATTGTGGTTATGCGACGGCAATTCCTGAAAAATGTCCAAATTGTCAAAGTAAAAAAATACGTTTTTTGGGAACTGGTACCCAAAAAGTAATGACAGAGCTAAATCAATTATTACCAGGTACTCGCGTCTTACGGATGGATGTAGATACCACCAGAAGAAAGGGTGCATTTAAAAAAATTCTAGATGCATTTGGCAACCATGAAGCTGATATATTGCTGGGCACGCAAATGATTGCTAAGGGACTTGATTTTCCTAATGTGACATTGGTAGGAGTTATTAATGCTGACACAGGTCTTTGGCTGCCAGATTATAATGCTTCTGAACGTACTTTTGAATTACTCACTCAAGTGGCAGGCCGAGCCGGTCGAGCTCAAAAAAAGGGAGAGGTAATCATCCAAACATTTAATCCAGGTCATTATGCGGTTAAACTAGCTAAGACACAGGATTATGAACGTTTTTATCAATACGAAATGCGTGTTAGACATGCTGGTAATTATCCGCCATATTTTTATACTGTTTTGGTTTCAGTAGCTGCGAAAAAAGAACAAAATGCTGCTAGAGAGGCTTTTAAGATAAAAAAATGGTTACAGCCAAAATTACACCAAGCAACAATAGTTTTAGGTCCAACACCTAGTGCAATTTCTCGTCTAAAAAACAAATATTATTATCAAATACTGGTAAAATATAAAAAAGAAGATAATCTTAACCAGTTATTACATCAAATCCAAGATTCGGCACAAAAAATGAAAAAGTATGGCTTATCTGTCTATATTGATAATGAGCCTGAACGCATAATGTAAAGGGGAATGTTTAATGACATCAATAATTTTTTTAGGAACACCTAAATTTGCTGTGCCTATTTTAAAGGCGCTTGCAGATGAAAAATATGAAATCAAGGCAGTGGTTACTCAACCTGACAAAAAAGTTGGTCGCAAGCAGGAAGTTACTGAGTCTCCAGTTAAGGTTTTAGCTCAAAAATTAAATTTACCAGTTTTTCAACCTGCTCATTTGGCAAAATCAGAAGAAGTAGCTGCACTAACAGCGATGCAGGCAGACTTGATTATCACTGCTGCTTATGGTCAATTTTTACCTAGTAAATTTTTGCAATCAGCTAAAATAGCTGCAGTTAATGTTCATGGTTCATTATTGCCGAAGTATCGTGGTGGGGCGCCCATCCAATACGCTCTGATCAACGGAGATAAGCAAACTGGAGTAACAATTATGGAAATGGTTAAGCAAATGGATGCTGGTGCCATATATGCTCAAAAAGCAATCGCCATTCAAAAAGATGATACAGCAGGAACCGTGTTTGAAAAATTGTCTTTTTTGGGACGTGACTTATTGCTTCAAACTTTGCCTCAAATTATTGCAGATCCTCAGAAAAAAACGGCTCAAGATGAAACTAAAGTAGTATTTTCTCCCAATATTAGCAAAGAGCAGGAACAAATAAAAATAAGTATGACTGCAACGAAAGCCAACAACTTGATTCGCGGTCTTAATCCCGCTCCCGGAGCTTATTTGCTGGTTGATAATAAAAGGTTTAAAGTATGGCGGGCCGAAGTGGCTCCAGAAACTACCACTCTACCAGCTGGAACAGTAGTTGCTAATAAAAAACGTTTTGCTATCAGTTTTGCCAATCATACGGTTTTAAATTTACTTGAGGTTCAACCAGCAGGAAAGAAAAAAATGACTGTAAAAAGCTTTTTAAACGGACAAGGAAAAAGCTTTGCTATAGGTGATAAAATTGTCGGCTCCTAAAAGTGCCCGGTCAGTGGCCCTGTCTACTTTAATTCGTGTATTGTGTTCAGGTTCCTATTCAAATATTAGTTTTAATAATAGTTTGCGTGAAGCTAAGCTTAGTCAAGCTGATCAGAATTTAGCAACTAGAATTGTTTACGGCACTATACAAGAAAAAATTTATTTGGAGTATCAACTTCATGATTTATTGAAGACAGAACTCAAGGAAGATTACCTCTGGCCATTATTATTGCTGTCTGCTTACCAAATCTTGTTTATGGACAGCATTCCCGCTAGAGCGGTCCTAAATGAGGCTAATAAATTGGCAAAAGAATACGGTAAGAGGCATTCTGCTGGATTTAAAATTGTCAACGGTATCTTACGTGCTTTGTTAAGAAGAGGCTCAATCTTGCCAGATAAAAAAGACAAGACGCTTTATCTTAGTGTCAAAGAAAGCACGCCTAAGTGGTTAGTTCAGTACTTGATTAGTCATTGGGGTGAAGATAGAACCGCTGCCATATTAGCTAGTATTAATAAGCCGTCTAAAAATACAGTGAGAGTTTCAAAATTGGCTGATTATAATTCGGTCAAAAAAGAGTTATCAAATTTAGGATTTCTTCCTGCTGATTCTCAAATTGCTTCAGATGAACTGATTTTAGCACATGGGGGAATCTTTAAAACTGACTTATTTAAGCAAGGAAAATTGACAATTCAAGATGAAGCTGCTAGTTTGGCGGTAAGCGCTTTTGCTTTTAAGGGTAATGAAGAAGTTCTTGATGCCTGTAGTGCACCAGGAGGTAAAACTGTTCAGATCGCTGAAAATTTGAACCAGGGTCATGTTACCGCCCTTGATATACATGAAAATAAGCTGCGTTTAGTTAAAGAGAATGCCAGCAGGATGCATGTGGCATCAAAAGTAATTGTCAAGCCACTTGATGCTAGAAAAGCAGATCAAGAATTTAAAAAAGAGCAATTTAATAAAATTTTAGTGGACGCTCCTTGTTCTGGATTAGGTCTTATTAGGCGGAAACCGGAAATCCGTTATACTAAAACATTAAATGACTTAACTAAATTGCAACAAATTCAATTAAATATTTTAGATCATATAAGTTCCTTATTAAGTCAAGATGGAGAATTAGTGTATGCGACATGCACTATTTCCCAAGAAGAGGACGAAGACGTAGTTAAAGCTTTTTTAAAAAGGCATGATGAGTATGAATTACAGCCTTTTACAGCGGGTAAGCTAAAAGCCCCAAAAGGGATACTTAAAATCTTACCAGATAGTTATGATAGCGATGGCTTTTTTATTGCTAAGTTTAAATTGCGAGGTTAGAGTTTTGATTAAAACAGCATTTGCTTCTAGTATTGGACGAATACGCAAGAGCAACCAGGATTCTGTCCAGGTTTTTAAAAATAAAAAAAATGCTTTACTAGCTATTGTTTGTGACGGCATGGGCGGACATCAAGGCGGAGATGTGGCTTCGACTATGGCTGTGAGTCACTTGGGTCATAATTTTGGTGTAACCGACTTTTACGATTCAAACAGTGCACGTAAATGGCTGAATGTTCAACTAAGTAATGAAAATGAAACAATTTTGAGAACAGCTGACCGTTTTCCGGATTTAAACGGCATGGGAACAACAATAGTATTGGCTGTGATTTTCAACAATGAAGCTTTAATCGCTCATTTAGGAGATTCAAGAGCCTATGGCTACTCAGATGGAAAATTCGTCCAACTTGTAGAAGATCATTCTCTGGTTAATGAATTGGTTAAACTGGGGCAAATTACTAAGCAGCAAGCTAGAAACCATCCTCAAAAAAATATAATTACTCAGTCACTTGGAGTTTCCAGCACAATTGATCCAGAATTTAAGCAGGTTACTTTAAATGATAATGATATTATTTTGCTTTGCACTGATGGATTGACCAATTCGCTAAGTGATCCTCAGATTCAACAAATACTTGCGACGAAAGATTTGTCTTTAAAGGGTCGTTGCCAAAAGCTGATTGATGAAGCTAATCGTTTAGGTGGCCAGGACAATATCACTGCTTGCTTGATTTTAAATGAAGGCGGTGACAAACAATGATCAATAAGGGCTATTTGTTAGGTGACCGTTATCGCATAATTGATACTTTAGGTGAAGGCGGCATGGCTAATGTCTATCTAGCCGAAGATATTATTCTGCAACGAAAAGTAGCCGTTAAAATTCTGCGGCTTGATTTACAAAAGGAACCTCAGACTTTGGCTCGTTTTCAACGAGAAGCACTTGCCACTAGTGAACTAAGTCATCCTAACATAGTGATGGTGCTGGATGTTGGCACTGACCACGGTTTACCTTACATGGTTATGGAATACGTTGATGGCCCTGATTTAAAAGACTATATTATAGCAAATTCACCCTTAAATTTGGGTAATATTATTAAAATCATGGACCAAATATTGAGTGCAATGTCCCTGGCTCATAAGCATAATGTGATTCACAGGGATCTGAAGCCGCAAAATATTTTAATGGACAAGCATGGTAACATCAAAATTGCAGACTTTGGTATAGCTGTAGCTTTAAATCAAAATTCTGTTACCCAGACTAATTCCGCAATCGGATCTGTTCATTATATGTCTCCAGAACAAACTAGAGGTGGACTTGTTACCAAGCAATCTGATATTTATTCTTTGGGAATAATTTTATATGAATTAATTACGGGTCATGTGCCATTTAATGGCGATTCAGCGGTTTCCATTGCTTTAAAACATGCTCAAGAGCCTATTCCGTCAATCAGAAAACAAGATCCTAATATTCCCCAACCACTAGAGAATGTGGTCTTAAAAGCAACAGCAAAGGATCCTCGTGACCGGTATGATTCTGCTAAGGAAATGAAAGATGACCTTGATACCAGTTTGGAACCAGGACGAGCTAATGAACCAGTTTTCAAACCCACTCATGGCAATAATGATGATGAAACCATTATTTTGCCAAATTTCAAGCCTAATCGAGTAGTCGAAAAGACTGATTCGCAAAATAGAACTCAAGAAAAGACTGATGACTATCAAAAAAATTCTTCCAGTTTTACGCAAGCTTTGCGTAAACATAAATGGTGGTGGCTTTTTGTAGGTATTGCCGCGGTCTTAATAATTGGCTTAATGTTTTTTGTGCTAAATAATAATAAAAATAGTGATATACGAATTCCTGACGTTACAAACCTAAGTGAAAAGAAAGCAAGAAGTAAACTTGAAAATGTTGGCTTAAAGGTTGGCAAAATTAAGCATAGAAGTTCTGATAGTATTGATCGCGGCAAAGTAATTGAAACTTCACCAGTTGCTGGCTCGGAAATAAAACGAGGTCGATATATAGACCTGTATATTTCTGATGGAGCAGGTATGGTTCAAGTACCTGATGTAACTGGTGACGAGTATGGCATTGCTGTACAAAAACTTGAAAAATTAGGATTTGAAGTAATCCGTGAAAATCAATTTTCATCCAGTGTTCCACCTGATCATGTTATTTCTCAAAGTGTTGCTGCCGATGTTGAAGTAAAGCCGGAACAAACAACAATTACGTTAGTAATATCTAAAGGAAAAAATCCGCGTTCGAAGCATCGTATGATTAAATTACCTGATTTAAAAGATTATTCTTTAAAGCAGGCACAAGAATTTGCACATAAACACGGCTTAACACTGCAAGTTAGCTCTGCATATTCCAGCAAAGTAAAGAAAGGAATGATTATTTCCATGAGTCCGGCTGCAGGTACACAGGTTCCTCGTGGAAGTACAATTTCTGTCAATGTTTCAGAGGGATCAAAAAAAGAACGCAATTTGACGGCAATTAAAAACTTTACGGTTAGCTACGAAGATAATGATGAAGATGATTCTGATAATAAGCGCGGTAATCATGTTCAAATATATATTGCAGATGATAATCATTCAATTGATAATATTTACCGAGATTTATATATCAGAAAAGACATGAATTTCTCAATCCCATTCGAACTTAAGGATGGCCCTGGCCAACTGAAAGTAGTACGTGATGGCCAGATAATTTTGAATGAGAAGGTCAAAAATGATTAAAAAGGATCAAGGGATTGTTATTGGTCTGATTGCAGGCTTTTACGATGTCCAAACTGCTAATGATGTTGTAAGAACTCGTGCCAGGGGAGTTTTTCGCAAAAACAAGTTAAAGCCAACTGTTGGTGATCACGTTAAAATCCAAATTGATGACCAAGGCACAAATTATTTAGTGGAAGTTCTACCACGCAAAAACCTGATTGGTCGGCCTGCTTTAGCTAACGTGAATCATGTTTTACTAGTAATGTCAGCAGTTCAACCCGATTTTTCTCTGCAGTTATTGGATCGCTTTTTAACTTTCTTTTCATGGCAAGGCGTTGATGTAAGTATTTACCTTTCAAAGAGCGATTTACTAAGTAGGTCAAAGCTAAAGAAGATTCACGAAGACTTGCTATATTATAATGATATAGGATATCAAATTTATTATAGTCAAGAAGAGGTTGCTAATAACCTGATTCATGAGATTGATACTGAAAGCATCTGGACTCTTGCAGGACAATCTGGCGCCGGTAAATCTACTTTAATTAATTCACTTCAAAGTGACGTCAAGCAAGAAACGGGCGTCATTTCTAATTCCTTAAATCGGGGCAAGCATACTACCAGGACAGTTAACCTTTTTTCTTTAGGAAAAGGTTATCTTGCAGATACTCCAGGCTTTTCAGCAATTGACCTTACGCCAATTAAAGTAAAAGAGTTATGCGATTATTTTATTGAATTTAAAAAAGCCAGTAAAAATTGTAGGTTTCGGGTTTGTCAGCATTTGAACGAGCCTAGTTGTGAAGTGAAAAGATTGGTTGAAGCGGGAAAAATAAAAAAAAGCCGCTATGATGATTATTTGCTAATTCGCAAAGAAATAGAAAATGGTAGGCTACCGGAGTATTTAAAGTGAGGAGAAAAATATTGATTGCACCATCAATTTTAAATATTAATAATCTAAATTTGGGAAAAGATATTCAAACTGCGATTGATTGCGGAATTAGTCGCTTTCATATTGATATTATGGATGGACATTTTGTGCCAAATTTATCTTTTGGTCCACAGCTTGTATCCGACCTTAAAAAGACTTTTCCCACAACTGAAGTTGAGGTTCATTTAATGAGTAATAACCCTGATGTTTTGGTACCTGCTTTTGTCAAAGCGGGAGCACAAATAATGTTACTTCACTATGAGGCAATGAACGAGAATAAACTTAATTACTGGCTGCATTATTTAAAAGAAAACCATGTTAAGGCGGGTTTAGTTCTTAATCCCAATACTTCAATTTCAGTTTTAAAAAAATATCTTAGGAAAGTTGATCAGATTCTTTTAATGACTGTTTATCCAGGTTTTGGTGGCCAAAAGTTCATTCCGGAATCTTCTTCAAGGATTAAACAGGCCGTTAGTTTGAGCTCTGGAAAAGTACCAATTGAAGTTGATGGGGGAATTAACAAACAGACTGCTAAAATTGCCAAGGATGCAGGAGCAGAAATTTTCGTTGCTGGGTCTTATTTATTTTGTCAAGATAGTATTAAACAGCAAATTAGAGAGTTAGAAGGTATATTGCAATGAAATCCTTCGCACTGTTAGGCGCGCCTAAACAGTTATGGCCTGACGATCTTAAACAGCAATTTTTATTAGCTAATAGGACCGGTGATTTAGTAATAGGTGTTGATCGTGGGGCTCTTCTTTTGCAAGAAATGGGCATTAAAGTAGATGTGACCGAGGGGGATTTTGATTCACTGCAAAAAAATGAACTAGCAGAAATTGAAAAAAATGTCGCTGATATTAGATATTCTAATCCAGAAAAAGATTGGACTGATGCGGAGCTAGCTATTCGCTGCGCCTTTTTAGATTACCATGTTTCTCATTTAACTCTTTTTGGTGCCACGGGTGGGCGCTTAGATCACTTTTTGTCTAATTTTTTGATGGCTCTTAAGCCCGAATTTAAAGAGTTTGCTGAAAAAATAGCGCTCATTGATCAGCAAAATTCAATTAGTTTTTATAATGCTGGGAAACATTTAGTTAAAAGGCAGCTAGGCTATAAATATTTTGGAGTAGTAACTTTAACCGGTGTCTTGAATTTAAATATAAATAGAGCTAAATATAATTTGGCTAAATATTGGAGCGCAAACCCTGTCTCTTTTAGCTCGAATGAATTTTTACCAGGAAAAGATGCATTTGAACTTTCATTTACAAGAGGAGTGGTAGCAGTCATTCAATCTAAAGATATTAATCGCTTTCAAAATATTTAAGCAACAAAAAAGCAGAAGATTTCTTCTGCTTTTTTATTTCCCAAAATCTGTTTAAAAGTTTATGTTTAAATAGAGATATTCTTATTGCTCTTTCAATTAATTTTCAAGTCAAAAAAAGACAAGTTATAGTCTGTA
>NZ_REHP01000006.1:0-286675 GCF_003693045.1 Lactobacillus sp. ESL0259 | reverse complement strand
TAGCTAAAGAGGTTTGGTGGGATAAGTATTTACTGCAAATTTCCATTTTCAAAGTAGTTGAATATTTAGTCATGAAAAAAGTGCTCCTAATAGTCAGATTAATGTCTAACTATTATGGAGCACTTCAATTCCGGGGGTTAACTTCATTCACTGCTGTTTTTTTATATCTCTTGGAACAAGTTGTTATAAGTTAATAAATATTTTTGGTATATCTCCTCAATTATCTTGCTGCTATGATTTCCACTAATAGTGGCAAGCTCCAAAACAAATTATATAATTAAAAAAATTGAAAGATTGGTATGATTTGTATCCTTTTTGATGAGTAAAAAAAGATTTACATTGGTGGAGATACTGCCTTTGTTATGTTTGATAAAACTTAAAATTACCAAATTTTATATAAGTAAATTGTTGCAATGAGAAGTGTATCGGCAACATCATCTTTTATTAATAGCAGAATATATAAAAAATTGAAATGAAAGATTTGCCAATGAGGTTAGCTAAAAACAATACCTTCAAGTAAAACTACAGACTATAACTTGTCTTTTTTTGACTTGAAAATTAATTGAAAGAGCAATAAGAATATCTCTATTTAAACATAAACTTTTAAACAGATTTTGGGAAATAAAAAAGCAGAAGAAATCTTCTGCTTTAAAAACTTTTTTATTTTACGCTAGGCACGGGTAACTTTACCAGATTTTAATGTCTTAGTTGAAACCCATACACGCTTTGGCTTGCCATCGACAAGAATACGAACTTTTTGAAGGTTTGGCTTCCACGCACGACGTGATGAATTCAGTGCGTGTGAACGTGTATTACCAAAAGTGGTCTTTTTGCCAGTGATATAATCTTTTGCCATTTGCTAAACCTCCTTTATTGTGTTTTCATACTAAATTAAGATAGCATAAGTTTAAGAACATTGCAACTGCAAAAGTATTTTTTAAGAAGGGATTTTTGCATTTAAACTTGATTACTATGATAAAATAGATTCATAATATGAGAACAATGATTCGGAGGTAAACATGGCTGTAAAAATCAAAACAAAAAACGGTTTGATTGATGTTTCAAATGGAGTGATTGCAACTGTTGTTGGTAGCGCAGCTACATCTAACTACGGTGTTGTTGGCATGGCTTCAAAAAATGCTATCCGTGATGGCTTCGATGGAATATTGAATCGAGCAAATTATAAGCGCGGTGTTGTTGTTAAGTCTGAGGATAATAAGATTACGGTTGATGTTTATATAATAGTCGGCTATGGTTTAAAAATATCTGAAGTAAGTCGCAACGTACAAGATAGTGTTAAATTCAATTTGAAAAATCAACTTGGAATTGAAACTAAAGCTGTTAATGTCATCGTTCAAAGTGTTAAAGTGCTTGATGAATAACTCAAGCGGAGGGTAGAAATATTGGTTTTAAAGGAAATAGACAGTAAAAAATTTAGAGATATGGTTCGCGTCGCTACGCACAGACTTGGTCGCAACGCAGAGTTTATTAACTCTTTGAACGTTTTCCCTGTTCCTGATGGAGACACTGGAACAAATATGAATTTAACTATTGAAAGTGGTGCTAAAGCTGTTGCCCAAAATACTAGCAATAGTGTGGGTGATTTGACAGAAAGCCTTGCTAAAGGGATGTTGATGGGTGCTCGTGGTAATAGTGGGGTAATCTCTTCTCAGCTCTTTAGAGGAGTTTATAAGGCAACTCAAGGTATGAAAACTCTTAATGCACAAGAGTTGGCCAATGCTTTTTCAAATGGGGTTGCAACAGCTTATAAAGCCGTAATGAAGCCAGTTGAAGGAACTATTTTGACTGTTGCTCGGATTGGTGCACAAGAAGGTGCCAATAAGGCCAATGAAACCGATGATGTTGAAGAAGTTATGAAGGCGATTGTTGAAGGTGCTAAAAAAGCGTTAAAGACAACTCCTGACTTATTACCTGTTTTAAAGCAAGTTGGTGTAGTTGATTCAGGAGGTCAAGGCTTACTCTTTATATATGAAGGATTTCTAGAAGGTCTTTTAGGTGAAGAATTTGCTGACCGGTACCAACCTGATGAAGGTGAAATGGATGAAATGATAAATGCCATGCATCATCAATCTGTACAATCACAACTTTCTACTCAGGATATTACTAATGGCTACTGTACCGAAATCATGGTTGATTTAACTGCTGATGTTCCTAATAAGAAAACTTTTAATTTAGATGAATTTAGGGAGCATTTATCTCAGTTAGGTGATTCACTTTTGGCAGTTTCAGATGAAGAAGTGGCAAAAGTTCATGTTCATACTGAACACCCTGGAGCTATTTTTGCGTACGGCAGCCAATTTGGTCAATTGGGAAAAATTAAAATTGACAATATGCGGATTCAACACGAAACAATAGTAAATAACAGTGAAGAAAATCAGGAAAATGTTGATTTTGCCGTAATAGCTGTTGCTTCTGGTAACGGAATTCGCAAACTTTTTGAAAGTGAAGGCGTTAACCGCATTATTTCTGGGGGTCAAACAATGAACCCTTCAACACAAGACATTATTGATTCAATCAAAAAATCAGGTGCTAAAAAAGCAATTGTGATGCCGAATAATGGCAACATTATTATGGCAGCCAAGCAGGCAGCTGAGGTGAGCGACATCCCAGTCGGCATTGTCCCTACTAAAACCATTTCACAAGGCTTGACAGCCATGCTTTCATTTGATCCGGACGATTCTCTTGATGACAATGTTGCAAACATGACTGACGCTCTTGATACTGTTGTTTCTGGCGAAGTTACTAAAGCAAATCGTGATACCAAAATTAATGAGGTTGAGATCCATCAAGACGATTATTTAGGGATTATTGATGGAGAAATTAAAGTGGCTGAAACTGACATAATTACTGCAGCTTCTTCAATGATTGAAAAAATGTTGGATGAAGATTCCGAAATCGTTACTGTGATGTTTGGACGAGATTCTAACAAGAAAGAGGCTCAGAAACTGATAGATGCTGTTAAAGAGAAGCATGATGATCTTGAATTTGAACTTCATGATGGCGGACAACCTGTATATAATTTCCTGATTTCTGTTGAGTAATTATGATAGCAAAAGAACTTTTTGCTCCGGTGACCAATTTAAAGGGTGTAGGAACAAAAACTGCGGCTGCTCTTGGAAGTTTGGGAATTTATAGCATTTATGATTTGTTGTATTATTTTCCATTTCGTTATGATGAGCTTCAAACGATTCCTCTTGATCAGATCATGGATGGTCAAAAGGTAATGCTTAAGGGAATTGTTGCAACAGATGCTTTTGTAACTAGGTTTGGGTATAAAAAAAGCCGCCTTAGTTTTAAATTAAGAATTGACCATGATGTCATCATGGTCAATTTTTTTAATCAACCATGGTTAAAAGAAAAAATTGAAGTTGGCACAGAAGTAGCAATTTACGGTAAGTTTAATGCTGCTAGACAAAGCCTGGCTGCCTTTAAGTTCATTGCAGCAAAAGAAAACGATAGTGGCATGGCACCCATTTATTCAGTAAACCGGCAAATTAAACAAAAAAAATTAATAGATTTAATCAATCTTGCCTTAGATGATTATTTAGCTGAAGTTGATGATGTAGTCCCTATTGAGATAAGGCAAAAATACCGCTTGCTACCTGAAAGTAGTATTGTGCAACAAATGCATCATCCACAAAATGCTACAGAATCTCAGGTTGCTAAAAGAAGTGCCATTTTTAGAGAGTTTTTCATATTTCAAACTGAACTAGCCCAGTTGACTGAATACAATCCGCGTAATAAGGGGATTGCTAAAAAGTATAACTTAGATGAAATTGCCAAGCTTACTAAGTCACTACCATTTGAACTATCTTCAGATCAAAAACATGTAATTAACGAAATTTTTAAGGATTTGCTTTCTTCAGTTCAAATGCAGCGACTGTTGCAAGGGGATGTGGGTTCTGGAAAAACAATAGTCGCTGTTTATGCACTTTTTGCGGCAGTGACAGCCGGCTTTCAATCTGCACTGATGGTTCCAACGGAAATATTAGCAACGCAACATTTTAAAAAAATTGATGAAATACTAAAGCCTTTGGGCGTTCGCTGTGCTCTTTTGACGGGTTCTACCAAAACTTTGGAGCGCAGAGAAATTTATAATGAACTAACAGATGGCACTATTAATGTGGTCATTGGTACTCACGCTTTAATTCAATCAAGTGTGATTTTCAAAAAATTGGGATTAGTTATTATTGATGAACAACATCGTTTTGGTGTCAATCAAAGACAAGCTTTAATCAATAAGGGAAATTTGCCCGATGTTTTAGCAATGACGGCCACACCAATTCCTCGAACTTTAGCTTTAACAGTGTATGGTAATATGACTATTTCTGAAATACACCACCTTCCAGCAGGACGAAAAAAAATAGTTTCCTGGTGGAAAACAAGTAGTCAAATGGATCAAGTTTATCAACTGATGCGTGAGCAATTAAAGCGGGGATTCCAAATATATGCTGTCACGCCTTTGATTTCAGAATCGGAAGCATTGGATTTAAAAAATGCTGAGCAACTTTATGACAAGTTAAGTCATGACTTTCCTAATGAAAAGGTTGCTTTACTTCACGGGCAAATGCCTGGAAATAAAAAAGACGACATTATGACTGCTTTTGCCGCAGGTGAAATAAACATCTTGGTTACTACCAGCGTAATTGAAGTAGGAGTAGATGTTGCTAATGCTAATATGATGGTTATTTATAATGCTGATCGCTTTGGTATTAGTCAACTGCACCAGTTGCGTGGACGAATTGGTCGGGGAAAAACTCAGAGTTATTGTATTTTTTTAGCTGATCCCAATACTCAAGCAGGTAAATCCCGCATGCAAATTGTAGCTTCCACTACTGACGGATTTAAGCTGGCTGAAGAAGATTTGAAAATGCGTGGTGAAGGTGATCTTTTTGGTAAGGCCCAATCTGGTTTACCTGAATTTCAGGTTGGAGACGTAGTTAACAACTACAATATCATGGTAGTGGCGCAAAAAGAGGCCAAAAAGGTAATAAAAGCTGATCCTCTCTTGCAAAAATCAGAAAATAAAACTTTAAAACAAGTGTTAGAATATAAGCAATTACAACAAAAAAGAACTTAGTAAAGGTTGAGGATAATATGAGAACTATTGCTATTGATGCAATGGGCGGAGAAAATGCTCCTGAAGCAATTATTCAAGCAGTATTGCAGGTAAAAAAAGAACTGCCGCAAACGAAATTTATACTTTTTGGCGATCAAGCGAAAATAACGCAACTATTAGGCGAGGATAAAAGTCAAACAGAAGTTGTTAATACCACTCAGATAATTAATGATGAAGATGAACCAGTTAAGGCAATTAGGTCTAAAAAGGATTCATCACTTGTCGTGGCAGCGCAATTTGTGAAGCAGGGCAAGGCAGATGCACTTTTTTCGCTAGGTAATACGGGTGCTATTCTAGCTTGTGGTATATTTATAATAGGACGAATTAAAGGAGTAACTCGTCCGGGTTTTATGCCGACCCTGCCAGTAAAAAATTCTGATGACGGTTTCAATATGATCGATGTTGGTGCTAATGCCAAAAGCAGACCGGAATATTTGCTCGCTTGGGCCAAAATGGCATCATATTATGCTGAAAAAGTAAGAGGAATAAAAAACCCCCGGGTTGGTCTGCTTAATAACGGGGCTGAAAATGATAAAGGTGATGATGTTCATCAGCAAGCCTTTCAATTATTGCTGAATAGCAAGCTTAATTTTATAGGTAACATCGAGGGCAACGAATTATTGGATGGTAAAGCTGATGTAATTGCAACAGACGGTTTTACAGGCAATGCAGTTTTAAAAAATATTGAAGGAACTTCTGGTGTTTTAATCCATCTGTTAAAAGATAGTTTGCTTAATAATGGACCTTTTGTTAAATTAGGTGCATTGATGATTAAAAAGGCACTAAAAAGTTTAATTTCAAAATTTGATGTAGATAAATATGGTGGTGCAGTTTTACTCGGAGTTAATGCTCCTGTAGTTAAAACACACGGTCGTTCAGATCAGCGTGCTGTATATTTTACAATTAAGCAAATTGATAAAATTTTACAGGAAAAAATAATTGATAATTTTAAAGCAGAATTTGCTACTGAAAGCAAGTAACAACAAGGAGTAGAAACATGAGTAAAGAAGAAATTTTTAATAAAATCAAGGATATTTTAGCAGATAATTTTGAAGTTGATAAAGACAAAATAACTGATGAAACTAATTTCACTAGTGATTTGGACGCTGATTCCATTGACTTAGTGGAATTCATTTTACAATTAGAAGATGAATTCGGCGCCGAGATTTCTGATGAAGATGCAGAAAAAATTAAAACTGTTGGTGATGCTGTTAATTACGTTGCAAATCATCAAAACTAATTAAAAAAATTAATTATTAGTTTGCATACAATTTGTTTCACGGTTATAATTAGAAATTAAATAAATTTATTAAATATCTTTAATAAATTCATTGAAGATTTGAGAGGGGAAATGACCTTTGGAAAAACAAAGTGATCTCTTGCTAGATATCCAGCATTTACATACAGCATATCGTTTAAATGGGAAATTTTATGATGCTGCAGATGATATTAATTTAACTTTGAAAAGGAATGAAATTTTATCAATTGTAGGTGAATCTGGTTGTGGTAAGAGTACAATCGCATCTAGTATTATCGGTTTGTACGACCATAAAAATACAAAAGTAACAGGTGATATTCTTTATAATGAATTGAACTTGGTAGGCCTGAATGAATCACTGTTCGATAAAATTCGTGGGAATAAAATTGGAATGATTTTTCAGGATCCTTTAGCCAGTTTAAATCCACTAATGAGAGTTGGTGATCAGGTAGCAGAAACTTTGTATTACCATACGGATATGGATGAGAAACAACGTCATGCACGTGTAATTGAACTTTTTAATCAGGTTGGTATGCCAAAACCTGAAGAAACTTACGCCATGTATCCGTTTGAATTATCTGGTGGATTAAGACAACGTGTCGTTATTGCTATGGCCGTTGCATGCAAACCTGAAATTATCATTGCTGATGAGCCTACAACTGCCCTTGATGTAACTATTCAAGCACAAATTTTAGACTTGCTTGAAGATATCCAAAAGCAGTCTCAATCTGGTATTATTTTAATAACTCATGACTTGGGAGTAGTTGCTGAAACAGCTGATGAAGTTGCTGTTATGTATGGTGGTCAAATAGTAGAAAAAGCTGATGTCAAAACAATTTTTGAACATCCACTTCACCCTTATACACGATCTTTGTTAAATTCAATGCCTCAATCTGAAGATGAAGAAGAAGATTTACATGTTATTCAAGGAACAGTTCCATCATTGCAAAATATGCCTAGAAAAGGTGACAGGTTTGCTGCTAGAATACCGTGGATACCTGCAAGTGCCCATGAGGAGAATCCAGTAATGCATGAAGTTGAACCAGGGCATTGGGTTAGATGTACTTGCTGGAAGACGTTCCACTTTCAAGATGAAGTGAGTGGGGAGTAGTTTATGGCTAAAGAAATTATTGAAGTAAAAAACTTAAAAGTTCATTATCCTATCAGATCTGGTTTTTGGAATCGTATTACCGATTATGTTCGTGCCGTTGATGATATTAGTATTACTATCAATGAAGGAGAAACATACGGACTTATAGGTGAATCTGGTTCAGGTAAGTCAACTACAGGCAAGGCTATTGTTGGAGTTGAACCTGTTACCAGTGGCAGTATTATGTATAAGGGTGTCGATATTACCAAATCCAAAAATCGCCGCAGACTCAATTACAATAAAGACGTCCAAATGATTTTTCAGGACTCTCTGTCAAGTTTAAACCCGAGAAAACGAATTGAGGATATTATTGCAGAGCCAATACGCAATTTTGAGAATTTAACAACTGATCAAGAACGTGACCGTGTGCAAGAATTACTTGACATCGTTGGTATGCCGAGTGACTCAATATATAAATATCCGCACGAATTTTCCGGTGGTCAAAGACAAAGAATTGGCGTAGCCAGAGCGGTTGCTACTAATCCACGTCTGGTTGTCGCTGATGAGCCAACAAGTGCCTTAGATCTATCAGTTCAAGCACAGGTGCTAAACTTTATGAAGCATATTCAGCAGCAATACAATATTGCTTACCTCTTTATTTCTCACGATTTAGGTGTCGTTAAGCATATGTCTGAGAATTTGGCTATTATGCATCGTGGTCGTTTGGTTGAAATTGGTTCAAGAGAAGATATTTATCAGCATCCAATGCATATCTATACGAAAAGGCTGCTTTCTGCTATTCCTCAAGTCGATGTTGAACATCGAGATGAACATAAGAAACATCGTCAAGTAGTTGAACAAGAATTTCAGAATGATCAAAGTAAGTGGTATGACAAAGATGGACGAGTTTTTCCACTTAAACACGTATCAGATAAACATTTAGTCGCTTTACCTGAAAAAGAAATAGTCGAAGAAGAAACAAATGATAGGGAGGGAGCATAATCATGTGGAAAACTGTTTTAAGACGTATTTTAATTATGATCCCGCAATTGATCATTTTAAGTATTTTGGTCTTTTTCTTGGCAAAAATGATGCCGGGAGACCCATTTACGGGACAAATTAATCCTAATACTGACCCTAGGCAACTAGAAGCTCTGAAAAGAGCTGCCGGACTATATGATCCGGCCCCTGTTCAATATGCTCGTTGGGTAGGTAATATTTTTAAAGGCGATTTAGGTACCAGTTATATACAGCACGTTCCGGTGACCTCTTTAATTGCCGATAGAGCTGTAAATACATTTTGGCTTTCGCTGTTAACAACAATAATTAGTTACAGTATTTCAATACCTCTTGGTGTGATTGCTGGTAAACACCAGGATGAATGGCAAGACCAAGCTGTACAAATTTTTAATTATGTTACTTTTGCTATTCCTGCTTTTGTATTTTACATTTTAGGTATATGGCTGTTTGGCTTTCTCCTAGGCTGGTTTCCTATTTCAGGTTCGGTTTCTCCTAATGCTTCTGGTTTCTGGGGTACATTGGGTAGTCAGCTTTACCATATCATTTTCCCAGCTATATTGAGTGCCCTCATCACTACTACTGGAATAGTGCAATACTTAAGAACGGGAATTGTCGATAATAAAGTTGAAGATTATGTTAGAACGGCTCACAGTAAGGGAGTTCCTGAAAAAGTTGTGTTTAATAAACATATTTTACGTAATTCATTGTTACCTATAGCTTCTTCATTTGGTACAGTTATAACTGGGCTGTTAAGTGGTTCAATGATTATTGAAACCGTTTTCAGTTATCCTGGTATGGGAAAATTGTTCTTAGACTCAATACAACAGCGTGACTATACTACGCTAACTGCATTAATTTTAATCTTTGGTTTCCTTACTCTACTCGGTAATTTACTTTCAGACATTATAATGAGTATTGTAGATCCAAGAATTAGGATAAAATAAAGAAGGGGAGACAAATGTTGAAAAAAAATAAAACCACTTCGACTGAAAAAGCCAAGAAAGTGCAAGTTTCTCCTCCTGCTTCAAGTTTTAGAGTAGTTGTACGAGAAGTTGTAAAGGACAAGAAAGCTTTAACTGCCTTCATAGTGATAGTCTTAATTTTACTATTAACTTTTGGCGGATCACTATTTTTAAAGTCTGATAAAGTCACTGAGGCAAACATAATTGAAGCTTATACAGGCTGGTTCACTGATGGTCATATTCTGGGAACGGATGATGGTGGCCGAGATGTTCTTAATCTATTAATTATGGGTGGTCGTAATTCTATCCTTATTGGATTAGGGGTTACTGCTGTTTGTGAGACTGTTGGTTTAATTGTCGGTCTCGTTTCAGGATATTATGGTGGCTATATTGATGCAGTCATTATGAGAATAGTGGACTTTGTGCAGGTTTTGCCTGCAACGCCTATAGAAATTGTCTTGGTAACTGTTGTACCGCATTACAGTCCTATTACTTTAGTTTGGATTATTTCGATTTTTGGCTGGACAGGTACGGCAAGGTACTTTAGAGCATTTGTTCTTTCTCAAAGAGGAAGAGACTATGTACTGGCATCGAAAACTTCTGGTTCATCAGACTTGAAAATAATGTTTAGAGAAGTCCTACCAAACATTGGCTCTATGCTGATTATCGATGTCGTACTAACAATTGCCGGTAACATCGGTATTGAAACCAGCTTGTCGTTTATTGGCTACGGCTTACCGCCTACAGTTCCTTCCTTAGGTACTCTAATTGGATTTGCCAATGATCCGGTTAACGTTGTCAACAGGCCTTGGCTATGGTTGCCGGCTACAATATTGTTACTAGCTATTTCCTTAAGTATCAATTATGTTGGTCGTGCTTTACAAAGAGCTGGTGACGCCCGGCAAAGGGAAAATTAAAACTGAATTTTTAACAATTATATTTTAAAATCTCTGCTAATAGATAATATCGTGAGTTTACTATATTATTTATTAGCAGTTTTTTCTCTAATTTCTCTATCACTAATTTTTATAGCAAAATTTTCAACATTAAACTGTTTAATTTTTACCCCATAAAGACTGAAAAAAGTAAATATTAAGTATTTGTGGCAACAATTAATATCAGAAATTGCTCTTTTTGAAATAAATATCTATTAAATAAAAATGAATAAACCGTTGCTTTTTTAATTTTATGTGGTAATATTTAATTATTAACTTGTTTTGAAAATTAAATTTTCCTGATAATAAAAAGGAGTTATGTAGAGATGAAAAAATCTAATTTATATAAATCATTGGGGGTAGTAACAGCAGCTGCTTTAACGCTGGTAGCTTGTGGTAAATCTGGCAAGACCGATGATAATTCTAATGCTAAAACAGCTAAGAAGTTCCCAGAAGCAGTGCCTAAGAAGGAAGCTAAGCAGGGTGGAACTGTTAAAGTTGCTTTGGAAACTGATACACCATTCACAGGAATTTTTTCTGATGAGTTGGCTATGAGTGCTATTGATAGTTCAGTTGCATCTCCTGGTGAAGAATCACTTTTTGATACTGATGACAATTACAAGATTAACGATAAAGGTCCAGCTACAATGAAGTTGGATAATAAAAATAAGACTGTCACAATTACTATCAAAAAGGGTGTTAAGTGGTCAGACGGCAAGCAGGTTAATGCTAAAGATATGGAATATTCTTATGAAATATTCGCTAATAAGGCTACTCAATCAGAAAGATATACTAGTCAATTGGCCACCATTAAAGGTTTACAAGCATACCATGATGGTAAAGCTAAAACAATTTCTGGTATTGAAATGCCCGATGGCCCTAATGGTAGAACAATTGTGATTCACTATCCTGAATTAAAACCTGGTATGACTAACAGTGGTAACGGTTACTTCTGGGAATCAGCTGCTCCATATCACTACTTAAAGAATGTTCCTTTTAGTAAGCTAAAGGAATCTGATCAGATTAGGAAAAAGCCTTTGTACTTTGGCCCATTTAAGGTTAGCAAAATTGTTCGTGGCCAATCAGTAACGTGGACACCAAATAAATATTACTGGCGTGGTAAGCCAAAACTAGATAAGGTCATTTACCAGGTTATTAATCCTAATTCAGCCAGTCAGGCCATTAAGAGTCACAAATTTGATATCATTGGAGTTATAAATTCACAATGGGATCAAGTTAAAAAGACTAAGAATGTTAATTTTATTGCCAATATTCCTTTGTCATATAGTTATTTAGCATTTAAAGTTGGTAAATGGGATGCCAAAAAGGGCAAAAACGTTATGGATCCAAATGCCAAGATGAATCATAAGCCATTGCGGCAAGCTATTGCATATGCGATGAATATTGCAGAAGTTGATAAGCACTATACTAAAGGACTTTCTTTCCAAGTACCTACCCTGATTCCAGCGCAATTTGGTGATTATTATAATAAGGATCTTAAGGGTTATACCTACAATCTGAAAAAGGCGAACGAGATTTTGGATAAAGCCGGCTATAAGAAGAAGGGTAAATGGCGTACTCAACCAAATGGTAAGCCATTGAAGATTCATTATATGGCAATGTCTGGAAATGCTACGGCTGAGCCTATTGCACAGAATTATTTACAACAATGGCATAAAATTGGTTTAAATGTTTCTTTGGTTGGTGGCCGTCTGACAGAATTCAATTCATTCTATGATAAAGTGCAACACGATGATCCTTCTGTTGATATGTTTACAGCAGGTTGGAACCTTTCAAGTGAACCATCTCCAGCTGACCTTTACAAAGAAGCAACACCATCCAATTACTCACGCTTTGTCACTCCAGAAAACAGTAAATTACTTGATGAAATTGATTCTCAAAAAGCTTTTGATCATAAATACCGTGTTCAAAAGTTCCACGAATGGCAAAAATACATGTTTGATCAAGCTTATGTAGTTCCAACATCAAATGCTTATGGTATCGATGCTGTAAATGATAAGATTACTGGATACTCATTGAAACCATCACAAAATAACAATGGTCACCAGTTATGGTACCAAGTTGGTTATGTTAAATAATTGAATTTAAATAAAAATATCAAACTAGCAAAATAGTTTGGTATTTTTTTAGTTTCTTTAAAAACCACTTTTTATGATTTTCTACAAAATAATTTTTGATAACACATTATTAAAGCTAATCATATTAAGCTTTTAAATCTAAATTCTTTCTGGTATTGGCTGAATTATACATTTGAAAGAATTTCTATTATTTAAATAATATGTATTTTGATTACTTTACTATTTATAAATAGTATAATTTCTGAATTTGCCTTGATTTTTTAATGATTAATGTTAACATTTATCTGTTAGCTTGTTTCCAAAATACTATTAACTTTGCATATAAAGGAGACATGTATGATGAGAACAAGAAAAATTTTAGGCTCAGTCGGAGTTGTAACCGCAGCTGCGTTAACTTTGGTAGCTTGTGGTAAGAGCAATAAGACCGCCAGCAATGAGGGGGCTAAGACTGCCAGCAAGTTCCCAATTGAGACACCGATTAAGACTGCCAAGAAGGGTGGAACAATTAAAGTTGCTGAAGTAACTGATACACCATTCACCGGAGTCTTTAATGAAGAACTGCAAATGGATCAACCGAGTGCTGATGTCGCAAGTCCAGGTCAAGAATCATTATTTGAAACAGATGATAATTACAAGATAAATGATAAGGGTCCAGCTACTCTTAAACTTGATCGTAAAGCAAAAACTGCAACTATTACAGTTAAGAAGGGTGTTAAATGGTCTGATGGTAAGCAGGTTACTGCCAAGGATATAGAATTCGCGTATGAGATAATTGCAAATAAAGCAACTAAATCTCAAAGATACGCCAATCAACTCAATATTATTAATGGGTTGAAAGAATATCATGAAGGCAAGGCCAAAACAATTTCAGGAATAGAAATGCCTGATGGTCCAGACGGACGAGTTGTAGTGCTGCACTGCAAAGAATTAAAACCTGGTATGTATTATAGTGGTAACGGCTATATTTGGGAGGCAGCCGCACCATATCACTATTTAAAAGATGTTCCGTTTGACAAACTGGAATCGTCAGATAAGTTGAGAAAGAATCCTTTGTTCTTTGGTCCCTATAAGCTTGATAAAATTGTACGTGGTCAATCTGTTACCTGGGTACCGAATAAATATTATTGGCGTGGTCAGCCAAAATTAGATAAAATTGTTTACCAAGTTGTTTCCCCGAACTCTGCTTCACAAGCAATTAAAAATCATAAATTTGATATTATCAGGGTTACTAACAGCCAGTGGAAACAAGTTAAGGATACAAAGGATGTAACATTTGTTGCTAAAATTCCTCTATATTACAGTTATTTAGCTTTCAAGGTTGGTAAATGGGATAGTAAAAAATCAAAGAACGTGATGAATCCTAATGCCAAAATGAATAACAAGGCATTACGTCAAGCTATAGCTTATGCAATGAATACTGATGCTGTTTATAGACATTATACTGATGGCTTAAGTTTCCAAGTTCCTACTTTAATTCCAGCAGAATTCGGTGATTATTTTGATAAAAGTGTTAAAGGCTATACCTATAACATTAAGAAAGCCAATCAAATCTTAGATAAAGCTGGCTACAAGAAAAAAGGTAAGTGGCGTGTACAACCTAATGGCAAGCCACTAACCATTCACTTTATGGCCATGTCTGGTAATTCCATTCAACAACCGATCATGCAAAACTTCATTCAACAATGGAATAAGATTGGCCTAAATGTTAAATTAGTTGGTGGCCGTTTGACAGAATTTAATTCCTTCTATGATAAAGTGCAACATGATTCACCTGATGTGGATATGTTTATGGCTGCATGGGGTCTTTCATCTGAACCGTCCCAGGAACAAATGTTTAGTGAAGGGACAATGTCCAACTACTCACGTTTTGTTACTCCAGAAAATACGAAACTAATCAAAGAAATGGATTCTCAAAAGGCGTTTAACCATAAGTATCGTGTAGAAAAATTCCATGAATGGCAAAAATACATGTTTGATCAGGCTTATGTTGTTCCGCTTTACAATGCATATCAAATAGATGCTGTTAACAGCAAACTTACTGGCTATTCACAAAAACCATCCAAGCAAAATAACGGACATCCACTTTGGTACAAGGTTGCTTATACAAAATAAAAATTAATATAGAATAAAAGATAGAAAACTGTTGTTATTTAGAAACAATAGTTTTCTTTTTTACACTTAAAAACTGGTATAATTTAGGTTATTAAGGAGATGATAGAATGGTTAGTACCAAGTTTATTAATCGATTGGATAAGAAATATAAAATTAAATTTAACAATCAGAAGTTATTAGAAGAAGCATTTACCCACTCTTCATATGCTAACGAGCATCCTGGAGATGGCATTCGTGATTATGAAAAGTTGGAATTTTTGGGGGATGCAGTTTTAGAATTAGCAATATCTGATTACCTTTATCGTAATTTCTCGAGTCTCAATGAGGGTGAATTAACCAGAATGCGTTCTAATATTGTTGATACTGAAGGCTTTGCGGAATTTGCCCAAAAATTTGGTTTTCCGGCTGAAATTAATCTAGGTCATGGTGAGGAAAAAGCTGGTGCGCGTTCTCGTAAGACACTGCTAGAGGACGTTTTTGAAGCATTTAACGGAGCGCTTTTTCTTGATCAGGGCATGGAAGCAGTCGAACATTTTTTGAGTTTAACAGTGTATCCGTTAATTGATGCTGGAAAATTTGATGCTTCACGTGATTATAAGACAGATTTACAAGAATTACTGCAGCAAAATGGACCAGTAAAGATTGAATACGAAGTTTTGAAAGAAGAACAGCTGCCGTCTAGTTTTACTGTACAGTTAGTTGTCAATGGCAAAGTATTGTCTCAAGGGCAAGGCCATAATAAAAAAGCTGCAGAGCAAGAGGCTGCAAAAACCGCTTTAAATAAGCTTAATTAGGGAGATGAGTGTGTGCCACTAACTGAACTAATAATTGACGGCTTTAAATCTTTTGCCGAAAAAACAAAAATAGAATTCGATACTGGTATTACTGGCATAGTGGGTCCTAATGGTAGTGGTAAAAGCAATATTACTGAAGCAATAAGATGGGTCATGGGTGAGTCAAGCGCCAAATCTTTGCGGGGCTCAAACATGAAAGATGTGATATTTGCGGGTAGTGAATTTCGTAAGCCGGCCAACCACGCTGAAGTTTCCCTTATTTTTGACAATAAGAAAGGCGAACTTAATTTTAAAGATGACCAGGTAATTGTAACTCGGCGAATTTTACGGTCGGGAGACAACGAATATTTAATAAATAAAAAAAGTGTTAGACAACGTGATGTCCGAGCCTTGTTTCTGGATTCTGGCATTTCACAGGAAAGCTTAGCCATCATTTCACAGGGACGGGTTGATCAAGTATTAAATTCTCGTCCTGAAGAGCGACGCTCACTGTTTGAGGAAGCAGCTGGAGTATTACATTTTAAAAAGCAAAAGGAAGAAGCAAAAGCTCAATTACAACAGACAACTGATAACTTGGTGCGTATCAATGATTTAGTCAAAGAACTGGAGCAGAGAATTGAACCTCTTCACGAACAAAGCTCTCTCGCAAAGGAATATCAATTTCAGAAAAAAGGTCTGGATCATGAACTAAAAACTTTGCTAGCTTTTGAAATTCAAGACTTAGATAAGCAAAAACAGTCAGTGCAAGAAAAAGCTGACCAAAATCAAAATCTGTTGACAAAATTGGATCAAGAAGTTAAGACATCTCAGGCTGCGGTAGCTGACAAAAGAAAAGAATTTCAAACTTTAAATGCTCAAAAAGATCAAATTCAAAATGACTTATTTTCGTTGACAA
The DNA here is from genome assembly GCF_003693045.1 of Lactobacillus sp. ESL0259. NCBI lineage: Bacteria > Bacillati > Bacillota > Bacilli > Lactobacillales > Lactobacillaceae > Lactobacillus > Lactobacillus sp. ESL0259. The sequence goes on along the minus strand of NZ_REHP01000006.1, from coordinate 270,370 downwards.
AAAAGCTTTCCGAAATAAATACGCATTTGCAAGTTTCCGAGCAGAGCAAACAGTATAATGAAGCTACTAAAAAAGAATATCAGTCCGAATTAAGCGACTTAAAAGAGCAGGTAGTGAGTAGCAGAAAGGAAACAACTAATCTGCTTGAAGAAGAAGGCCATCTTAAAAAAGAACAAGAGCAATTAAATAATAAGAGAATAGGGCTAACGACACAGCTTAAAGAAAATCCGGAACAACTGAACCAAAATTTAGAGCAGCTGCGGTCAAATTATATTCAGTTGTTACAAGATCAAACTTCTAATAATAATGAAATTGTTTATCTTAATTCTGAATTGAAAAAGCTTAGCGATAATACCCAACTGCAAACAGAAAATGTTTCTGACGAACTAAAAAAAGAAAAAGCTGAACTTAATAGACTTCAGGTCGAAGGCAAAAGTCTTAAACAAGATTATCAAAATAAGAAACAACAGGTAAAGGAGCTATCTGAAGAACAAAGGCTAACGCAAAATAATTTGTTGACTTTGCAAAATTCTCTTTCTACAGCAAATCAGAAGTTCAGTCAACTAAAAGCACGCCATGATGCATTGGAAAATATCCGTAAACGTCACGAAGGGTATTTTTATGGTGTTAAAAATGTGCTAAATAATTTAGCGGATTACCATGGTGTTATAGGTGCTGTGGGTGAATTAATTACTTTTCCTGCAAAATATGAAATTGCCATGGCTACGGCTCTGGGTAATGGAGTTCAAAATTTAGTAACTGCAACAAAACTGGATGCTCGGGATGCCATTAACCAGTTAAAAGAAAATCGTGCTGGACGAGCTACTTTTTTACCCCTTGATGGCTTGCGGGAGTATTCGATCCCTTCCTCAACGATTAATACGATTTCTTCTTTTTCTGGCTTTCAAGGTATTGCAAGTGAAATAGTTAAAAGTTTACCAGGTCAAAATATTACGCCCGCGATTAACTATTTGCTTGGAAATACTATAATAGTTGATACCATAAATAATGCGCTGAAAATTAGGCAGCGCGTTTCTCGTTATCGTATTGTTACACTTGATGGCGATATTATTTCACCGGGTGGCTCAATGACAGGAGGAGTGCGTAATCAAAAAAGTAATTCTCCGCTTCAAACTACAGCAGAACTTGGTGAACTAAAGAAAAAAATTGGCAAATTACAGCTGAAAATAAAAAATAGCGAAGCAGATTTAGCTGTTGCTAATGATAAAAATAATGTTCTGCTCAAAAAAGTGAAAGATACTCAAGCAAAGCTCCAAAATCTGAAACAGAATTTAGGTGAGACAGCACTTTTGTATCAAAATCAGGAAAAAGAAGTTAACAGGTTAAAGGCTGCTAATAGTTTATTTGAACAGCAAAAAGAAGAACGCAATCAGGAAATTGATTCCACTAGGCAAAAGATTAGTCTAGCTGAAAAAGAAAAAAAGAGATTTCAAACAGAAATTTCTCAGCAAAAGCAAAAAATTAGTGATCTGCAATTGCGAATTAAAAACTTTACTGAACTAAATCATGATATTCAGTCCAAATTGAACGAGCTTGATCCGCAGATTGCTGTTTATGCCAACAAGTTGGAAAATATTACAAAACAAATATCTGAAAAAAAGCGGGACTTGAAGCAGCAGCAAAAACAAATTGCTACTTTAGAGCAAAAATTAAATGAACTTAAGCAGAATGATCTGCTTGATCATAAAAAGCAGACAGCCTTTGAGCAGGAAAAAAATGATGGCGCCGTTAAGAAGCAGAAATTACAAAAGCAGCTTAATAGTTTGAGTTCTAAACTAGGCCAGTATGATGCACAAATTAACCAGCTTGATCAGGTGGCAAGCCGAAATTATGATCTGCGTAAAGATGCGGCTGCCGAGCAAAAAGAATATTCTGTCAAAATAGCGCAATTAAATAGCCAGATAGATCAGCGCTTAGATACTTTGAGCTCAGATTACTCGTTAACATATGAAGCAGCTTTGCATCAAGCAGATAAGGAAAATAACGAAGTAAATCGTGCCCAACTGCAAAAAGATGTGAAATTGCATCGTATGTCTATTGCTGATATCGGGCCAGTTAATCTAAAAGCAATTGAAGAGTATGATAACGTTAAAAAACGGTATGATTTTCTTAATGCTCAACAAAATGACTTGCTAAAAGGGCGAGATAACTTAGAAGAATCGATGTCGGAACTTGATCAAGAAGTTTGTAATCGGTTTAAATCAACTTTCACTGCTGTAGCTAAAAGCTTCAATGAACTATTCCCAGTTGTTTTTGGGGGCGGTAGTGCCAAGCTAGTCTTAACTGACCCAGATCATTTATTAGCTACCGGTATCGAAATTATAGCTCAACCACCAGGAAAGAAACTGCAAAGACTCAGTTTACTTTCTGGTGGGGAACGGGCATTGACCGCAATCACTCTTCTTTTTGCCATGTTGAAGGTTAAGCCAGTGCCATTTTGCGTGTTAGATGAAGTCGAGGCTGCATTGGATGACTCTAACGTCACTCGCTTTGCCAACTTTTTAGAAGAATATGACATGCATACCCAGTTTATTGTAATCACACATAGAAGGGGCACAATGGAAAGAGCAGACCAGCTTTATGGTGTTGTAATGCAAGAATCAGGAGTTTCACAAGTATTATCCGTTTCTTTAAAAGAATTAAAAAATGAGGTGAAATAAAATTGGGTTTATTTGATAAAATAAAAAAATCATTGTTTGGTGAAAATGACGAAACCAAAAATAACGAAAATAGTGCTCAACCTAAAGGCGAAAGTCCAAAAGAGGATCAAGGACCTTCAACTGAACAAGCTGAAGATGAAAAAGCTAAAATTGCTACAGAGAGTGATAATGGTTTAACGTCAGTAGAAAAAGCTTCTGCTGAGACTGCTGAAACTGAAAAGCAAAATGAAGATTCTACGACTTCCACGCCAGAGCAATCTCTAAAGAAAGAGGCTGAACCCGAATCAGCTAGCGAATATCAGGATGAAACTGAATTATATGAAAAAGGCCTGGAGAAAACTAATCAAGGCTTTGGTGCCAGATTAAATCGCTTTTTCGCACAGTTTAGAACAGTTGACGAAGATTTCTTTGACGATTTGGAGGAGCTACTAATTGAGTCTGATGTTGGCTATGAAACAGCTGAAGAACTGACAGACGAACTTCGTGATGAAGCTAAATTGCAAAAAGCCAAATCTCGAGACGATTTAAAAAGGGTGATAGTAGAAAAATTAGTTGACCTTTATGATGAAAGTGGTAATTCAGAAAATGAAAAGCTAACTGTTCATAATGACGGTAAACCAAATATCTATCTTTTTGTCGGAGTCAATGGCGCCGGTAAAACTACTACAATTGGCAAATTGGCAAAACGCTTTAAGGATGAAGGCAAGTCTGTTCTTTTAGCTGCAGCTGATACATTTAGAGCTGGTGCAGTTGAACAACTGTCTGAATGGGGAGAAAGAGTTGGTGTTCCTGTTGTAACTGGCAAGGAACAAGCCGATCCGGCTTCTGTTGTTTATGACGCCACGACAAAGGCTCTGCAAGAAAATTATGATTTTTTACTTGTGGATACGGCTGGTAGATTGCAAAATAAAAAGAATTTAATGAATGAGCTGGAAAAGATTGAAAGAACGATAAAAAAGCAAGCTCCAGAAGAACCTACTGAAACTCTTTTAGTACTTGATGGCTCAACGGGTCAAAATGCATTATTGCAGGCCAAAGATTTTGATAAAACTACCAAACTAACAGGTTTGGTGCTCACCAAGTTAGATGGTTCCTCAAAAGGTGGGGTAGTCTTAGCAATTAGAAATGAAATGAAGTTACCGGTAAAATTAGTTGGTTTAGGTGAAAAGGCAAGTGATTTGGCAGATTTTGATGCTGCAAATTATGCAGTTGGACTATTTCATGATTTAATTTAAGAATAAAATTTGTGCAAAAGGAAGATATTTAATGAAAGAATACAGTGCGTGTACAACAATTTTAGTAGGTAAAAATGCATCGGTTGATGGTTCAACTATGATTGCTCGTAATGATGATACTTTTCGTCCTATTACGCCGCAAAAGTTCATTGTCAGACCTGCTGCTAAAAATGAACCTGGACGAAAAATTAAGTCTTGGTTAAACAATTTTAAATTAGACCTACCTGAAAATGCTCAGGCGGTTCCAGCTGTACCTAACGTTGACTATAAAAATCGCGGTTATTATGATGAGAGCGGCATTAATCAAAAAAATGTTGCTATGTCCTGTACTGAATCGACATATGGTAATGAACGTGCACTGGCTTTCGATCCCCTGGTAAAAGACGGACTTGACGAAGATTGTATGCAATCTGTTGTACTGCCATATATTGATTCTGCCAGAAACGGAGTTGAATATTTAGGAAAACTGATTGCAAAATTTGGTTCTCCAGCTGGTAACTCAGTTCTCTTCAGTGATAAAAATGAAATATGGTACATGGAAATAGTTACAGGTCATCACTGGGTTGCTCAGCGTATTCCAGATGATGCTTATGCGATAGCAGCCAATCGGGTTTCAATCGAACAAGTTGATTTTGCTGATTCGGACAACTTTATGTGGAGTGAAGGCATTCAAGAGTTTGTGGCGCAGCATCATTTAAATGTTGATCATCAAGGTTGGAATTTCCGCCACATTTTTGGAACTTACAGTGAGCAGGATCGTTTCTATAACACTAATAGAGTTTGGTATGGTCAAAAATATTTTAATCCTGAAATTGAACAAGAACCCACTGACGGTGATTTACCATTCATTCGGCATGCTGCCAAGAAAATAACTAGGGAAGATATTGAATATGTCCTCGGCAGTCACTACCAAAACACACCTTATGATCCTTTCGGTAAAGGAACAGAGGAACAAAAACACCGTTTTCGGCCAATTGGATTAAACAGAACCCAAAATTCTCATATCTTGCAAATTAGAAATGATGTTGATCATGATAAAGCTGCAATCATGTGGCTGTGTATTGGTGGCCCAACTTTCACACCGTTTGTACCATTTTTTGCTAATATGAATGACACTGATCCTTCATACAATAATACTTCAATGGAATATAATCTCACTGATGCTTGGTGGTACTATAAATCACTGGCAGCTTTGGTAGAAACCCACTATCCGCAATTTGTGCAATTGGATACAGATTATTTAAATGAATTGAACCAATATTATCGTCGCCGGGTTTATGATGTTATGAAAGCAGCAGGAGCTAAAAAGGGCAGTGAGCTGACTTCGTTTTTGACGAAAGCAAACCAAGAGACAGTTGCTTATACCAGAAAACGGTCTGAAAAACTTTGGGCACAAATGATGATAGACTCCATCAACATGTCAAAATTAACTTTTAATATGGATGAAAACCTGTAACTGCTATTTGGACAGTTAAAAAGTCTGGAAAAAACTTTCCAGACTTTTTTGTTAGCTATAAGTTAAATAATTTTAATTCTTTGAGTTTTTGTTCATGGCTGAATGACGAATACCATAAACAAAATAGATAACAATTCCTATTAGTGACCAGATTAGCATGTATTTCTTTGCTTGCAGATCTAATCCCCAAAAAACAGCAAAAGAACCTAAAAATGCCAGAAGCGGAAGGACCGGATACCAGGGCATTTTAAATGCCGGGTCGGCGATATCTTTTCCTTCACGTGGTCTCAAACGGTAAATGCCAATTGAAACAAACATGAAAGCTATTAAAGTACCAGCAGAAACCAATTGTGTTAAAAATGAAAAAGGAATAAAGGCTGAAATAACAATCGCAATTATTGCCACAGTCCATAATGAGTTTGCAGGACGGTGATTGTTATTTAACTTGCCCAGTTTATTAGGAATCATACCATCACGGCCAAATGAATACACTAAGCGGGAACTTGCCATACATAAGCCTATCAAAGCCGTAAACATTCCTAAAATAGCAACCGATTGTACTATGGTGGCTATGTGAGTAAAACCGGCTGTTCTCAAAGCGTATCCGACTGGTTCAGCAGAATTTAAATATTGCTGGTAAGGAACCATTCCCACTAAAACCAAGCTCACAGCCACAAAAAGCACCACCGCAATTAATAAAGAGCCGATAATTCCACGCGGCATAGTCTTTTGGGGATTAACAGCTTCAGCCGAGTTTGAAGCGATTGTATCAAAGCCTAAAAAGGAGATATAAATCATTGAAACTCCGGCATAGATTCCTTGCCAACCTCCAAAAGGGCCGTGACTTGTAGCACGATAATGAGGTATGAAAGGAATAAAATTAGCTTTTTTGATAACTGTTAAGCCAACAACGACAAAAAGTAAAATAGCGAGCACTTTGACAACTACTAGAATATTTTCAACTCTAGAGGCTTTAGAAACGCCAAAACTAACTAGAAAGGCTGCTAATAAAATAGCTAATAGAGCGACTAAATCTAATAAACCGCCATTGACACCTAATGGATTAGCTAAGCTAGCAGGTAGTTTCCAGCCGAGTGGAGCAATTAGTGCACGCAAATTAGCTGACAAACCGGAGCTAATGAAGGCCATTCCTATCAAATACTCTGCTAGTAAAGCCCAGCCTGAAAACCAGCCCCAAAATTCACCGAAAATAACATTAATCCATGAGTAAACAGAGCCTGCAAAAGGCATAGCAGCAGCCATTTCTGCATAAGCAAACGCTACCAGACCAGCGACAACAGATGCTATCACACATGATATGGCGACGGCTGGACCGGTGTGTAAAGCCGCGACCTCTCCAGGCAAAGTAAAAATTGAAGTAGAAACAATTGTGCCCACACCAAGTGCCAGGAAGTCACGCACCTTGAGCGTTCTAACTAAATGACCGTCTTTTTCTTGATAAATGCCTGGATCTTCTTTGCGATTCATTAATTGCCATAAATTCACATTAAACTACCCCTTAACTTTAGTTTATAATTTGTTTGAAAATACACTGCGTTTTTAAAAGCACTTGCTAATATTTAAATGCAAACGGGTTAAACAGTTGTTACTAACTTACCTCATTTAGATATTTTGGCAGAGATTCCAAATAAAAAACGGTACGAAATTATATAATAATATGTACCGTTTTTAGAATTTTAAGGGATAATTTATTCAAAAATTGACATACGTATCCCCAAAACCAAATTAAAAATAATGATACAGATTTACATTTCAGAAAGCAAGAATTTATATTTTTCATTTACTTAAATTTTGGCTTTCAAGATCGTCAACTTCTGACATTTTTGCTATACTGGTTCAAGGTGAGAGTAATGGACGAACTTGAAAAAAATGAAATGCTAGGCGATCTATACGCATACTATGGTAGTCTTTTAACCAAGAGTCAACAAGATTATTTTGAAGATTATTATTATAATGATCTATCTTTAGGAGAAATAGCTCTTAACCATCAAGTTTCTCGTCAAGCCGTATACGACAATTTGCGTCGTTGCCGCAGCCTGCTTACAAAATACGAAGATAAATTACATATGCAAAGAGATTACAACATGATAGAAGACAAATTGCTTAAAGTTACGACTGCACTTCAGAAAGACAAGTCAGACCTAGCTTTGCAAATAACTACCAATTTATTAAACCAACTGAGGGGAGAATAATTCTATGGCATTTGAAAATTTAAGTGAGAGAATTCAAAAAGCTTTAAAAAATTTAACCGGTAAAGGGAAAATATCTGAAGAAGATATCAACAGCGCTAGTCGAGAAATCAGACTAGCCTTACTTGAAGCTGACGTCAACTTTAAGGTTGTTAAAGATTTTATCAAAAAGATTAAACAAGAAGCTTTGGGAAAAGAGGTTCAGGAAAGTCTTAATCCCGGCCAGCAGGTCATTAAAATCGTTAATGACGAATTAACCAAGATGATGGGGGAAAGTGCTGTAACTTTAAACAAGTCTAAGCACATTCCCACTATTATCATGATGGTAGGATTGCAAGGTACTGGTAAAACTACCACAGTTGGCAAGTTGGCTAGCAGATTGATGCAAAAAGAAAAAGCGCGACCTTTATTAATTGCAGGTGATATTTATCGTCCAGCCGCCATTGACCAGCTTGAGCAAATTGGGGATCAATTAAACGTTCCTGTTTATAGTGAAAGAAATGAAAAAGACGTCGCTCAAATTGTCCAAAATGGGTTAAACCAAGCTGATAAAAATAAAAATGACTATGTCATCATTGATACTGCTGGCCGTTTGGAAATTGATGAGCCGTTAATGGCAGAACTTGAACGTGTCAAAGATGTTGCCCAGCCCGACAATATCTTGCTGGTAGTGGATGCAATGACGGGTCAAGCAGCAACTGATGTGGCTAAAGGCTTTGACAGTCGCTTGGATATTACGGGCGTAATTTTAACCAAACTTGACGGTGATACGCGTGGTGGTGCTGCACTGTCAATCAGAGCGGTTACTGGTAAACCGATTATTTATACTGGACAGGGTGAAAAATTAACTGATTTAGAACCGTTTTATCCTGACCGGATGGCATCAAGAATCTTGGGCATGGGCGATATGCTGACTTTAATTGAAAAAGCCCAGCAGGATTATGATGCTAAAAAGGCTGAAGAAGTTGCTGAAAAGATGAAGGAAAATACCTTCGATTTCAACGATTTTGTCGATCAGATTGAACAAGTTGAAAAAATGGGTCCTCTTGATCAATTGATGAAGATGATTCCCGGAATGGCTAACAATCCACAGCTTAAAAATGTTAATTTTGATAAAAAACAAATTGTCTACATAAAAGCGATCATCTCATCTATGACTAAAGAAGAACGAGAAAATCCCGAATTGCTCAATCCAAGTCGCAGAAGAAGGATTGCTGCGGGTTCTGGCCGACCAGTAGTTGAAGTCAACAGGATGATTAAACAGTTTAAACAAGCCCGGGATATGATGAGTAAAATTACCAAAGGTAATTTTAAGGGAATGGATAATTTGCCCGGAATGAATTCACCAATGGGACGAATGGCTATGCGTCACATGGGGAAGAAATTTAAGAAGAATAAGAAAAAACGGATGAAGGTCAAGAGGTATCATTCATAAAAAAAGCACCTGTTAAGTAAAAACACTTTACACCTTTTAAATTACGTGCTATATTATTTAACGTAACTTTTAGGAGGAAATAATTTTATGTCAGTAAAAATTCGTATGCGCCGTATGGGTGCCAAGAGAAAACCATTTTATAGAATTGTTGTAGCTGATTCCAGAATGCCACGTGATGGTCGTTTTATTGAAGAAGTTGGCTACTATAATCCAGTTTCTGTTCCTAAGGAATTGAAATTAGACGAAGATAAAATTTTTGAATGGCTAAAGAAGGGTGCACAACCTTCAGATACTGTACGTTCACTACTTTCAGGTGCAGGATTAATGAAGAAGCTGCATGATTCAAAGTTCAATAAATAGTGAATCGTTTATTAAAAGTTTGAAGTCAACTGCTTCAAGCTTTTTTCTTTGAGTAGGAGAAACTATGCAATTTTATGATGTTGCGCGTATATTGTCTACCCATGGACTAAAAGGAGAGGTAAAAGTTGCTCTGATTACTGATTTTCCTGAAGAACGCTTTGCCTCAAACCAAGAACTAGCTTTAAAGGATAATCCGCAAACCAAATTAACTGTTAAATGCGGTAGACCTTTTAAGCAATTTTGGCTAGTGCAATTTAATGAAATAATTGATATTGATAGCGCTGAAAAATTGCTAGGAAAAACGCTAGTTGTCAGCAAGCAAAATCAACATGACCTGCCTGATGGCGCATATTATTACCGCGATATTTTGGGTTGTGCAATCATAGATAATCAGTCCGGCAATGATTTAGGTAAAATAACTGGTATTGAGACTCCCGGTGCAAACGATGTCTGGGAAGTTACCGAACAAAATGGTAATGAATATTTAATCCCCTATATTGATGAAGTAGTTAAGAAAATAGATATTGCACATAAAAAGATATTTGTAGAACTTTTGGAAGGATTACGCAATGAAGATTAATGTATTGACGCTTTTTCCTGACATGTTTACCCCGCTCACGACTTCGATGCTGGGGCGCGGACTTAATGATGGTAAATGGCAGCTCAATTTAGTCAATTTTCGTGATTTTACCACTGATATTCACCATCACGTTGATGACAGTCCTTATGGTGGTGGCGCTGGCATGGTTTTGCAAATTATGCCGATCAAAAAAGCCCTTGATTCACTTAAAAATAAGGGCAAAGTAATTATTACTGCACCACAAGGTAAAACTTTTAACCAAAAAATGGCACAAGACTGGTCTCAAGAAGAAAACTTAACATTTATTTGCGGTCATTATGAGGGATTTGATCAACGCGTTTATGATTTGGCTGATGAAATTGTTTCAATCGGTGATTATGTTTTGACAGGTGGTGAACTGCCAACAATGAGTATGATAGACGCTACAGTCAGGTTGATTCCAGGAATTTTAGGTAATGATGCTTCACCAGTGGAAGAAAGCTTTGCACATGGATTACTGGAATATCCCCAATACACTAGACCGGAGAATTTTCAAGGAATGAAAGTTCCTGCAATTTTAACATCGGGCAATCACCAAAAAATTGCGCAGTGGCGCCATAAAGAAGCATTGCGTGCAACTTATTTACGCAGACCAGATTTACTTGAGCAACATGCTTTAAGTGCAGAAGAAGCAAAAATGATGGCAGAAATAAAACAAGAAGAAGATCAAACTTGATTTTACCTGGTATTTTTGCTAGTATGATTGAGGTGTAAATTTATTTTGCACTAATAGTTAGGGGTATTCCGCTGACGTAGAGAACGCTAATGAATGCCGCAGAAGGAGAAAATAAAAATGGATCCATTAATTCAAGAATTAACTAAAGAACAATTACGTGATGATATACCTGACTTCCGTGCAGGGGACACTGTTCGTGTTCATGTGCGTGTTGTCGAAGGTTCACATGAACGTATTCAGATGTTTGAAGGTGTAGTTATTAAGCGCAAGGGCACTGGCATTGGTGCCAGCTACACAGTGCGTAAAATGGCATCTGGTGTCGGCGTAGAACGTACTTTTCCTGTAAACGATCCCCGTGTTGCTAAAGTTGAAGTATTGCGTCATGGTCGTGTACGTCGTGCTAAACTTTACTACTTACGTGATCGTCATGGCAAGTCTGCTAGAATTGCAGAAAAGCGTCGTTAATTCACGCTTAAGTGAAAGAGAATCATTTCCAAAAGGGATGATTCTCTTTTTTGTTTATGTTAAAATCTTTAGCAATATATTTTTATTGAGGAGGAGAATTATGAAAGAACCATTTTTGTTAACTTTTGATACTGATCCGAGGGCTGTTTTAGAGCCCGATCACGAACAAGAAATTAATAACTTTCATTTTCAGCCCAAGCTGCTGTTTGCATTCTTAACTCCTGCTGTAATCAGTGATTTTTTGGCTCGTTATCCTCATAAAAAGCTTGGATTCTTTGACTGCTTCGAAGGAGAAACTCCAATTTATGAGGTTGATTTAGACGGACAAAAAATTACTTTTTGTCAGGCAAAGATAGGTGCTCCAGCTGCTGTAGAGCTTTTAGATTGGTTAATAAGCTATGGTGTTAAACAAATTTTAGCAATCGGATCAGCAGGCTGCTTAGTTGATTTACCAGAGAACTATTTTCTAGTGCCTACAAAAGCTATTAGAGATGAGGGCACTTCTTTCCACTATATGAAACCAGGAACATATATTGACTTAAAGTCAGAGTTTTTAACTAAGACCAAAAAATTGCTGAAAGAAGAAGGTCTTAAGGTTGAAGAAGTAACTACCTGGACAACTGATGGCTTCTTTAGGGAAACTGTCATGAAAGTAAAGCAGGCTAAAGAGTTGGGAGCCTCTTGTGTAGAGATGGAATGTGCAGCAATGGCTGCTTGTGCACAATTTAGAGGGGTCGACTTTGCACAAATATTATTTACGGCAGATTCTCTTAAAGACCTAGAAAAACATGATGACAGACGCTGGGGCAGAGATGCTCATGAGACAGCCATTAATTTGGCAGCAAATATTATTAAGGAAATTTAACCAAGTTTGTGAAAAAAACTGCTGTGGAACCAAAGTGAAACAGCCACACAATTCACAAGCAAATAACAAAAAAGTTTTAGAAACAACATTTTGAAGTATATTTTCAATATAAAGTTTGTGAATAGATTTAAAGCATTAGTTGTGGAAAGTCAATTTCTTGCCATCATGACAGTATTTTGAGAAGTTACACTTGACTATTAACAGGAATTTTGCTAGATAAATATCTAAAAATACTTAAAGTTCAAGCAAATCAAAATAATAGTCAAAATAAGTCTGATAAACCAGTGAGACCAAGTGATTTGTCCGTAAAGAAAAATTCCATTTGCTAGAGCGGTAAGTAAAACTGCTACTAAAAATATAGTAGTTAAAAGTGGTTTTTTTAGAAAACTTCCGGCAATAATGCCTAATGCGGACAAAACGTTGATCATGATTAGCCAAATTGGCAAACTAGTAAAAGATAGAAAGCTGGCGCTGATCATGATAACACCATATATAATATTAAATAAGATTGTAAGATATGACATTTTAATACCTCCACAAAAATTTAACCATCTGGGGTCGACCCAACGTCAAGGAAATAATTATGTATTTGAAAGAATTTATTCAAAAGGAAAATACTACACCTGATACCGTTAGACATTATATCTATTTAAAATTATTAAATCCTGGTCGTAAGGGAAAAAACTATTGGTTTACTGAAAACGAAACTGATACTTTTGAAGCAATTAAAGAGTTCCAAGGCTTAGGCTTTTCACTTCAAGAAATAAAGGATATAAAAAAACTACACGATGAGTCGTGTAGTACTGAAAAGCAGCGTAAACAAAACTTAAAGTTAATTAAGGATAAAATCGCTGTTATAAATGCAAAAATAAACAAATTAAAAATGCAGAAAAAAGTGCTGGAAGAAGTAGGAGAAATTTTGCAAATAAAAAGCATTATTGAAACTCGTAAAAAATAATTTTTATTTATTCCAATAATGCTATAAAGTTCTTTTGTTAAATAATAGTATTACGGTATAGACCAACTACCTTACCTAAAATGTGAACACTTGACAATATAATCGGTGCCATCGTATCATTTTCAGGCTGCAATCGATAGTGACCTTTTTCCTTGTAAAACCGTTTTACAGTTGCTTCATTTTCATCGGTCATAGCCACTACAATTTCTCCGTTGATTGCTGAAGACTGCTTACGGACAATGACATTGTCTCCGTTTAAGATACCAGCGTTTATCATACTTTCACCATGAACTCTCAACATGAAAAGATCTCCTGCATCGTTTGCCAGATCTGGAGGTAAGGGAAAGTAATCTTCTATATCTTCAACAGCCAAAATCGGTTGACCAGCTGTAACATCACCAACTACGGGAATTTCTTTCGGCTGGACGCCAATTGCTTTTTTACCTTCATCTGTTATTTCCAGAGCTCTTGGTTTGGTGGCATCCTTGATCAGTAGACCTTTATTTTCTAGCCTAGATAAATGGCCGTGTACAGTTGAAGTTGAAGATAAATCTACAGCATGACAAATTTCGCGTACAGTAGGAGGGAATCCTCTGTCCTCAACTGTTTCATATATATAGCGTAGAATTTGCAACTGCTTAGTATTTTGTTTAGTTGTCATAATTATCTCCAGTATTATAAACGTTTTCTTATATGTTTAATTTTAGCAAAATATTTCGTATAATGCAAACAAACGTTCTAAAAAATTAATACTTTTTTTCGTTGCCAAAATAAGGTAGAATTTTTTAATTGAGAGGTGCAAAGATGAGTGAAGATCCCGAAAAAAAATTAATCAGTCGTATTAATGAGCTTTATCACAAAAAGAAATCCGTAGGCTTAACTGAAGCTGAAGAGAAAGAACGTAAGGAATTACACCAGGAATTTATCAAAAATTTTAGAGCTGGCTTCAAGCAAGATGTTGAAAATTTAGTCATAATTGACAAGAATGGTAAGGAAATTACGTCTGAGAAAGCAAAGCGAGCTCAAAGAAAAAAAGGTTTAAGAAAAGATTAACTTTGATCTTTAATTTTCCTTATTTTTTAGGTAAGATATAACTATTGGACAAATTGAGGTGATTTTTTTATGAATTTAGGATTAGCGATTTTTCTGATTGTGATTGCACTATTATTGGGCCTTGTAGGGGGCTTCTATGGTGCTAGATCATATATGAAAAAATATTTTAAAGATAATCCGCCAATCAGTGAAGATATGATTGTTGCTATGATGTCTCAAATGGGCCAAAAGCCTTCGGCTAAGAAGGTCAACCAAGTGATGAACATGATGAAGCATCAAAAATAACAATTTTACTAGATTGAATTAGTGCGGCGGAGAATAATTTCTCCGCTTTTTTACTGAATTTTAAGGTGAATAATGGGAATATTTTTTAAATTAGGATGGTTCTTTAAAAAAGAAAAAAAGCGTTACCTCATCGGTATTACATTTTTAGCACTTACATCTGTTGTTAACTTAGTACCACCGAGAATTTTAGGCTTAATGGCAGATCAATTGGATAAAGGTCACATTAGCTGGCAAGAATATAGTCTGTTAATTTTAGCTATTATTTTCTCCGCCCTTTTGCTTTATGGCTTTCGCTATTTTTGGCGTAGACAAATATGGGGTGGAGCTGCTGAACTTGAATTGCAATTGAGATCGAAATTATTTGATCACTTTATGGCGATGGATCGTACTTTTTATCAACGTCACAGAACCGGGGACTTAATGGCTCATGCCACAAATGATGTTTCAGCTGTCCAGGAAGTTGCGGGTGAAGGTGTTTTAACTTTGGTGGATTCTCTTATCATGAGTGTATCGACTATGGTTGCAATGATTGCATTTGTTGATTGGCGCCTGACGATTGTTGCTCTTTTGCCATTACCATTTCTAGCTTGGGGAGCTTGGAAATTAGGTGACAGGCTTCACGATGCATTTGACAAATCCCAAGCAGCTTTTTCAAGGCTGAATAATAAAACGCAGGAATCAGTTTCAGGTATTAAAGTTTTAAAAACATTTGGTCAGGGTCAAGAAGATACTGCCGCTTTTGACCAGATGGTTGAAGACACCATTAAAATTAATAAACAAGTTTTTAAATGGGATTCACTGTTTGATCCTTTAGGAACATTGCTTATTGGTTTAACCTATACTATTACCATTATTTATGGTGGTCTTTTGGTTTTCAATAAAGCTCTTACCATTGGTCAACTGGTTTCTTTTATTGCATATATTGGCAATATGGTTTGGCCAATGTTTGCGATTGGTTATCTTTTTAACATCTTAGAGCGTGGTAGTGCCAGTTACGACCGTATAGAAAAGTTGCTGGAAGAAAAATCAGAAATTACTGATAAATTTGCAGATCAAAAGATTTCGGCTAAGGACATAGCAGGGGATCTTGATTATCACGTTAAATTTTTCGCATATCCGGATGAACCAAATGTTCAAGTGCTGAATAATATTAATTTTACTCTAAAAACGGGACAAACTTTGGGACTTGTTGGTAAAGTTGGAGCCGGTAAAACAACTATAATTCAGCTTTTGCTGAGAGAATTTGATAAGTATGATGGCCAGATAACTCTAAATGGGTATGATATTAGAGAAATTCCACTTAATGTTTTATTGCGGCAAATTTCTTATGTACCTCAGGATAATTATTTATTTTCTACTAGTATTCAAAAGAACATTGCATTTTCAAATGCAGACAGTGATAAGAATGCAATTATCACTGCCGCAAAAAAGAGTGATTTACACAATGACATTTTAGAAATGCCTGGTGGATACAACACCCTGGTTGGTGAAAATGGTGTTTCACTTTCTGGTGGGCAAAAGCAAAGGATGTCGATTGCGAGAGCTTTACTTAAGCACAGTCAAATATTAGTTTTAGATGATGCTCTCTCTGCTGTTGATGCCAGAACAGAAATGGCCATTTTGCATTCTTTAAAGAAAGAAAGAAAAGGCAAGACAACTTTAATTGCGACACACAGACTTACTTCTGTCATGAACGCCGATTTAATTTTAGTATTAAAAGACGGTCGTATTGTTGAAAGAGGTACTCACGATCAGTTACTCGAACTAAATGGCTGGTACGCCGATATGTGGCAAAGACAGGAATTAGAAGATAAGGTGGGTGAATAAGATGGATGATGAAAACTCATTTCAATCAGTTTGGTCTCAAGAAATACCGGTAAAAGAACAGCTCAGTATTTTTAAACGCCTTTTGCGTTTCGTAATGCATTTTAAGAACGAAATGATTATTGCTGGAGTTGGAGCGCTTTTAGTAAGTATTATTAATGTTCTGCTGCCTTATGGTTTACAGTATTTTTTAGATAACTTTTTGGTAAAAGCAGATGTAACCACTCAAATAATCTTATTTGCTGGTTTTCTCTATGCTTTTGGTTCAGTTGTCAAAGGAATTTTGCAATTCACTTATGAGTACTTCTTTGCTTTAGGTTCTGAAAAATCGCTTGAAGGCTTGCGTGCGGAATTATATCAAAAATTACATACTCTGGGAATGCGCTACTTTGATCAAACTCCGGCTGGATCGATAGTTTCAAGAGTAACTAATGATACTATGACATTGAGTAACTTTCTTACCGTTTTATCCAGTGTTGTAATGTCGTTTTTCTCAATTATTTCAGCCATGGTGGCAATGTTTTCTACAAATGTGATGGCTGGATTGATTGTGTTGGCTTTTCTGCCCATACTCTTGGTAATAATATGGCAATATTCTAAAAGAAGTTCCAAACTTTACCGCAGTTACCGTGAGCGATTGAGTCGCATTAATACTAACCTGAATGAGTCAATCGAAGGAGTTTCGTTAATCCAGCAATTTAAGCAGGAAAAGCGCATGACTAATCATTTTGAGGATGAAAATACAGCCTTAATGAAAACCAGATTCAATATGATTAATCTTAATTCACTTTTACTTTCCCCTTTGACTAGTCTACTGTATTCGCTCGCCCTGGCTTTAACTTTAATGTATTTTGGTTTTCCATTAAGGGAAACTTTTGTACCAGCTGGTGTTGTTTATGCATTTTCACAGTACATCTCACAGTTTTTTAATCCAATCGCTAATATGATGGATCAAATGACTTTCTTTCAGGACGGTATTGTTGCGGGTAAGAGAATTTTTCGGATTTTAGATAATACTGACTATGAACCTAAACAAAATGCTGAAGCAGGCCTGACAATAAATCGAGGAAAAATTGAATTTAAGCATGTCAGTTTTTCTTACGATGGTAAAAACGAAATTTTACATGATATTTCTTTTACGGTTAATCCCGGTGAGACTCTCGGTATTGTAGGTCATACTGGCTCAGGTAAAAGTTCAATTATAAACGTGATGATGCGTTTTTATGAATTCTATCAGGGTGAAGTCTTAATTGACGGAGTTGATATCAAAAAGTATCCAAAAGCTGAGTTACGTAAAAAACTAGGCCTGGTCCTGCAAGAACCGTTCATGTTTTATGGGGATATAAACTCAAATATCCGTCTTTATAATAAAGATATTACGGATGAACAAATAAAAAAGGCTGCTGAAACTGTTCAGGCGGACGGCTTTATTGAAAATCTTCCTGGTAAATACCATGCAAAAGTGGGTGAAGGAGGAAGTGAATTTAGCCAAGGACAAAGACAACTTATTTCATTTGCTCGTACATTAGTTACTGACCCCAAAATTTTAGTTTTAGATGAAGCTACGGCAAACGTTGATACTGAAACTGAAACGCTTATTCAACAGGGGTTGAAACGGCTTCGTAAGGGTCGTACTACTCTTGCTATTGCTCACAGACTTTCAACTATTGTGGATGCAGATCAAATTATTGTATTAAATGATGGTAAAATCGTTGAAAGGGGCAATCACGAAGAGCTTCTTTCACAAAAAGGTTATTATTATAACTTGTATACTTTACAGAACAGTCAAAAGTAAAAACGGTACTCGATTAAAAGCTTTGATAAAACCTCCAAATTATCTCAATTTGGAGGTTTTATTGTGTCTATTTTTAATAAAAGAAACCAAATTAAAAGCTTTTATTTTTATTTTCTAGGATTAAAGAAGTCTAATTGAAACTTTTAATGGACTTTTAACTTGGAAAATATTTATATACGTTATAAATATATACACTATTGACAGCGTTTGCAGTATAGAGTAAATTAATTTATAAGCATAGGATACTATGCTTTTTAGTAAGAAGGGAATTATAATGGAATATCATAAAATCAATGAAACTGATTTGGAAAATTTAAGAAAATTTATCTCAGATCCAGAAAGATTTATTACTAATCCCACAAAGCACTGGGATCATGACCAATTTCGGACTGTGAGGGCAATGCCAGATTTGGTAATTCAACCGACAACTAATGAAGAAGTCATGAACGTTGTTAAATATGCAAGTGACCACTCAATACCTTTAGTTCCAAGAGGTAATTCCACCGGTTTAATGGGAGCTAACTTGACAGTTGATGGCGGAATTTCACTTGATATGATCAAGATGAATAAGATTTTAGAATACGATCCTGAAAACTTGACAATGACAGTTCAAGCAGGAATCAGGTTGAAGGACCTAGACGAGTTTTGTGCTGATAAGCCATTTGTTTATATGCCAGCACCTGCTATGCATTGGGCTACAATAGGAGGAAATGTTTCAACAAACGCCGGTGGTCTTAAGGCTATAAAGTACGGTGTAACGAGAGAGCATATTCGTGAGATCAAGGCTGTTTTGACAAATGGCAAGTTATATAAATTTGGCTCCAAAGCAGTTAAATCATCGTCAGGTTATTCGTTAAAAGATTTGTTTATCGGTGCTGAAGGTACTCTTGGGGTTATAACGGAAGTTACAATCCGGTTATATCCAAAACCTCACAAGTCAATAAATGCTATTATTCCATTTCCAACTCTAAATGATGCAATTAAATCCGTTCCGGCTATCCTAAGATCAGGTGTTGTGCCAACAACTGTTGAATTTATGGGACGTAAAGTGATTAAATTATGGGAATCATATGCTAAAGATGAATTTCCACTTAAAAAAGGTGATGGCTTCATTATGATTGGTATTGATGCCTTTACTGAAGATGAGTGGAAGGCTGAGCTGAAGGAAACTTTGGAAGTAGTAAAGCCGTTTAAAGCTGAAAAAGCTGTTGTCCTGGGTGCTGATTCCGAAGAAGCCAAGAAAATTTGGAAATGTCGTGAAGAATTGCTTTTAGCAATTCAAAATTCCACTCCAAAAATGGACGAAATTGATGTTTGTGTACCAATAAATCACATTCCTGTAGTTTTGGATCGTATTGAAGAACTTGAACAGGAACTAAATATTCGCATTCCAAACTTTGGTCACGCAGGCGATGGTAACCTGCATATCTACCTTTGCTCTGACAATATGACAGATGAAGAATATGCCAAGACCAGCGATAAGGTTATTTCTGAACTATATAAGACTGCTAAATCTCTTGATGGTAATATGTCAGGTGAACATGGTATTGGTTATGCCAGAGCAAATTACTTTGAAGACTTTTATGGCAAAGAATATACTGATTTATTGCGTGAAGTTAAAAAGCTGTTTGACCCTAATTATATTATCAACCCAGGAAAAATTTTTGAGCCTTAAAATATTTTCTTGTTTTAACATTAAAAAAGCTGATAAATTTTGTTTTATCAGCTTTTTTGTATGTGATATTTTTTTACTTGTTTAACATATATTTCCTAGTCATAGGTAAATTTTTACCGGATGGTCCTTTGGTAATGAGATATTGCACAACATCAATATTTCCCGATTCAAAGGAAGCAGCACAAGCCTGTAAGTATAGATCCCACATTCGGGTAAAACGTTCGCCCATATTCTTTTGAATTTGATCTCGTTTACTGTTGAAGTTATGATCCCAAATTTCCAAAGTTTTTTGATAATGTCTTCTTAGCATTTCGATGTCTGCAATTTGCATATTATTTGCAATAATATGGTCGATATTTTCGGCTAAACCAGGTATATAACCACCTGGGAAAATGTACTTATTAAGCCAAGCATTTTTAGCACCACCTTGCTGGCGAGTAATGCCGTGAATTAAAGCGACTCCGTCTTTTTTTAAGTATTTCGCAACATCTCCGAAATATTGGCCTAAGTTTTCTTTACCAACATGTTCAAACATGCCGACAGAAGTTACATAGTCCCACTGTTGATTGCCTAATTCCCGATAGTCCTCTAATTTAACTTCAGCAACATCTTGTAAGTTTTGATCATAGATTTTCTTTTGCACTAACTTATATTGTTCTTCACTCAGGGTTACACCGGTCACCTTTAGGCCGTATTCTTTTGCAGCTAGCAGCATGAGCGTTCCCCAACCACAACCAATATCAAGTAAAGTTTTGCCTTTTTCTGGATTTAATTTATTTAAAATATGATGTATTTTTGCCAACTGCGCAGTTTCAAGGTCATCATTTTCATTTTCGAAATAAGCACAGGAATAAGTTAAAGTAGGATCGAGCCATAATTTGTAAAAGTCATTACCGATATCATAATGACGTTGAACATCTTTTTCGCTTTGTTCTTCTGTATGCTTTTCTTTTGGTAAAAATTTCCGGAATTTACTGGAGCGCAAAAAGCTTCCAGCACTTTCATAAGCTCCGCAAATTAATTTTTGCAAACTACCTTTAATCTCAATTTTTTTATCCATGTATGCTTCTCCCAGAGCTAAAGAAGCATTTTTAGAAATAGCGCTGGTTGGGATTTTCTCGTTAAAAATAATCTCAATACTCGGAGTACCGTTTCCATATATTTCGCTTTTACCGTCCCAATAGGTCACTTTAACCGGAAACGGGAAAGACTTACTTAACATTGTTCTATAAAAAGTTTTTTCTAACAATTTTCAAAATCCTCCGTCTGACATTTTTACACTAATATTCTAACACTGGAATAAAATAATTTTTATGTAAAACTATCTCTTTTTATTGAGGATCGTAATGAAAACTTGGGTTCTGCTCATAATCAATTTTATCCCAGGATTTTTTCAATTTGTTATCGATCTGTGCTTCATTTTCATGCGTAAGCTTAGTTTTACGATCAACCATGAATGGTTCGCCAAAACAAACTTCCAAAGGTTGCCGCTTTAACAATCCGGTAAATGTGAGGGGCCCTTGATAAACGACGGGGACTATAGGCTTATTTGACAGCTTGGCAATGGCAATAGTACCACCCTTCATTTCAGCTGAATGTCTGGTGCCAGATGGAAATATGATTAAAGAAAAGTTGCCGTTTTTCAAACCCTTAATTGGTGTTTTTAAAGCTGAAGGTCCAGGATGCTTCCGATCGACGGGAAAGGCATGAGCGTGTTTTAAGATAAAGCGCAATATGGGATTTTTGAATAATTCTATCTTAGCCATAAACATAAATTCTTTGGGGCTAGCGGCAAGTGCAAACAATATTGGCTCCCACCATGTTCTGTGCGGTGCTGCTAAAATGTAGTTGCCTTCTGGAATTCTTTCTTTATGATTAACGTGTAGATGTCCGTTTAATAGCCAAACTATAAAGCGAGCTACGGGACGAATAAAATGATAAAACATAATTTCCTCCAATTGATGTAGAATATTATAACAAAGCTGAGGAAGAGGACAAATTTTTATGGCAAAATTATTGAAAAATGAACGCATTGATTATATGTATAGTGATGATTTACGAATTATTCAAAATAAGACCTCTTTTAGTTTTTCTTTAGATACTCTCTTATTAGCGGCGGCCGCAAAAAATGTTATTAAAGACAATTCTAAAGTAGCTGATTTATGTGCCGGTAATTGTGCAGCTACAATGTACATGGCCTATTTTAATCGTGCCAAATATGATGCAATTGAAATTCAAAAAGAAGTGGTATCACAGGCTAAACGATCTATTGCACTAAACCAGATGGAAAACAGGATTCAAGTTTTTCAAAAAAATGTTAAGGATGCCCCGAAATTCTTAAGAAAGGATTCTTATGATGTTATTGTCGTAAATCCACCGTATTTTAAAGTGGCGCCAAACCATAAAGTTAATCCTGATCCAGCAAAAGCCATTGCCAGGCACGAAATATTAATTAATCTTGAAGAAATAATTGCCGTGGCGAGCGGTTTGCTTAAGATGAAGGGGAAAATGTTTATGGTTCACAGACCTGAGCGGTTAAATGAAATTGCTTATTTTTGTCTTCAGCATGATTTGAGTATTAAAGTGATCCAACCATACGTTTCACACCGCGGAGAAGACTGCAATTTGATAATTATTGAAGCAGTTAAGCATACAGGGAGCGCCGGTTTAGTGTTAAGGGATACAATTGAGGTACACGATCAACAAGGCAATTATCTTCCTGCTATTCAGTGTATCATTCGTGAGACTGAACAAGATAAGGCCAAAAGAAAAAACATAAAAAAATACTTTTTTTATGTTTTATTGTGTAGCGATGGCAGCTTTTATGGGGGTTTTACAGATGATTTACAAAAAAGATTAGAGGCACATAACAACGGTAAGGGTGCTAAATATACTAAATCACGCAGGCCAGTAAAATTAATTTATCATGAAGAATTTCCAGATAAAAATTTGGCACTTAAAAGAGAATATTGGTTTAAGCACCATAACAGAATATGGAAAGAAAAGTTTTTAAAAGAGCATAAAGTTGACTTTTAGTCTTGCATCTTCAGCAATAATCTAGTATTATTTTAACGTATGCGTTTTAGCATATATGTAAAAAACATCAAGAGCGATCAGTATTTTGGTGCCACACAATGGTGAAATACTGAAATGACCGCTTGAGAGGATTAAAACCGTAGGAGGAATTTAATATGTCAGTAGTTTCAATGAAACAATTGCTTGAAGCTGGTGTCCATTTTGGTCACCAAACCAGAAGATGGGATCCTAAGATGGCTCCTTATATCTTCACCCAAAGAAATGGTATCTACATCATTGATTTGCAAAAAACCATCAAAATGTTGGATGATGCTTATGCCTTTGTTAGAGCCGTTGCTCAAAATGGTGGCGTTATTCTTTTTGTTGGTACTAAGAAGCAAGCACAAGATTCAATCGCTGAGGAAGCTACTCGTGCTGGCCAATACTACGTTAACCAACGTTGGTTAGGTGGTACCTTGACTAACTGGAAGACTATCCAAAGCCGAGTACAAAGATTGAAAGATTTAAAGAAGATGTCAGAAGATGGCACATTTGATGTGTTGCCAAAGAAGGAAGCTTCTCTTTTAACTAAAGAAAAGGATAAATTGGAAAGATTCTTAGGTGGTATTGAAGATATGCCTAGAATTCCTGATGTTTTATTCGTAGTTGATCCTAAGAAAGAAAAGATTGCTGTTCACGAAGCTAACATTCTTGGTATTCCTGTTGTTGCTATGGTTGACACTAACACTGATCCAGATCCAGTTGACGTAGTCATTCCTGCAAATGATGACGCTATCCGTGCAATTCGTTTAATTACTGGTGCCATGGCTGACGCTGTTATTGAAGGTAAACAAGGTCAAGATGACGATGATGCCGAGGCTGAAATGGCTAAGGGTGCAGAAGAAAAGCATGCTGATACTGAAAATGATGCAGAAAAAGCAGTAGAAGCTGAAGAAACTTCTGACTCAGATGAAGACTAGTTTTTAATTATCAATAAGTTTTTATTTGGAAGGAAAAATAATGGCAAGTATTACTGCTAAACAAGTAAAAGAATTACGTGACCGCACAGGTGCTGGCATGATGGATTCCAAGAAGGCTTTGGTTAAAGCTGATGGTGATATTGAAAAAGCAATTGACATTTTAAGAGAAAATGGCGTTGCTAAAGCTGCTAAGAAGAGTGGCCGTATCGCAGCCGAAGGTCTTGCTGAATATGCTTTTGATGGCAACGATGCAGTTGTGGTTGAAGTCAACTCAGAAACTGACTTTGTTTCATCTAATGATAAATTCATTAAGTTGGTAGATGATGTTACCAAAGCTATTTTGGCAGCGAAACCAGCAAATGTTGACGAAGCATTGAAAGCTCCGCTAGGTGATTCAACAATTGGTGATGCTATCACTAATTTAACAGCAGTTATTGGTGAAAAAATCACTTTAAGAAGATTTGATTTAATTACTAAAAATGATGATGAAGTCTTTGGTGCATACAAGCATAATGGTGGTGCAATTGTTTCGGTTGTTATCTTAAAAGGAAACAGTGAAGAAGCAGCTAAAAACATTGCCATGCACGTTGCGGCAATTAATCCAGAATACTTGAACAAAGATTCTGTACCAAAGGCTGACTTTGATCGTCAAAAAGAAGTTTTCACTAAGGAAACTGAAAATGAAGGCAAACCTGCTAAGATTATTCCTAAGATTGTTGAAGGTAGAGTAAACAAGTATCTTAGTGAAATTTGTTTAGTAGACCAACCTTATGTTAAAGATGGCGATATGACTGTAGCAGAATATGCTAAATCAGAAGGCTGCGAAGTTGTCGGCTACAAGCGCTATGAAGTTGGCGAAGGTATTGAAAAGAAGCAAGAAGACTTTGCTGCTGAAGTAAAAGAACAAATGCAATAGATATTTTTGATAAAATTATCTGATGAAAAGCTCTCATCTCTATTGATGAGGGCTTTTTGTATTCAGTTGAACGCTCATTTTAAGGTAACAAAAATCTTAATCAATCCTAAATGATAAGAAAAAACAAGATAACGTATAAAATAAACAGCTATCTCAACAAAAAAACTTAAATTTTCTTTTATTTTTAAAAGCAATTTACATTTATTGCGGAATTTCTTTTAGAATTAGTGTAGTATTTATTAAAGGACAAAATTTTGTTTATAACTAGATTTATTTAAAACGAGGTGATATTTATGGGTTTCTGGGTTATGATTCTTTCACTAATTTTCGGAGCAATACTAATATACCTTAGCTTTGCTGGTCGGCTTTCTAAAACAACAAAATATATTGCTTTTTTAGCAGGATTTTTACTGTTAGCTGGAGCCATTTTTATAGCTACACCAGACGGAGCGGACTTTATAATGAAAATCACATAGGAAAGTGAAATGTATTTAAGTGCTAGAGCTTTTATAAAAATTGGCACTGTATCTTGTTGCACTGGCAGCAAGATACTTTTTTATAAAAATTGTGACTTTTATCACTTATGATCTTGACGATGAAGTTACTTCATCAATTAAAATAAATTTGTAAAAGATATTTAATAAGGAGATTTAAAGATGACTAAGAAATCATTTGTAGGTAAAGGCCAGGGATTTAAAAGTCAGATAGTTTTAAAAGGAGAATTTGCTGACAATAAATTAAGTGAAATAGAGTTAGTTTCAAGTGATGAAACCAAAGATGTCGGTGAAAAAGCCCTACCAAAACTTGTAGATGCTGCAAATAAAAGTAAAAAATTTCAAGTTGATGTGATTTCTGGAGCATCAAGAACTTCTAAGGGCTTTAACGAAGCTCTAAAAGATATTGAGAATCAGTTAAATGGTGTAGAAGTCGGAACAGAAACTACTGTAAAAGATGGTAATTATACAGTTGAAGTAAAGTCTTTTAAAGAAAACCAGGGACTGCCTGGTACTGGCAGGGCATCGATCAATGTCACATTTAAAGATAATAGAATTACAAATATTGTTGTACCAGAATATACTGATACACCAGTAATTGGCGGAATGGCATTTGATCTATTAAAGAATAAAATAATAAAGAATCAGTCTACTACTGTTGATGTGATTACTAGTGCAACAGTTTCTTCAAATGCATACCTTTCTGGTGTTGCAAAAGCAATTTCAAAAGCGGGTGGTAACCCTGAGTCTTTTGCAAATCGTAAAATTCAAAAGCCCATTGCTAAACATAAGGAAATACATACAGATATTATAGCTATTGGAGCAGGGCTATCAGGATTTAGTGCAGCAATTGAAGCAGCAGATGAAGGTGCTAGAGTAGTCCTTCTTGAAGCGGGACAAACTTATAGCAGCTCTACTACCCGTGCTCAAGGATTTGTCATGGGTGCTGATACGGATGAACAAAAGAGAAGGGGGATTATGGACTCAGCCGATGACTTTTATAATGATTTAATGACTGTTTATGGTGATGAGCCAAATATTGAACCCAAATTGTTACGCAAGCTAGCTAATGAGTCTGCAGATTATATTTCGTTTTTAGAAAATCAGGGAATAAAATGGGATAAAGTGGTTAATATAGCTCCTAAAAAGCCAAGATTAACAAAACGCGCTCACACTATTAAAGGTATGGGAACCACTTTAATTCATGCTCTGGTTGATTCAGCCAAAGCAAAAGGTGTAGATCTGCGATTGGGAATAAAAGTAGATGAGCTAATCGTGGAAGATGGAAAAGTTAAAGGTGTTAAAGCAACTACTGTAGATGGTGATAAACTGTCGATCTATGCGTCAGCGGTAATAATTGGAACAGGTTCTTATACCGCAAATATGGCAAAAATTAAGGAACTTAATCCTAAAATGACCAATATAGAGATAATAGTTGGCAATGGCGATGGATCAGCTTTGAACTTTTTCAAGCAGGTTAATGCCAAAATAATAAATGTTCCTTATTTGCAATTTATGTATTACTTTTACGGTGTCTCTTTTGGGGATAAATTCCCTGAGGCAATTCCTGAATCTCCTACTTTACCAAACTATGATGTCCTATGTGTTGATGGTGGCGGTCAAAGACTGGTTTCTGAAGATGATTTTACATTTGAGTTTACTAAAAGATGTTGGCGTAATGGTTACGATGAAGGCTATGCCGTTTATGGGCAAAAGACAGCAGAAAAATACCCAGTTATGACTGAATTAGGTCTAACTAAAAAAACAATTCAGGGTAAAAACTTTGGTTATAAAGAAGATAGTATTGAAAAATTAGCACAAGATGTTGGAATTAAACCTGATAAATTAAAAGAAACAGTCTCGCGATACAATGTACTCTGTGAAAAAGGAAAAGATGAGGACTTCCACAAAAATGGAGAGAACATGATTAAAATTACCGCGCCGTTTTATATTTTAAGAATGCCACAGATTTGTACTGATGGCTATACTGGAGCAAAAATTAATGAAAACGGTCAGGTGCTCGATAATACTGAAAAGCCCGTTCCAGGATTATACGCAGCCGGTTCATGTGCTGACAGTGGAGTCATGGGAATCGATTATTTTGGAGATGGTATGTCATTATTAAATTGTGGAGTATTTGGACGCGCTGCAGCTAAAGATGCTGTTTCTAAATTGAATGAAAACTAGTTAAAAAAATTTAAAAAGATTTTGACAAAATATGTTAAAGTCTTTTTTTCTGCTTTAATATAGCTATAAGCATACAAAGGAAGTAGAAAAATGATAGATCATAAAGCGTATCCCTATGTCTATACTTCTTCACAGCTGGGTAAGTATTTTGGGATTTCCATTAAGGGTATAGAATATTATGAGAGAAAAAAATTAATCAACCCTAAAAGAGTTGGCAATAATAATCAGAGACAATTTAATTTAAATGATACATATCGAATTTTCACGGCTAGGTATCTTAGTCAGTCGGGTTTAACTCTTAATGAAACACTGGATGTCTTAAACGCTTCAAATGAACAAATTGCTTTAAAGTTTTTAGTAAAAAATTTGCATGATTCTGAAAAAGAATTTGAACGTATCAACGCTTCTATAGAAGTAATGACTCACAACATAAAGCTTTTACAAAAAGTTTTGAACTATCACAGTTTTTTTGAAATAACAAAATCACCAACATTAAAAACATTGTTTTTACGAGAAATGGACGGTCCTCATAAAAGTAATAAAGAACAAACAGATGAATATCGCACTTGGAATGAGTTAATGCCGATAACGAATGGCTCAATCCGTTATAGAAAAAAGGATATTTTGAATAAAACATCAAAAATTGAACCAGAAATTGAAATGCTAATCAGCGAAAAATATTTTAAAGCTTTTGGTTTAAAAAATAGTAATCGTGTTAATACTATCCCTTCCAAAACTTGCTTGCATACAGTTGTAGTGGGTAATGCTCAAAATATTGATAATAAGGGGTGGTTAAATTCTATAAGATCTTATTTAAAAGAAAATAATTATCTCTTAAATGGTGATATCATAACTTCCTTACTTTTAGTCTTAGATAATTCGCAAAAGCATATCAGATATGATGAGGCCTGGATACCAATCAAAAGTAAGTGGTGAAAATAGTAACATAGGAGGAAATTTATGAAGTTTTGGATTATGGTTTTAGGTCTTGCCTTTGGAGCAATACTAATATATCTTGGTTTTGCTGGTAGATTTTCTAAAACAACAAAGTATATTGCTTTTTTGGTCGGTTTCTTATTAATAGCTGGAGCTATTTTCTTGTCTACTCCAGACGGAGCCGAATTTGTAATGAAAATCACCTGATTTATCATGAAATCGCTTGCAAAATATTAGCATTCCGTGTATACTTTAAAACTGCACTGTTAATTTACAGCGCAGTATTTTAGTTTTTAATGGAGGCGTGAAAATGGAATTTACTGAGCAAGATTTTGAAAATCGTAAAAATTTTGTCAAAGGTATGTTTTCGTTAGGTGGATTAAGTGAATGCGGTAAATCTGCCGCTGGAATCTATTTTGACAGCATTGGTATTAAACGAATGAAGATCATTGCAATAGAAAAAGAAATGATGATAGAACGTAATTATCAGTTCACTGGACATCCATCAGAACAAGATTTTACCAATCTTTATGCTAAAGACACTGAACAAGTGTTTAAAGAGTTCTTATACCGTTTAATAGGTAAAATGCAAGAAGAAAATATTCATTATGCATCAATAGAAAGCCTATACCGTTCAGAATTGGGTGTTTATCTAAAAAAAGAACTGGGTCCTAAAATGATGAACATTTACATTGAAGCGCCTCTTGAAGTTCGCGCACAAAGAGAATATCAAAAGCAAACAATTGATAACGGCGAGAATTTTACTTTTGATGAAATAGTAGAACGGACCAAAAATAAGGATCAGTTCAAAATCAAGCATGGGGCACTAAAAGTAAAGGACATAGCAGATATTATTGTTAACAATGATTCTTTTGTAGAAAATGAAAAGCAGTACTTAAATATTATGGCAGGCATTGCTTCTATAGTAAAAAAGTAAAAAAATAAAGCACTTTGACTCTTTTTAGTGTCAAGGTGCTTTTTGGTTAGAAATATTTATTATTTTAGACTAAACCCGCTTAAGAACTTTTTTGCTTTTGACCACCAAATATGAAGAAAATATGCTGAAGTGAAGGATAATGTCCATGTCAGTACCCACATGCCAAAAAAGGTTAGAAATGGGTGATAAACAGCATGATAACTCATATTTAAGCCACGCCACAGCAGTTGATTCCAAAACACATTTGATAAATATGCTCTATAGGCATAGGTTGCTAAAAAGTGAAAAAATTTTAAACATTTCTCCAATTTGTGCCTGATATTAAATAGACATAGTGCAGCTACCAAAGCAATTACAGCCAAGCAATAAAATGTCATTGATGGTTTATAATAAGGCGCATTTGCAAAAAGAACCGGATGGCCAAAGCCATGTAATTCAAAATTAGTCCAGAAAAAGCATGCAGCAAAAACAACTAAAATTAGCCACCAAAACTTATATAGAAACGTGTTAACGTAATCCCTAAATTGCCACGCCAATACACCAAAAACACCGTAAATCACAAACGAAATGAAAATACGATCCAGCAGATACCAGCTTTTTTCGTGTGGCCCATGAAAAACGTAAAAGTCATAAAACCACAGCCAGAAAAAATACAAAACAAACGTAATACCGGCAACTGATAAACCCCGTTTTACGTTGTTAGCAACATAACGACTGATTCCCCAGAAAATTGGCATCAAAATTATAAATTGTAACATCATGGTGTTATACCATAGATGAGGAGCAGCGTTACCGTTGACAAATTGCCAGCAAAATGTACCAAAATTATTGAACTTTCTTATTTGCTGAAGCCAGGGCATTCCCAACAAGTAGATCAAAGTCCACCAGATTGTAGGAACAAACAAATTTGACCAGTTTGCTCGTAAATGTTTTTGATATGAAAAATTGCCTGCTATATCGTTAGTACGAATAGTTGTATACAAAATGCCAAAGATAAATGCTGGAGCAGTGTACTTAACCAAATTATACATAACGCCAAAAATATCTTGCGTATTATATGGTTGTCCCACTCCCATAATTAAGGACATTATTGGTTGAGACATAACGGCGCTGCAAGCAAAAACCTTCAGGTAATCACCTATGTCAGCTATTTCGTATGCCGGATAATGATATTTATCCATTTTATTTAAGACCTTTCTTAGTAGATTTGTGAGATCCCTAAGAAGTTAAATTCAATATATGCGCTTTTTTAAAAAAATGCAAGCTCATTTTCTGTAATTTAATATGATTGTGCTTCTACTAATACATTGGCAATTTCATTACTGAACAATCTTTGCGTGTCAGTTAATGTCTGGTGTGGCGTGTTTAAATAAATTATGCGATGAGGAGATTTAGGAATAATTCTGGCAATATCAATTGCATTAGAATTTTTAAAGTATTCTCCCCAAGTTACTGAAGGAATAAAACCTATTCCTAATCCAGCAATGATCATTTCTCTAACAGTCGCTGGTTCATCTGACTGGTATTTAAAATTCAATTTTAAATCATTACTGAGCATAAATTTATTGATAGTTTGCTGTAATTCTGTTTCGTCATTTTCACCTACAAAAGTAAAATTTTCTAGTTCAGTGATATTAAACATATTCTTTTTTCGCATAAAGTTTCTTTTCCAGCCAATTACAATTTCTTCTCTTAAAAGTGGAATTGTCGTAAAATCGGCGATCTTATTTGAAGAAATAATAAAATCGAATTGCTTGAGATCCTTGGCAAAGGTTGTCCTTTGATGAATGTTCAAACTGACATTGGGCAGTAATTTTTGCATTTTTAAAGCAATAATTGGAATTAAGGGAGAACCTACGGTAAAAAGTACGTTAATTTCACTGATTTTGTTTATAGAATTAACCCTAACAGCGTTTATGCCACGATTCAATAAATTAAGGCTGTCAGAAACATACGTGTAAAAAACTTTTCCTTGTTGATTCAATTTAATAGTTCTTCCTTGACGATCAAACAACTTAACCCCAATTTCTTCTTCAAGTTGTTTAATCGTTTTACTAATTGCCGATTCACTTACAAACGCCCTTTTAGCAGCTTCAGTAACTGATCCAAGGCTTGCAACACTGACAAAATACTTCAGACCTGTTAAGTTCATTTTTTACCTTCATTAATAACTTTTTAGTTAACTATTATTCCTATTTTCTATTATAAATGGTTATTAAATGGGATTAAACTAATATTGTGAGATCCAAAGAGGTGATAACGTGAAGTGTTTGTGGTTGTTTCCTGGGCAGGGAGGTCAAAACCCAGGTATGTTAGAAGATATAGACCCAGATTTGAAATTAAAAGTTGAAAATTGGACGGGAGTGAAGTTAACAGACAGTTTAGAAGGCTACCAAGATTCACAACAGATACAGCTAAGTATATTGCTTTTGCAAGTTAGCGAGGTTGATCAACTTAAAAAAATGGGTTGGCAACCAGATCTTGTTGCGGGTCATTCTCTCGGAGTTTTTGGCGCTGCTTATGCCGCAAATGTAATTACTAAAGAGGATGTTTTTAAATTAGTTAGTTTAAGGGCAAAATTAATGCAGTCTTCTTATCCAGAAGGCTATGGTATGGGAGTAATAGTAGGTTTATCTCGGCAAGAAGTTGCTGAAATGGTTAAAACTATACATACGTCAGAAAATCCGGTATATTTGTCCAATCAAAATTCGGAATTGCAAAACACATTGTCAGGCAAGCTTTCTGCCATTAAGCAGGTACTAAATTTTGCTACTAAAAGTGGTGCGACAAAGGCTAAATTGTTGCGCGTTCCCAACCCATCACATTCGCCTTTAATGGCAAAAGTAGCAAATAAAATGAGTCAGGAAATAACAAAGCTGAACTTGCTGGATCCTGACTGTATTTATCTAGCAAATAATAATGGTCATCCTGTGAAAAAAGCTGAAGAAGTTAAATATGATTTAGCAAATAATTTAATCCATCCAGTTTTTTGGGAAACAATGATCGATGTGGCGCTTGAGTATAATCCTCAAATTAGTATTGAGTTCTCTCCCGGGAACGCGTTTACCAAATTATTAAAAATGAAAACAGATCAAATAGCTAATATTGTTTTAAGTGAAATGTCAGTGTCAGATGCCGACTTTTTACTAAATAAATGGAAAGGATAATAAAATGAGTGAAAGAAATTGGCATTCTCATCGAGATGCAAAGCTTGCTCGGCTAAATAGTGCAAGTAAGCTTCTGGATGGTAAATTTGCTCAAACGGAAGATGTTGTTAAGGTTCTTGAGACTTTAATTAAGCCTCAGGATAAAGTGGTTTTAGAAGGTGATAACCAGAAACAGGCTTCCTTCTTGTCTGAAGCCCTAGCTAAAGTAGATGCGGAAAAAGTTCATGATTTGCATATGATTATGTCCAGCATTTCCAGGCCGGAACATCTTGATATTTTTGATTTAGGTATTGCTACTAAAATGGACTTTTCATATGCTGGCCCACAAAGTACGCGAGTATCACAGATGATTGCCGATGGGACCATGAAAGTAGGTGACATTCATACTTATCTAGAGCTTTTTGGGCGTTTGTTCATTGATTTAATTCCAAATGTTGTTTTAGTAGCAGCGGACAAAGTTGACCATGAAGGTAATTTATATACTGGCTTTAACACTGAAGAAACACCTACGATAGTTGAAGCAGCAGCTTTTCATGATGGAATTGTCATTGTGCAGGCAAATGAGATTGTTGATAAGGTTCCTCGGGTAGATATTCCAGCTGATTGGGTAGATGTAGTCATTCCTGCAGATAAGCCTTATCAACTTGAACCCTTGTTTACGCGTGACCCCCAAGCAATTAGTGAATTGCAAATTTTGATGGGAATGATGGCAATTCGCGGAATTTATGAAAAACATAATGTTCAAACTCTTAACCATGGTGTCGGCTTTAATACTTCTGCCATTGAGCTTTTACTACCAACATATGGCGAGCAGTTAGGCCTTAAAGGTAAAATTTGTCGTAACTGGGAACTGAACCCGACTCCAACTTTAATTCCTGCAATTGAAAGTGGCTGGGTCGATTCGATCCATTCATTCGGCGGAGAAGTTGGTATGGAAAAATATATTGCTGCTCGTCCTGACATTTTCTTTGTGGGTAAAGACGGCACTATGCGTTCTAACCGTGCTCTTGGGCAGGTAGCTGGTCAATATGCCTGCGATATGTTTGTTGGCTCAACTTTGCAAATTGATCAGTGGGGCAACTCTTCTACCGTTACTCATGGTCGTTTATCAGGCTTTGGTGGTGCTCCTAACATGGGCTCAAATCCAACAGGGAGACGGCATTCGACTGCAGCCTGGCAAAGCTTAAAGCCGGCTGATAATCCGTTAGCAAAAGGTCAAAAATTAGTGGTACAAATGGTTGAAACCTTTGGTTCAAATAAAAAACCAGTTTTTGTCGATCATTTGGACGCAGAGGAAGTTAGAAAAGAAGCAAAACTAGCTAATGTGCCAATCATGATTTACACAGAAGATACCACGCATATTGTGACTGAAGAAGGGATTGCATATCTTTATAAAACAGATAGTATGCAAGAGCGTAAAGCTGCTATTGAAGCAATTGCCGGTGTCACTCCTATTGGGCTTCGTTCTGATTCTGCAGAGGTTAAGAAATTGCGCGCCCAAGGGATTGTTGCTTTGCCTGAAGACTTAGGAGTTCGCAGACAAGATGCTAAACGCTCATTACTAGCTGCTCAAACAATGGATGATCTGGTCGAATGGTCACACGGTTTATACAATCCACCGGCTAAGTTCAGATCATGGTCATAATGGAGGTCAATAAAATGGAGAAACTTAATTTTACTTATCAAAATTCAGAAACTGTAAAAAAATTTGTTCATGTTGGTGTAGTGGCTTCCGGAGACTTGGAAATCTTACTTTATCCGGCCGAGAAGACAACGGTAGACATCGTAACTGGTAGTGATGGGTTCAAAGAAGTTTGGCATAATGTTCTTGATCGCTTTTTTACTCGTTATCCTTTAAAGGGTAAATTTGTTATTCATGATTTTGGAGCGACCCCAGGCGTGGTTAATCTTCGCCTCACTCAAGCAATGGAGGCATTAAACGATGAAAAATAGTTTTGTAGAATTGAATGGACGTCAACGTGCTTTTAGTTTACTTGATGAAAATTCAGGCCGCGAAATTGTTGGCCCTGAATTTGATTTCATTTCACCACATTTGGAACCACAAAACATTGTTCCTGAAAGTGATGATGGTGTGATTGTCGTCAAAGGTAAATTAAACAAAAAGGATGCCGTTATAATCTCAATTGAAGGAAGCTTTCAAGGAGGCGGAATTGGTGAGGTTTCTGGTGCAAAAATTGTAGCTGCCTTAGAAAAAACGCTTGAGGATAATAAAAAAGGTGAAAAAGAGTATCCAATTATTATCCTTGATACTGGTGGCGTACGTTTGCAGGAAGCTAATTACGGGTTGTTGTCAATTTCAGAAATACAAAATGCAGTTATTGCTCTCAAGAAATATGTGCCGGTAATAGGTGTTGTACCTGGAAGAGTAGGTAGTTTTGGCGGCATGTCTATTACAAGTGCAATTCTCTCATACCTTATTACAACTCCAAAAGCCAGGATTGCGCTGAATGGCCCAGAAGTTATAGAGCAAGAAGCTGGTGTTAGAGAATTTGATTCAAGTGATAAGAATTTAATATGGGACACTTTAGGCACACGTCAAAGGGTTAAAACTGGCATTGCTGATGAAGTCGTTACAGATGATGTTGCAGCCATTAAAGAAGCTATTTCAAATGCAATTATGGAAAATAAGGATGCACATAGAACTGAGCAAGCTGATTTTTATCTTTCTTTAATAGATAAAATTGATTTTACTCAACCCCTAGATACCAAGGAGTATAGTAATTTATTTGCGGCAAACAATCCAGTAGAGCATGAAGTTCAAGAAGCTCATGCAAGTAAACAACCAAAAACAAAATCACGTGGTCGACTCTGGTTTGAAAAACTGACAGGAATTGAAAATGCTGAATCTAATTACTCTACGGTTCTTCATGCTGCAAAAGATGGGAAAGAATATATTGCTATTGTTCCTGATGAGCATAATCGTTTTCCTCGAGTACGAGAAGGTGAAGTTGGCTTACAGGAAGGTTTCTTAGTAGCTAAAGTTGTTAACCAGATTGTTGCAGAAGATAAAGATAAGCAGACAAAGCGTCCGCTGGTTTTAGTGGTGGATGTACCAAGTCAGGCTTATGGTTATAAAGAGGAATTAATTGGTATTCATATAAGTTTGGCATCTGCTGCTGCGGCTTACGCAAAAGCCCGTCAATCTGGGCATCCCGTAATTGCCTTTATTCCTGGTGATGCTGTTTCAGGTGGATTTTTGGCCCACGGATTGCAATCAAATCGCATTATTGCTTTAGCAGACGATTCAATCACAATCCAGGCCATGTCTAAAGCTTCTGCCGCTCGGATTACTGAGCGTACAATTGCGGAACTTGAAGAGGCTACTAAGCACGTTCCAGCAATGGCCTATGATATTCATAATTATGAAAAACTTGGTGCTTTATACAAGTTAGTGCCTGACGTTTCTTCATGGGATGCTAATGTGGAAGCAACTCAAAAGATTGAAACAATTATTGATGAAGCAATTGCAAGCACAAAGAATCAACCAACTGATTTAAGTTTTAGATATGAGACCCCAATTGCTGTTGAAAGTGGACGAAAAGCAACAAACCAAATGCGTAGGATTGTGTTTGATCAATGGAAGAAATAAAACAAGTTTGGCCACATGACTTGCTAACATTCAATGACAACCATGATTTAATTTTAAAAGGGAATCCTTTACCTGACTGGGCAAAGGATTCTTTGTCTAAAGCAAAAATCGTTGTTGTCAGACGTGGGCTTGCAAAGCAGGGTCTTATTCCTGTGGGTCTGAGAGGAAGTCGTAGGAGTCAGCGCTTAGCTGGATTTTTAGTGAAAAAGCGAGTAATAAATTGTTATAGTCCAGCTTATTTTATAAAAAACAAATCATGGGAAATTTTGACTCCTGAAAGGCGGAAACTGCCTCAGTTTCAAGCTCTAGAAAAAATATGTCCCTTATTAAGGAAATATAGTTGGGGTATTGGTGGTTCCTTGGCTTATGAAATGGCAACAGGTATTGCTATGGTACAAAATAATTTAAATCATAGAAGTGATTTAGACATAATTTTAGTTGCAAAAAGAAAGATTAATATTGAACAGTCTAGAAAATTATTGACCATGCTAAACCAATATCAAGTTCATGCAGATGTTCAGGTAGTTAAAGGACAAAATGGGTTTGCGTTAGCAGAATACGCAGCAAACCGTAGTCCCAAAGTATTAGTCAAGACAACTGCTGGCCCAGTCCTTACGGCTGATCCATGGCATTTTTTAAAGGTAAACTAGATGAGCTATTATCAAACAAAAGACGGTATAAATTTAAATTTTCATCTCTACGGCAAAGGTAAACCAATAGTGCTAATAACCGGTTTTGGAGGTTATCAAGAAATTTGGCTGAAACAAATCTCTTATTTAGTGGATATGGGTTACCAGGTCTTAACTTATGATCATCGTAACATGGGTCAAAGTGAGCGGACGGCATGTGGTCATACTCTTAGGCGATTAACTACTGATCTAATTGAATTGTTGGATTTTCTTGCAATTAATCACGCTGCTTTTATTGGTCACTCAATGGGAGGCAGCGTTTTATTTGCTTTAATTGATAGCAAACCAAGCTTAATTGATTTAGCTTGTATTGTTGATCAGAGTCCATATATGCTAAACACGACAAATTGGCATTTTGGCTTTATGAATTTCACTGCTCAAAATTACAAAACTCAATGTCAAAAAGCTCCGAATACTCAGGAAACTTTACATGGACTTGATTCGGATGTAACTCATAGACTTAATTTAATTAAAAGAAAGTTCCCTTTTAATAGACAAAGCAATCTGGACCTTTTACAAGAGCATATTCAATATGATTGGCGCGATCTTATAAAATATACTGATCGTAAAATGGCTGTTTTTGCTTCCCGACAAAGTCCATATTACAATGCAAAATTTGCCGAGTGGATGTGTCTAAATAATCTACACATTAAGTGTGCCATTTTGGATAACTGTGGACATGATATAATGGCAGAAGTACCAAGCCAGTTCAACCAACTTTTACGCCATTTTCTATTAGCAAGCGGCTATTTACCTGGAGGGGGCAATTAAAATGTTTCGACACGAAATAGTCATTACACAAGGAATTTTACCGTTTAAAATCATTATTCATAACAAGTCTGTTATTCAAATCACTAAGCACTGGCATCAATCTCTCGAAATTGATTATACAGTACACGGTGATGGTGACTATTTTGTTTCAGGTCATAAAACTCATTTAAAAGATGGAGATTTCATAATTATAAATTCTGGAGAAGTTCATGGTGTTGAAAACATTGCTCCAGGTGACAAAAGAAGATCGCTCACTCTTTTAATTCCTGCAAAAACCATGAAAAAGATGGTGCCTAATATTGCTAATTACTATTTTGTTTCCCAACATACCGATCCTAAGAAAAATAAAATTATTAAAAAGGAATTAGCGGCCATTTATTATTTATGGACGAAGAAGGATAATCACTATGCTCAAATTGAAATTCTCGGGCACTTTTATTTACTATTTTCGCATCTTCTGAAAGATTTTTTAGTTCAAAAAAGCGAAGTTCTGACATTTAATGAGGTTAAAAAACAGGATAAAGTTAAAGAAATTATTGCTTATCTTTCGCAAAATTTTACCGAAAATTTGACACTTAGCGATATAGCAAAACACTTTAATTTCTCTAAAAATTATCTTGATCGTCTTTTTGAAAAGGAGGTTCATACAAGTCTTATGCATTACCTCCAATTGATTAGATTACAATATGCTTATCAGGAAATTGCCAATACCAACTTACCCATTAATATTATTGCCGATCATTGTGGCTTTGCTAATGTTAAGAGCCTACAAAAGCTATTTAAAAAAATATACCAAGTTTCTCCTAAACAATATCGTGAACAATTAAAAAGTCAATAATTTGCCTATTATAAGTTAATTTTTTAAACTTTGTAAAGCACATTTTCCCTATACTTAGTGTGTAGTTAATGCAAGCGATTACATATTAAGGAGGAGCTATGACTATTAAAATTGATAAAAATAAGCCGCTTTTAAAAATAGGTATTTTAGCTATTTCAACCTTATTGACAGCTGCCAGTGCAGTTTCTGGTACGATGCCAATGATGGAAAAGCAGTTTTCAGGTGAAGGATCAGCAAATGTGAAGGCTTTACTGACTATACCATCAATCGGAATGGTAATTTTTGTGCTTTTGTCATCTATTTTTATTAAATATTTAGGTAAGCGCAAAACCGTTTTGCTGGGGCTATTTTTAGGTTTAATTGGTGGAACCTTACCATTTTTTATAAATAATTTTCATGTAATTCAGGTATCGAGATTTGTTCTCGGAATGGGTAATGGACTTTATTCCACCTCAACTGCGAGTTTAATAGGTGATATTTGGTCAGGAGATGAACAAAGGACACTTCTGGGATACCAGTCGGCTATTCAAACATTTGGCCAAAGCCTAGCAGTTTTTGTTGCTGGACTATTACTGGGAATAAATTGGCATGCGGCATACTTAGTTTATTTGCTTTTTATCCCAATTATTATTCTTTTTGCCTTGGGATATACACAAAGTACTGAAAACCGAATACAGGCCGAACAAAAAGAAATTCTCAAAAATGCTAAAGCTGAAAAAAAGACCACAAATGTACCAGTTTTGGCTTTAATAGCTATTTTGATGTCTTTTGTTTATTTCAATGCCATTATGCCGCAACAAACTGATGCGCCACTAGTAATCCAGCAATTAAATTTGAATCATCAGGAATTCTTTTCCACCTCTTTAGCTTTGGCTGGTCTTGTGGGAGCTGTTTTTACCGCTTTTTACGGCAAAATTTATAAAGTGCTGAAACATTATACTCCTGTATTTGCAATGGTCTTAGGTATTATCGGTTATTGGGGCATCATACATTCGCCTAACATGCTGGTATTTACAATTTCAATGATGATTATTTCGGCCACTAATATCATTTTTCCTTACATTTATGGCGCAGTAATGGAAGATGTGCCCGCAACTTCGAAAGACTTTTTCCTCTCTCTTGCTAAGGTATTTAATAATGGGGGAGCATTCCTTTCCCCATATACAATGGCGCTGACAGCATCCATTTTAGGTGTTTCCGGCCCAATTGCTATTATTAAAATAGGAATGTGGTACCTGGTGTTCGTGGGAATAGTTTTTATAATACTAGCAGTTTTACGCAATAAGTTAGCAAAAAGAAATTAAGGCAGGTATCACAAAATGAATATTAATATAATTTACCAAGAAGAAGTTACAGATAATGGCACTTTTGTCACTAGTGCTATGCTCAAGTCTGATACTGATTTAAAAAAACTAGAAAAGGACGTTTCTTTTACGGTAAATAATAAAGAAATTAATATTAGAAATGTTGAAGAAAAATCAAATAGCTTAATTTATTACTTTGAAGAAATGAGTGAATTGTCAGTTTTAAGCTTTGATGCCGAGAAATTTATTAATAATGTATCATTGCCTAATATTCTTGTTCAAGTTAAAAATCATTTACCACATATTGCAGCAGAATACCGCAAAGATCCTTTCTTAAAAGATTTTGCAGAAAAAATCATACAAACCGATAAAGTACAGTTAAGCTATTCAATTTATGCTTCTGGTAATAAAAATGTTCCCAGGCCTTTGGTAGTATTTTTACATGGTTCAGGTGAACGCGGCTTTTATAATGGTATGCCTCTTTTAGGAAATGATGTCCCTAAGACCATATATACATATGCTAAGGAAAAAGAGAATGCTGTAATTTTGGTTCCCCAAGCTACCTGGGCACCGACATTAAATGGTTGGTTTAGAAAAGAATTTCGCGCTGCTCTGTTTCAATTATTGAAACAGATAACAAAAGAATATAATATTGATTCAAAACGAATTTATCTAACAGGACTTTCAAATGGTGCCTCTACTACCTGGTTTTTGGGAGCTAATTATCCTGATTTGTTTGCAGCACTCGTTCCTTGTTCAGGCTATGTCTATGAAGATGGCAAAAAAGGTTATGGAGAACAAGGAAAGGGCAGATATATGTTGGCTACGGGTGAAGAAGGACAGTCCTTGGCGCAACTACCGATCTGGGCTTTTCATGCTGAAGATGATCCGGTAGTAGGGGTTTTAGGCACTAAAAAAGCTGAGGAGGCAATTAAAAACGCTGGGGGAAAGAAACTGAAGGTGACAATTTTCCCTAAAGGGAAAGTGAGACCAAATCCACATGCTAGCTGGGCATATGCATATAATAATCCTGAGCTTTTACCGTGGCTTTTTAAGCAGCATAAATAAAAGCTGTTCTAAAATTGTAAATTTTGCTATAATGAACAACTTGTTGAAATAAAATTTAAACACCAAGTAATAAATTATATTTCAAATTTAAAACTGTTTTGGTGTAAAATTTTTAGTGCTGGATTGTGCTAGCTTTAAAGCTAAACGATTTTATTGATTTTGTCATTATATGGAAGAGATTTATGAAAAATTATTTGAGCATTGATATTGGTGGAACTGAAATTAAATTTGCTAAATTAGATTCTGCTGGAAATATAATTGAAAAAGATAAAATTGCTACTGATCAAGATAAAGCAAAGTTTTTAGAAAATATTGACCAGATTGTTAACCGCTATATTTCAGATATCAAGGGCATCGGCTTTTGTGCTCCTGGTAAAATTGAAAATACTAAAATTAGATTTGGCGGGGCCTTACCATTTTTAGATGGCATTGACTTTGCCGAAATATATGGTAAAAAGTATCACATAGCAGTTGCTGTTATTAATGATGGTAAAGCCAGTGTTCTAGCTGAAAACTGGTTGGGGAGTCTAAAAGGTGAACAAAATTGTGCCGCTATTACTTTGGGAACAGGAGTTGGCGGTGGCATAATTATTGATGGTCACTTATTAAGAGGAACACATTATCAGGCTGGTGAATTAAGTTTTATGATTAATGATTTATCTCACCCAGATAATATGCAAGGCTCTTTGGGTAACATTGGCTCTGCCGTCAATTTTATTAAAAAGATAAACCACAAACTTAATTATCCTAAAGAAAATGATGGACTTCATGCTTTTGAGGCAATTAAGGAGAAGTCACCTGACGCGGTAAATATCTTTCAGAACTATTGTCTTACAATAGCTGGTTTAATTCTCAATATCCAAACCGTAGTAGATGTTGAAAAAATTGCTATTGGTGGTGGTATCAGTGCCCAACCAATTTTAATAAGTGGTATTAACAAAGAATATGACAAATTGGTACAGGAAAAGAACCCTATTATAGGAAATACTTTAACTAAGCCTGCCATTGTTTCTGCTCATTTTAGGAACGATTCAAATTTGTATGGGTCACTTTACAATTTATTGCTGCAAATTAATAGGGAAAATAAATATTAATTATATTTTGAAAATCTCGAAGTAGATAACTTTGAGATTTTTTGCTTTTCCCGTTAATTTTTAGTTCAAAGAATTTTTTTAAGAAATCCCTCTCTTTTATTTCTAAGTCCACATTTGCGCTTTTTATATGGTAGAATAACTAAAGTTAATAGAGGAGGCTGTCATGACTAAAGTTAAGTATAAGCGTATAGTTTTAAAAATTTCTGGTGAAGCTCTTGCTGGTGCTGAAGGAACTGGAATAAATCCCACGGTCATTAGTCATTTAGCAAAAGAAATCAAATCAGTTCATGATCTCGGTGTTGATATTGGTATTGTCGTTGGTGGCGGTAACATGTGGCGAGGTGAAACTGGTGCAAAACTAGGAATGGAGCGTTCACAAGCTGATTATATGGGTATGCTTGCTACTATAATGAATGGTTTAGCTCTTCAAGATGGCTTGGAACATGTAGGCGTACCTACTAGATTACAAACATCGATTGAAATGAGACAAATAGCAGAACCATATATTAGAAGAAAAGCAATTCGTCATTTAGAAAAAGGGCGAGTAGTAATTATGGGTGGTGGCACTGGTAATCCTTACTTTTCGACTGATACCACTGCTGCACTAAGAGCCGCTGAAATAGGCGCGGATGTCATTCTGATGGCTAAAAATGGAGTTGACGGAGTTTACTCTGCTGATCCGAAAGTTGATCCCAATGCCAAAAAATATAGTGCACTTTCTCAGTTAGATCTTATTTCTAAAAACTTAAAAGTCATGGACAGAACGGCAAGTTCACTTTCAATGGACACGAACATTCCTCTTATTGTATTCAACGTTAATACTGAAGGTAATATTAAAAAAGTGGTTTTAGGTGAAAATATTGGAACAGTAATCGGAGGAGAAAATAATGAATAATGATGCTATTAAAAAAGCACAAGATAATATGAATAAATCAATTACCGTTTTTGAAAAAAACTTGGGCTCTATTCGTGCTGGTGTTGCTAATGCAGCTTTACTTGAAGGTGTAAAAGTTGATTATTATGGTGCCCCGACACCACTAACGCAAATGTCCAGTGTCACTATTCCGGAGCCGCGAGTATTATTAATCACGCCCTATGACAAAAGCAGTCTTGATAATATTGAACATGCTCTTTTGGCTTCAAACTTGGGCTTAACACCTGCAAATGATGGTAAGGTGATCCGTTTGGTGATCCCGCAGCTTACTGGTGAAAGACGACAAGAAATTGCCAAAGAAGTCAACAAGATGGCTGAAGAGAGTAAGATTGCCATTAGGAATGTTCGTCGTGATGCTATGAACAGTCTGAAAAAACAACAGAAAGACGATGAAATCACGGAAGACGAACAACGCAATTTGGAAAAGAACGTGCAGAAAGTTACGGATGATGCTACTAAAAGAATCGACAAAATTGCGGAAGAAAAGCGTAAGGAAATTACACAAGGCTAATTAAATGGCAAGTAAAAAAAATCAATTAAACCATTTAGCTATTATAATGGATGGTAATGGTCGTTGGGCAACTAGGCAAGGAAAACCACGAATAGCAGGCCATTACGAAGGCATGAATAATGTCGAAAGAATAACTTTGGCAGCAGATCAGCTTGGTATCAAAGTCTTATCACTATATGCATTTTCTACAGAAAATTGGGCCAGACCTAAGGAGGAAGTAGCATATCTGATGAACTTGCCAGTGCGTTTTTTTGATAAATTTATGCCTACCCTGATGAAGGAAAATGTTAAAGTGAATATTATGGGCTACTTGGATGAGCTGCCGCCTAAGACTTATGATGTCGTCCAAAGAGCAATGGCGGAAACCGCCACAAATAGCGGTTTAATTTTGAACTTTGCTTTCAATTATGGCTCTAGAAGAGAGATTACGACTGCAGTAAAAGAACTTGCCACGCTCGTTGAAACAAATGCGATAACAAGCGAAGAAATTGATGAGGAAATGATTTCTCACAGATTGATGACTGCGAGTTTTGGCGAATATAGCGATCCTGATTTATTAATTAGAACATCTGGTGAACAAAGGATTTCTAATTTTATGCTTTGGCAGTTAGCTTATTCAGAACTTGCTTTTAGTGAGAAAAATTGGCCAGATTTTACTAAAACTGATTTAGAAAAATTTGTTAATGATTTTCAGAATCGTCATCGTCGTTTCGGCAAACTTGATGA
This sequence comes from Lactobacillus sp. ESL0259, assembly GCF_003693045.1. Classification (NCBI taxonomy): domain Bacteria; kingdom Bacillati; phylum Bacillota; class Bacilli; order Lactobacillales; family Lactobacillaceae; genus Lactobacillus; species Lactobacillus sp. ESL0259. Next base: position 226,601 of record NZ_REHP01000006.1, on the reverse strand, counting down.
ATCGGATAGTTAGGTATTTATATGAAACAACGTATAATCACAGCAGTAATTGCTTTAATTTTATTTATTCCTATTGTAATTATGGGTGGGCTCTGGATGGAATGGCTCACCGTCATCTTTGCAGCCGTTGGTATTAGCGAATTCTTTTTAATGAAAAAGCAAATTCTGGTTTCAGTCAATTTTTTATTGGCGTTACTGGCTACAATCACTTGGGCTGTACCAGATAATTTTATCCAGTCAATGCCATTTCACTGGACGAAATATGGTATTTATTTTGCCCTTATCATGCTAATGCTTACCTGGACTGTTTTAACTAAAAATAAAACCACTTTTGACGATGTAGCCGTTTATACTTTAGGCTCATTATATGTCGGCACAGGCTTTCATTATATGGCAAGCGTCAGAAATGCAAGTAATGGTCTTGCACTTCTTTGCTACGTTTTTGTCGTTGTATGGCTTACTGACACAGGTGCATATATGATTGGCCGAAAAATTGGTAAACATAAGTTATGGCCTGTGATAAGTCCCAATAAAACATGGGAAGGATCAATTGGAGGCACAATTTGTGCAGTGATTTGTGCGGCAATTTATGTTTATTTTGTCAACTTAAATCATTCTCAAGTTGAAATGATTATTTTTGCCTTTGTGCTATCAATTGTTGGCCAAATGGGCGACCTAGTCGAATCAGCTTATAAGAGATATTACGGGGTTAAGGATTCTGGCAAAATACTACCTGGTCATGGCGGTATTTTAGATCGTTTTGACAGTATGCTCTTTGTTTTGCCTGTATTTGCTGCTCTAATGGGAATCATGCACTAGGAGAATTCTTGTGAAAGGTATACTAATCTTTTTAGTTGTATTTGGAATATTGGTTTTTGTCCATGAGTTTGGGCATTTTATTGTTGCTAAAAAATGCGGCATTTTAGTGCGTGAATTTTCAATTGGGATGGGACCTAAACTTTTCCAAGTACGACGCAATCCTACTACTTATACCATTAGATGGCTGCCTTTAGGTGGCTATGTGCGTTTGGCAAGTAAAGATGATGAAACCACGTTAGCTCCTGGTATGAGAGTAGTTTTGCAACTTAATCAGCAAAATGAAGTAGTCAGGATTGATGCTTCTGAGTCGGATGTCCCGCTTGAAGGAATTCCATTGCAGATCACTAAGTTTGATCTAGTTGATAAACTCTTTATTTCAGGGTATGAAAACGGCGAAGAAGAAAAACTAGTAACATATCATGTTAATCATGATGCCACTATCATTGATCAATCAAATACTGAACTGATCATTGCTCCCCGTGACACGCAGTTTCAAGAAGCAAATGTTTGGCAAAAATTAGCTACTAACATTGCTGGCCCTTTGATGAATATTATTCTGGGTTTTGTTGTCTTTTTGATTTGGACCTTTACCGTTCCTGGACCAGCTACTACAGAAGTAGCAGAAGTAGCACCAAATTCGCCGGCTGCGCTTGCAAAACTTGAGCCTGGTTCAAAAATAACGGCTGTTAATGGTCATAAAATAACCTCTTTTGAACAAATATCTGAAGAAATTTATCAAAGCAAAGGCAAAAAAACTAATATTGCGGTGGTCAAAAATAATCACCAAAAAGTGATAAGTGTTCAACCACAAGTCGTTAAGGTGCAGGGGCAAAAAGTTTATCAAATTGGAATTAGAGCAAAAAGCGATGATAGTTTTAATGCTAAGTATAAGCGTGGCTGGGATACAGCCGTTTCCACTACGGGGATGATTTTTAATGCAGTTGGTGGTTTATTCCGTCACTTCAGCTTAAATAAACTTTCTGGCCCAGTTGGGATTTATTCACAGACATCACAGGTTTCTAAAATGGGCTTCACCTATATTTTGGCTTTTTTGGCAATGATTTCTATTAACTTGGGTATTGTTAATCTAATACCAATTCCTGGCTTAGATGGTGGTAAATTTTTACTAAATATTATTGAAATCATTCGTGGTAAACCAATTTCTGAAAATCATGAAGCTATAGTGGAATTAATCGGTTTCGGTTTACTGTTAGTTTTAATTATTGCTGTAACGGGCAATGATATCTACCGTTACTTTATTAAATAAAAAAACAATTTGGGAGAGAGAATTAATGCGTCAATCTAAATTATTTATGCCGACTTTAAAAGAGGCACCAGCTGATGCTGTTGCTGAAAGTCATAAATTAATGTTGCGAGGTGGATATGTTCGCCAAGTAACAGCTGGAGTTTATGCCTATTTGCCCTTAGGATATCGCGTCTTAAGTAAAGCCGAGAAAATAATGCGCGAAGAAATGGCAAAAATCAACGTGCCGGAAATGGCAATGCCAGATCTTTTGCCTGCGACTCTATGGGAAGAATCGGGTAGATGGCAAAAATATGGGCCTGAAATGTTTAAATTAAAGGACAGACATGGTCGCCAAAGTTTACTGGGACCGACTCATGAGGAAACTTTTACTGATATTGTCGCTAAAGATTTAAAGAGCTACAAACAAATGCCAATTGCTCTTTTCCAAATTCAATCAAAGTTTAGGGACGAAAACAGACCTCGTTTTGGTTTATTAAGGTCTCGTGAATTTATAATGCTTGATGCCTATAGCTTTGCTGCTACTAAAGAGCAACTTGATCAGCAGTTTGAGGATGAAAAGAAAGCTTTTACGGCCGCTTATCATCGGTGTGGTTTAAAGGTTACCCCAGTAATTGCTGATTCTGGTACTATGGGTGGCAAAAATTCGACAGAATTCCAAGCTCCTGCAGCAATTGGTGAAGATACTATTGCCACTAATGAAACAGGAACATATTCAGCTAATTTAGAAATGGCTTCAAGTGTCGATACTTTCAAGCCAGAAGAAGAACAATTAAAGCAAGTTGAAGAAGTTGCTACTCCAGGTAAAGAAACTATTTCTGATCTTGTTCAATTCCTGCAAGTGCCAGCTACACGGATAGTTAAAAGTATCCTTTACATCGCTGATGAAAAAGCAAAGGTATTGGTTTTAATTCGTGGCGACAAACAGATCAACGAAGTAAAATTAAAGCACCTGTTAGATGTAAATTCACTTAGAGTAGCTACAGATGATGAACTAGAACAGATAACTGGTGTCACTAAGGGTAGCGTCGGACCAATTAATGCTGACTGGGCGGATCAAGTTGTTGCAGATAACACGGTAAAAAACTTGTATAATGTTGTTGTTGGTGCTAATAAAACTGGTTTTCAATTTAAAAATGTGAATTTAAAGCGTGATATTAATCCAGACAAGTTTGGAGATATTAGGGTAGCCAATGAAGGTGAACCGGATCCGGTTGATCATCTCCCTTTAAAATTCACTACTTCTATTGAAGTTGGTCATATTTTTAAACTGGGAACATATTATACCAAAACCATGGGTGCAGACTTTTTAGATCAAAATGGTAAAGCCCAGCCCGTTATAATGGGTTCATACGGCATTGGTGTTACTAGAGTATTATCTGCGGTCATTGAACAACATTTAACCAAAAATGGTGTAGCCTGGCCCAAAGAAATCGCACCATTTAGTCTTCATATCGTTCAAATGAAAATGAAAGATAATGATCAATCTGCTCTGGCTCAAAAACTTGAAGAAAAATATAGTGCTAAGTATGATGTATTATATGATGATCGTAATGAGCGTGCTGGTGTGAAGTTTGCGGATGCTGACTTACTTGGCGCTCCGGTCAGGGTAACAGTCGGTAAAAAAGCAGCTGAAGGTGTAGTCGAAGTCAAAAGACCTGCTGACGAAAAAGCTACTGAAATGACACTGTCTGAATTAGATGATTTTGTTAATAAAGAGTTAGGATAATTTTCGTGACTGATAAAAATAAACTATTTTTAAGGTTATTGCAGCAAATAAAGTTTCCGCAAGAATTTGCAGATAATAAATTGTTGCAAAAAGGCGAAATTGAGAACGTGGATGTTTACGCTAGAGAACACAGGTGGGATATCCACGTTCTTTTTACTACACCGTTAAAATTTGCAACTTTTGATGCACTAAATAAGGCAATAACCGCTAATTTTTCTTCTTTTGTAAATACTCGCTTGTATATTCGTTCTCTGGATGGAGCAGATGACTACTTAACCGATTATTGGCACTATGCTGTCCAGAATTCTCAGGCTTTGCAGCCGGTGGCTCGAGAATTTATTTCCAGCCATAAACCTAAAAAGGAAGATGGACGCTGGATTATTCCCGTAGATAATTTGGTTGTTGATGGGCTGCTTGAACAAAAGATGCTTGATGAGCTAGCTGAAGAAATGAGGAATTATGGTTTCTTTAATTTAAAGTTTGTAACTGAAATCGATGATGAAAATTCTCTCAATAATTTAGCCAGTCTGCAAGAATTGCAGCAGCAGCATGAGCAAAACATGCAGGAAGAATATGATGCTGCTCCAACACAAGAGAAAGTCAAAACTCCAAGTTATCCTACTAAAAAAAGTCGTTATGGCAACCGTAAGCTTGATGAAAATCTGCCTATAACACAAATTAAAGATGTTATCGATGGCAGCAGAAATGTTGTAATAGAGGGAAATATTTTTAATATTTCCAGCAGAGAATTAAAAACCGGTTCAATTATATTTACTGGTGAAATAACAGACTATACTGATTCTATCTCATTTAAGAAATTTGTTTCTGATAAAGATCAAATTCAAAGTATGAAAGACATAAAACCTGGAACCTGGGCAAAAATGCAGGGATCAGCTTCTCAGGACCAGTGGAGTCATGATACAGTTTTTAACATTTCGGCTTTGGAAATTATTGAGCATGTCGGTCGAACGGAAAAGTATCAAGGCGAAGAAAAAAGAGTAGAATTACATCTGCACACCAATATGAGTCAGCTTGATGCAACCAATACGGCAACAGACTTTGTCAAAGCCGCCAAAAAATTCGGTCAAAAAGCAATCGCGATTACAGACCATGCCGATGTTCAAGCCTTTCCAGAAGCATATAATGCTGGTAAAAAGAATGGCGTCAAAATTATTTATGGTCTTGAAGCTAATATGATTGATGATCATGCTCTGCTTGTTCTTAATCCTGCATCAATGACTTATAAAGATCGTGAATTTGTCATTTTTGACGTTGAAACAACTGGTCTTTCTTCTGTTTACGATACTATCATTGAAATTGGCGCCGTTAAGATGAAAAATGGTGAAGTTCTGGAAAGATTCGATAAATTTATTAATCCCCACCATCCATTAAGCGAACAGACAATTAACTTAACTTCAATTACTGATGAAATGGTTGGGGCTGCTGATGACGAAGCTGTAGTAATTAAGCAATTTCAAGATTTTTATGGCGATCGACCACTTTGCGGTCATAATGTGCAATTTGACGTTGGATTTGTTAATGCTGCATTAAGACGGGCAGACCTCAGCGAAATAACTCAACCGGTAGTGGATACACTTGAAGTATCGCGTTTGCTTCACCCAGAACAATCAAGACATACGCTTGATTCACTGGCTAAAAAATATAATGTAGTCTTAGAGCATCATCATCGAGCTAATCAGGACGCTGAGGCTACGGGATATTTAATGTTTAAGCTTCTGGAAGCTTTTACCAAAAAGTATCATGAAGATGATTTAGGTAAGATGAACGAATATGCTGCTCAAGGTCAAGTATTTAAGAGAGCACGACCACAACACATGACTATCTTAGCTAAAAATCAGACTGGTCTTAAAAACATGTATAGGTTGGTTTCAATCGCAAGTACAAAAGATTTTTATCGGATACCAAGAACGCCAAAGTCTGATTTGGTAAAAAATCATGAAGGCCTGCTATTCGGTTCAGGTTGTTCTGAGGGCGATGTTTTTGTCGCAATGATGCAGAAGGGCTACGATGAGGCTCGTAAAAAAGCCCGCTTTTATGATTATCTTGAAATTCAACCTCCCGCAAATTATTCCATTATGATTGAAGATCATTTGATCGCCGATGAAGCAGAACTTGAAGAAATTCTGACTAACATTTATAAATTGGGTAAGGAATTGAATAAACCAGTGGTAGCTACTGGTGACGCTCATTACATTGAGGAACATGATGCTATTTACCGTACAATTTTAATTTCGGCACAACGCAGCAATCCTGATAGAAACAAAAAGCAGCCTGATATGCACTTTTACACCACTCAGGAAATGCTGGACGCATTTAGCTTTTTAGGTGAAGATGTTGCTAAGGAAATAGTCATAACCAACCCTAATAAAATAGCTGAATCAATTGAAGAAATTTCACCTATTAAAGATGGACTTTATCCTCCTCACATTGATAATGCAGATGAAGAAATGAAACGTTTGACTTATGACAAGGCTCATAAACTTTATGGAGATCCGTTACCTAAGATAGTTCAAGACAGACTTGATATGGAACTCAACTCGATCATTTCAAATGGTTATGCAGTTATTTACTTGATTTCACAAAGATTGGTGGCTAAATCTAATAAAGACGGCTACTTAGTTGGCTCCCGGGGCTCTGTGGGCTCCAGCCTTGTTGCTACAATGTCAGGAATCACTGAAGTCAATCCTCTGCCACCGCACTATCGTTGTCCAAAATGTAAATACTCGGAGTTCTTTGAAAATGGTGAATTTGGTTCAGGCTATGACTTGCCTGATAAAAAGTGTCCCAACTGTGGGGCAGAGTTAGTTAAAGACGGCCAGGATATTCCATTTGCAACATTTTTAGGATTCCATGGTGACAAAGTTCCAGATATTGATTTGAATTTCTCTGGTGACTATCAACCAGTGGCTCATAACTTTATTCGGGTAATGTTTGGACCTGATAATTCATACCGTGCCGGTACAATTGCCACAGTGGCAGATAAAACAGCCTATGGTTATGCTAAGCATTATGATGAAGAAAAAGAATTGAATTTGCGCGGAGCAGAACTAGATCGTCTTGCAGCTGGAGTCAGCGGCGTTAAAAGGACAACTGGTCAGCACCCGGCAGGAATTGTTGTGGTTCCCGATGATATGGATATTTATGACTTTACTCCGGTACAATACCCAGCAGATGATGTTAATGCTGCCTGGTTAACGACGCATTTTGACTTTCATTCCATTCATGATAATATCTTAAAATTTGATATTTTAGGCCATGATGATCCAACGATGATTAGGATGTTGCAGGATCTTTCAGGCGTTGATCCGTTAACAATTCCCCCTGATGATCCCGGAGTGATGTCACTTTTTTCAAGTCCCAAAATATTAGGCGTGACCCCTGAACAAATTCAATCAGAAACAGGTACCCTAGGGGTACCGGAATTTGGTACTAAATTTGTTAGAGGGATGCTTGAAGAAACCAAGCCAACTACTTTTTCTGAGCTGTTGCAAATTTCAGGTTTGTCACATGGTACTGACGTTTGGCTAGGAAATGCCGAGGAATTGGTTAATAATGGTACGTGTAAGTTAAAAGATGTTATTGGCTGTCGTGACAATATCATGATGGACCTGATCCACTGGGGTGTTAAACCTGAAGTAGCCTTTTCTACAATGGAATCTGTGCGTCATGGCCGCGGAATTAGTGATGAAGACATGGCTGTTTTAAAGAAAAACGATAAGATACCTGACTGGTATATTCCGTCGTGTCTCAAAATTAAGTATATGTTTCCTAAGGCCCATGCTACCGCCTATATCCTAATGGCTCTTAGAATTGCCTGGTTCAAGGTTTATTATCCTGAAATTTACTATACCGCTTATTTTTCAGTCCGTGCCGACTTATTTGACTTGGTCGCTATGAGTCATGGTAAAAATACGGTCAAAAAGGCAATGGCCGATATTCAGAATCAGGGAAACGATGCATCGGCAAAGGACAAGAGTTTGTTAACTGTTCTTGAAATTGCTAATGAATGTTTGGAACGTGGAATTAAAATTAAAATGGTCGATATTAATAAGTCAGAAGCGACCAATTTTAAAATAATAGATAAGCATACTATTTTAGCACCATTCAATGCTGTTCCCGGATTAGGCAACAATGCAGCTAAACAGATTGTGGCTGCTAGAACTGAGCAAGAATTTTTATCCAAAGAAGATTTGGCTAATCGGGGCAAAGTATCGCAATCGATCATGGATTATTTGGAGGATAACGAAGTCTTAGCAGGTATGCCAGACCAAAATCAACTGTCACTCTTTTAAAATTTTGCAGTATTAATATAAATGTGTTATACTTCCTAAAGAAGTTCGAATAAATGATTCGGAGTGGGCAAATTTGCTCACTCTTTTTATTACGGAGGAAAGTACTTGGCGAAAGTTAAAGATTCTGTTATCGAAGAGATCAAACCAATTATTGCTGCACGAAACGATGAGTTTGTTGATATGGAATATGTTAAAGAAAAAGGTCAGAATTATTTAAGAATATACGTTGACCGTGAAAATGGTATTGATATGGATGAAATTGCGGGGTTAAGTGAACTATTATCTACGAAACTTGATCAGTTGCAACCTGATCCATTTCCTGATCCATATATTTTAGAAGTTTCTTCACCTGGTATCGAGAGACCATTAAAAAATGCTTCCGACTGGCAAAAGGCTTTAAATGATTATGTACATGTTAACCTTTATCAAAAAGTTGAAGGCGAAAAGGAATATGAGGGAACTTTAAAATCTTATGATGATAACGAAATCAAACTTGAAATAAAGGTAAAAACAAGAAAAAGGGTTTTATCACTTCCCCGTAAATTAATTGCAAATATTCGTTTTGCAATTGAGTTTTAGAAAGGTTGATTAAAAAATTATGTCTAAAGAAATGCTTGAAGCGTTTGCTACTTTGGAAAAAACTAAAGGTATAAAACAAGATGTAATTGTTGAAGCAATAAAAGCGGCACTGGTTGCGGCGTATAAGAAGAATTATAACCAAGCAACAAACGTCATAGTTGAATTTGACGAGCGCAGAGGGGACTTCAAATTAATGACTGAAAAAACTGTTGTTGAAGAAGTTCATGATGAACGCCTGGAAATCAGTTTAAAAGATGCTTTGACAATTAATCGGGCCTATGAACTTGGTGATAAAATTCGTTTTGAGGTTGCACCCAAGAACTTTGGCCGCATTGCTGCTCAAACAGCTAAACAGGTTATTATGCAACATTTACGCGAAGCTGAAAGAAACCATATTATTGATGAATATTCTCAATATGAAGATGAATTGATTACCGGCACAGTTGAAAGACGTGATAATCGCTTTGTTTATGTTAAAATTGGTAATGTTGAAGCAGTAATGCCTCGCAATGATCAAATGCCGGGTGAAACTTATAATCCACAAGATCAGATTCGGGTTTTAGTGACTCATGTTGGCTCGGATTCTAAGGGAGCCCAAATTACGGTTTCACGCACTGCCCCTGATATGGTAAAAAGGTTATTTGAACAAGAAGTACCTGAAATTTACGATGGAACGGTAGAAGTTGCTTCAATTGCACGTGAAGCAGGAGACAGAACTAAAATTGCCGTGAAATCGAACGATCCTAACATTGATCCGGTTGGTACTTGCGTTGGTCAAAGAGGTGCCAGAGTGCAAAATGTGGTCAACGAACTTGACGGAGAAAATATAGATGTAGTTAAATACGAAGAAGATCCATCAGATTATATAGCTAATGCTTTAAATCCTGCAGAGGTTATTGCCGTGCAATTTGGAGATGAAGATGATGAAAAAAGTGCTTTAGTAATAGTTCCTGATTACCAATTATCACTGGCAATTGGGAAAAAGGGCCAAAATGTTCGTTTGGCTGCACGGTTAACCGGTTATAAAATAGATATCAGACCAGAATCAGAAGTAGAATTTGTTGATGAAAGCAGTGATCAAGCTGAAAAGGAAAATAAAGAAGCTGAGTCTGACAATTTAGTAGCAGGCGATGCAAGTTCTGCAAGTGATATAACAGAAGATTCTGCTGCAGAAGAAGAACCTGAAGCAGAAACTTCATCTGATGAGACCAAAACAGAAGATGGACTTCAAGCTGAAGCTACTACCGGTGAAACGGTAGATACTACTGAAGAGTAATGCAAGGGGTGAAACTTTTTGAAAAAAAGAAAGATTCCAATGCGAAAAGACTTGTTAACTAATACTATGCAGCCCAAAAAAGAATTGGTCAGAATTGTGGTTGACAAAGAAAAAAATATCGCAGTTGATCCTACTGGAAAGAAACCTGGTAGGGGAGCATATGTCTCACTTGATCCAAGTCAGATCAAAAACGCTCAGAAAAAGGGATTGATTGAGCGCAGCTTAGGAACAAAAGTGCCTGAAGAGTTTTACCAAGAGCTTTATTCATATGTTGACCATCAAAAGGCAAGAAAAGAATTGTTTGGTGATAAATAGGTTTGCAAAATAGACAAAAAGCATTAAATTTAATAGGACTAAGCCAAAAGGCAGGTAAACTGGTTTCAGGATTTGAAATTGTTTCAATAAGCGTAAAGGCTAAAAAAGTTAAGCTGATTATTTTAGCTCAAGACGCACAGACGGATACCACCGCAAAGATTACCAAGATTGGAAAACAAAATAACGTATCTGTGATTACAGAATTTAATAGTAGTGAAATTTCCCAAGCTATTGGTAAAAAGCGTAAAGTTTTGGGAATTACTGATACTGGTTTTGGCAAAGCATTGTTACAAAAAATCAAAGAAGGAGTGTGATTTGATGACTAAAACAAGAATTTATGAATTGGCGAAAGAATTAGGCATCGATAATAAAACTGTGGTCAATAAAGCAAAGGACCTGGGGTTTGATGTAAAAAATCATATGTCATCACTTGAAGATACACAAGTAGAGCAAATAAAGGGTAGTTTCCGCAGTAGCTCCGCTCCCGCCAAAAAGCAAGAAAGACCAGCGAAAAAGAGTAGTAAAATCAAAATTTCTGTTACTTCAATTCGAAAGAATGAAAAAAAGCATGATGAAACTAAGAATAGCAAAAGTAATAGAAAAAATAATAACTTTCACAAATCAAATAATAGATCAAGACAAGGTCAAGATCGCACTAGACAACATTCCAATTTGAGTCAAAAAACTTCTAAACCAGTAGCTCAAGATTTATTAAAGCAATTAAAGCAAAAACAGCGAGTGGAAGAGAAAAAATTAAATCGGCAAACAGAAAGAGCACAAAAGTCTTATAAAGAAAATCAGACTAAAACTAAACCAACGTCTGCTGAAACTAATAAACCTGTTTCTAAGAATGAAAATAAAGTAGTTAAAACTGAAACTACTGCTCCTAAAGTGACGGGACCTAAAATTCTTAAACCTTCACCAGCCAGGTTTAAGAATAATCAAAAGTCTACGCCTGTTCGCCAGCCTAAAATTTTAGATACTGCTGCTCCTGAACCCGAAAAAGAAGAAAAACGTCGTGGCAACGGTCATGGTCGTAACTCTGGCAAGCCAGGCAGAAAAGGTAAAAATCAAACCTATGGTGCAAATAATTATTCGAAACACCAAGAAAAGCGTAAGCGTAAAAATAAGAAGAAGCAGTTTGAACAAGTACCTAAAAAGCAGCCAACGCAAAGAAAAGAGCGGCCATTACCAGATACTCTGGTTTACGAAGTGGGTATGAATGCTCAAGACTTAGGAAAAATTTTGCACAGAGAGCCAGCTGAAATAGTCAAAAAATTATTTATGCTGGGTGTCATGACTAATCAAAATCAATCCCTTGATAAAGATGCAATAGAGTTAGTAGCGGCTGAATATAATATTAATGCTCAAGAAAAGGTGCATGAGGATATATCTGACATTGATAATCTTTATGACAAGAGAATGAAAGCTTCTCTGAAATCTAAGCATTTAATTAAACGCCCACCAGTAGTTACTATTATGGGACACGTTGACCATGGTAAGACAACACTGCTTGATCGTTTACGTCATACGCATGTTTCGGCTCATGAAGCTGGAGGAATTACTCAAAAAATTGGTGCTTATCAGGTAAGAGTTGATAATCAGCCAATTACTTTCTTGGATACACCAGGACATGCCGCATTCTCAAATATGCGTGAACGTGGAGCAGAAATTACCGATATTGTTGTCTTGGTTGTTGCTGCAGATGACGGTGTAATGCCTCAAACTGTTGAAGCAATTGATCATGCTAAAAGTGCTAAAGTTCCAATTATTGTTGCCATTAACAAGATGGATGTTCCGGGAGCAAACCCTGAGCATGTTACTGAGCAGTTAATGAAGTACAATTTAATTCCGGAAAATTACGGTGGTGACACAATATTTGTTAACATTTCTGCTAAAACTGGTGAAAATGTTGATGAACTTTTGCAAATGATCCTTTTGCAAGCGGATGTGATGGAATTGAAAGCAGACCCAACGCAAAAAGCAATTGGTACTGTTATTGAAGCCAGACTTTCTCGTGGACGTGGTCCTGTTGCCGACCTTTTGGTTCAACAAGGAACACTAAAAGTTGGCGATCCAATTGTAGTTGGGAACCGCTTTGGTAGAGTTCGTGTTATGACTAATGACCGCGGTCGTCAAGTCGAAAAGGCTACTCCATCAATGCCAGTAGAAATTACCGGATTAAATGATGTTCCAGAATCTGCTGATAAAATAGTAGTGTTCGATGATGAAAAGACGGCTAGAAGTGTTGGTGAACAAAGAGCGCAACAAGCTTTGCAACAATCTCGTGAAAATGTTCAACATGTTACTCTTGATAACCTGTTTGACACAATGAAAAAAGAAAACATGAAGGAAGTAAATGTTGTCTTAAAAGCGGATGTTCAAGGTTCTGTAGAGGCTTTACAGCAGTCACTTGAAAAGATAGAAGTTGAAGGTGTGCGTGTAAACATCATTCATGCTGGAGTTGGTGCTGTAAATGAATCAGATGTTACCTTGGCTGGCGCTTCGAATGCATTCATAATTGGCTTTAATGTTCGTCCAACAGCTACCGCAAAGTCACAAGCTGAAACAGATGGTGTAGATATTCGTCTGTATAGCATCATATACAAGGCTATTGACGATGTTAAAGCAGCGATGAAGGGTATGCTTGAACCAACTTATGAAGATAAGGTTGTGGGCAATTTGACTGTACGGGAAACTTGGAAGGTTTCAAAGATAGGAACAATTGCTGGTGCCTTTGTCGATTCTGGTTATGTTTCAAAAGATTCTGAAATCAATTTGATTCGTGACGGTGTTGTAATATATACTGGAAAAGTGGCATCACTTAAAAGATTTAAAGATGATGCTAAAATGGTTAAACAAGGGTTTGACTGTGGTTTAACAATTGAGGGCTACAATGATATCAAAATTGGTGATGAAATGGAAGCCGTTGAAAAGCAAGAAGTCAAACCAGAGTAATTAACTGGGAGGAAAGTATGAAACACAGAATTGGTCGTGTTGAAGGAGAAATCCTCCGTGAATTAACGAAAATTTTGCGCAAAAATATTCGTGATCCACGTGTTAATGACGTTACTATTACAGCAGTTGAATGCACTAATGATCTCTCGTATGCTACTGTTTACTACAGTATTCTTTCAGAAGATGCTAAAAAGGAAGAAGAGGCTGCAGCTGGTTTAAATAAGGCAAAGGGCATGATGCGGCATTTGTTGGGTCAAGTCTTAACTGTCTACAAAGTTCCTGAATTAATATTTAAACGAGATAATTCAGTTAAATACGGTAGCAAAATTGATCGGTTAATTGCTGAAGTTAAAAAGCAGGATGAAAATCGAAATAATTAATAAAAGCGCTGTTAGGCGCTTTTTTCATGGTTAAGGTACGGGAAAAATGTTAAATGGTATATTGGTGATAGACAAAGAAAAAGGCATGACGAGTGCTGATGTTGTCTATCAATTACGCAAAGTCTTGCACATTAAGAAAATAGGTCATGCTGGTACTCTTGATCCTGATGTTACAGGTGTTTTACCAGTCGCAATAGGACAGGCTACTAAATTAATTGAGTTAATGCATACTCAAAATAAAAGATATATCGGCCAGGGAATACTTGGTTTTGCCACCGATAGTTGCGATATTAGCGGCAAAATAACAGCTAGCAAAAAGATCACGAATAAAGTCAAATCAACTGAGATAAAAGATGCAATGCAAGAATTTGTGGGACAAATTGAACAGGTGCCGCCGATCTATTCTGCTGTGAGGGTTAACGGTAGGCATTTATATGAATATGCACGAGCTGGCATTGAGGTAGAACGACCTAAAAGGCAAGTTAAAATTTTTGCTTATAATCTTGTAAATGAACCTATCTTTGATAAAGAAAAAGGTCAAGAAATGTTTGACTTTGAAATCGAATGTAGTAAAGGAACCTACGTTCGATCTTTAATAAATGATTTAGGTACCCAACTGAAAATACCAGCAGTAATGAAAAGTTTGCGCCGCATATCTAGTTCAGGTTTTGATATTAGTCAGTCTGTAAAACTTTCTGAAATTACCGAAGATCCTAAATTAATTGATCAAATTATTCAACCAATTGATTCTTTTTTTAGGAATTACGTGCAAATGGATCTTGATGATAAATTATGGTCTAAAGTTAAAAATGGTGCAGCTATTTCTTTGAAAACGAATGCAAAAAAGGTGGCATTACGTTACAATAATAAAGTTAAGGCAATATATCGCAAAGATGGTACCATTTATCGCCCTTATTTAATGCTTTTACAAAATGAATAGGTGAATGAAGGTCTTATTATGGAAATTATCCATTTAACATACCCCTTTAAGGAAAACATAATTCCCCAAAATATTATTCTTGCTTTAGGTTTCTTCGATGGAGTTCATCGCGGACATCAAGAATTAATCAAAATTGCAAAAGAAAAGGCAACGCAAAAACATTTGCCACTAGTGGTAATGACGTTTGATCGTCATCCGAAAGAAGTCTATCAAAATAAAAAAGTTACTTACATAGATACGCTTGCAGAAAAAGCCTACAAGATGCAAAAACTCAAAGTTGATTATTTGCTGGTGATGCATTTTAATGAAGCATTTAGTAAACTTACGGCTCAGGAATTTGTTGATAATATAATAGTTAAATTACACGCAGACACTGTCGTAGCTGGTTTTGACTACACCTATGGTCCTAAAGATACTGCTAATATGAAAAATTTCCCTAAGTTTGCTAAGGGAAGGTTCAATATAATTAATGTCCCTAAGCAGTCTTATGATGGTCAAAAAATTGGTTCTACGGAAATCAAAAAAGCGATAACTAGCGGAAATATGGAATTAGCCGCTAAGTTGTTAGGCTTTCCCTATGTTATGTCAGGCTACGTAGGTCACGGTTTGCGCAATGGTCATAAACTCGGTTTTCCTACAGCTAATTTGGTTTGGACTGATGACAAGGCTGTTCCTAAAATTGGCGTATATGCGACTAAAACTAAGATTTGTGGTAAGTGGTATGACTCAATGACAAGTGTAGGCTATAATGTGACTATCAATCAAGGGAAAAAGCTTTATATTGAGTCAAACTTATTTGGCTTTGATCAGGAAGCCTATGATGAGGAAATGGTAATTAAATGGTATAAGTATACCCGTGGTGAAATTAAATTTGCCAATTTAAAAGAGCTAACACAACAAATGAGTCAAGACGAGGCTGAAATTAAAAATTATTTTGCTGCGATGAATTAATTAATGATACTGAAAAAACGATTGACGTTTTTAAGAAAAAAGTTAGCACTCAACTTGACATTCTGCTAAAAGCTAGTATCATATAAATTGTTAGCACCTAATCAGATTGAGTGCTAAAAGTGAGGGCGATATTTATGTTGACCGAACGTCAAGAATTAATTTTAAAAACAATTATCAATGATTTTACGCAGACACATGATCCTGTTGGGTCGAAAACTGTTATGAATCAACTGCCTATTAAGGTTTCAAGTGCTACTATTCGTAACGAAATGGCTGTTTTAGAAGATAAGGGTTTGATTGAGAAAACTCATTTGTCTAGTGGCCGCGTGCCTTCAACTGAAGGCTACCGCTACTATCTTGACAATTTAGTTGAACCTTTAAAAATTTCATCTTCTGTATACAAGCGAATCATTAGTCAGCTTGATCAACCGTTTCATCAGGTTAACGACATCGTTCAGGCAGCTGTCAAAATTTTATCGGATCTAACCAATTACACAGCATTTGCGGAAGGTCCTGAAAATAGTGAATTAACTATTACTGGTTTTCGTATCGTGCCATTGTTTAACAGACAGATTATGGCTGTCTTAGGAACTAGTGATGGTGACGTTCATGACCAGGTTTATACTTTACCTTATAATGTTAATGGTGATGAAATTGAACAGGCTGTGCGCATGATTAACGATCAGCTGGTGGGCAAAACTTTAGATCAAGTTACTCCAGACTATCTTAAAAAGACTTTGGGCAATAAACTTAAAGTTGCTCATGTCTCTGAACTGATTAATTTGGTCGAGGATGTTATTAACGATGCTGCCAGTGAGCAAACCTATGTTGATGGCCAGATTAACCTGCTTAACAACATTTCTCTGGACGATATTTCAAACTTAAGATCGCTCTATGAAATGATTGAGCATAATGATTTGATTTCCAGTATTTTGGACAATAGGCAAAATTTGAAAAGCGACAGGTATCCGGTTCGAGTTAGTTTAGGATCCGAATTATCAAATGATTTGTTAAAGGATTACAGTCTGCTTACGGCAGAGTACAGCGTTGGCTCTCATGGAAAGGGCATAATTGCTTTACTTGGCCCTGATAATATGCCGTATTCTCAGGTGATTGGATTACTCGAGTATTTCAGAAACGAACTATCTAAAAAATTACTTGATTATTATGGTAGATTCAAATAAAGGAGGTTAGCCGTGAGTAAAGAAGAAAATAATAGTAAAAACTCAAAAAAAGAGCCAAAAAAAGATGAGCATAAAAAGTCAAAGACAGAAGTAGAAAATTCTAAGACTAAGGCTAACGAAGAAAAGAAACCAGAGTCTTTGGAAAGTAAATTGCAGCGTAATTTGACTCAATTGCAAAAAGAAAAAGACGATCTGGAAGATAAGTATTTGCGCAGTCAAGCTGAGATGCAAAATATGCAAAATCGCTACAATAAAGAAAGAGCGCAGCTTATCAAATATGAGTCTCAATCCTTAGCTAAAGATGTTTTGCCAGCGATGGATAATTTAGAAAGAGCTTTAGCTACTAAAGTCGATGACGAAGCATCAAAACAGCTTAAAAAAGGTGTCCAGATGACACTTGATTCACTGGTTAAAGCGATGAAAGATCACGGTATCAGTGAAATTATAGCTGAAGGTGTCAAATTTGATCCCAATTTACACCAAGCTGTTCAAACCGTTGCAGCTGAAAATGATGATCAAAAAGATCATGTTGTACGAGTTTTACAAAAGGGATACTTGTACAAAGATCGTACTTTAAGACCAGCTATGGTTGTTGTAGCACAATAATTGAAAGGAAGCATATCAATGTCAAAAGTTATCGGAATTGACCTCGGAACTACTAACTCAGCAGTTGCCGTTTTGGAGGGTAAAGAACCCAAAATTATTACTAACCCAGAAGGAAATCGCACTACCCCTTCAGTAGTTGCTTTTAAAGATGGAGAAATCCAAGTTGGTGAAGTTGCCAAAAGACAAGCAATTACCAATCCCAATACTATTTCTTCTATTAAGCGTCATATGGGCGAAACTGATTACAAGGTCAAAATTGGTGATAAAGCTTATACACCACAGGAAATTTCAGCAATGATCTTGCAGTATATCAAGAAATTCTCTGAAGATTATTTGGGCGAGAAAGTAACCGATGCTGTTATTACTGTACCTGCATACTTTAATGACGCTCAGCGTCAAGCTACCAAGGATGCTGGTAAAATAGCTGGTTTAGATGTTAAGAGAATTATTAATGAACCTACTGCATCTTCACTTGCATATGGTTTGGACAAGGACGCAGAAGATGAAAAAGTCTTAGTTTACGACCTCGGCGGTGGTACTTTCGATGTTTCAGTTTTGCAATTAGGTGATGGTGTTTTCCAAGTACTGTCAACTAATGGTGACACGCACCTGGGTGGTGATGATTTTGATAACAAGATCATTGACTGGTTAGTTAACAACTTCAAAGATGAAAACGGAGTTGACTTAACTAAAGACAAGATGGCCATGCAGCGGTTAAAGGATGCTGCTGAAAAAGCCAAGAAGGACCTTTCTGGTGTATCTTCAACTCATATTTCGCTACCATTCATCTCTGCTGGTGAATCAGGTCCACTGCATTTGGAAGCTGATTTAACCCGGGCCAAGTTTGATGAGTTGACTGCTGATTTAGTTGAAAAGACTAAGATTCCATTTGATAATGCTTTAAGAGACGCTGAATTAAGTGTTAATGATATTGATAAGGTTATTTTGAATGGTGGTTCAACCCGTATTCCTGCTGTTCAAGATGCAGTTAAGAAGTGGTCAGGCAAAGACCCAGACCATTCAATTAACCCTGATGAAGCTGTTGCCTTAGGTGCTGCCATTCAAGGTGGGGTTATTTCCGGCGATGTCAAGGACGTTGTTTTACTTGATGTTACACCATTGTCTCTTGGAATTGAAACCATGGGTGGTGTCTTCACTAAGTTAATCGACAAAAACACGACAATTCCAACTTCTAAGAGTCAAATTTTCTCCACTGCTGCTGATAACCAGCCAGCTGTCGACGTTCATGTTTTACAAGGTGAACGGCCAATGGCAGCAGATGATAAGACTTTAGGTCGCTTCGAATTAACAGATATTCCTGCCGCACCACGTGGTGTACCACAAATTCAAGTTACTTTTGACATTGACAAAAACGGCATCGTAAATGTTTCTGCTAAGGATATGGGCACTGGTAAAGAACAAAAGATTACGATCAAGAGTTCATCCGGTTTGTCTGATGAAGAGATTAAGAAGATGCAAAAAGAAGCTGAAGAGCATGCTGAAGAGGATAAGAAGAAGAAAGAAGAAGTTGATTTACGCAATGAAGTTGACCAATTAATCTTCTCTACTGAAAAGACCTTGAAGGATGTTAAAGGTAACGATAAGATTTCTGAAGACGACACGAAGAAAGTTCAAGATGCACTCGATGCATTGAAGAAAGCGCAAAAAGACAACAACTTGGATGAAATGAAATCAAAGAAAGATGAATTAACCAAGGTTGCTCAAGATTTAGCCGTTAAGTTGTATCAAGCTAATGGTGGCCCACAAGGTGCTGCTGGTCAAGCAGGCCCGCAGGCTGGCCCTCAAGGACCACAACCTGGAAATGACAATCCAAATAACGGTTCAGCTAATGATGGTGAATTTCATAAAGTAGACCCAGACAAATAAAGGGTTTATAATTAAACAAGTTAGAAAGAACTGCCCTAAGAGTGGTTCTTTTATTTTGGAAAGTAGGGAGCTTGTTAAATGGCACAAGAAGATTATTATAGCGTTCTTGGCGTTGACCGGAATGCCAGTGATCAAGAAATTAATTCTGCTTACCGTAAATTAGCTAAGAAATATCATCCCGATTTAAATCATGAACCAGGGGCTGAAGAAAAATACAAAAAAGTCAATGAGGCCTATGAAGTCTTACACGACAAACAAAAGAAGGCTCAGTATGATCAGTTTGGTGCTGCTGGTGTCAATGGTCAGGGCGGATTTGGTGGTGCCGGTCAAGGTGGCTTTGGCGGCTTTGATGGTGATTTTGGCGGTTTCGGTGACATCTTTAACGACTTCTTTGGTGGCGGTGGTCAGACGCGTCAAGCCAATCCAACAGCGCCAACACGCGGTCAGGATTTAGACTATACCCTGTCGATTGATTTTATGGATGCAATTACCGGTAAAAAGACGCAGGTAAGTTACACACGCAGTGAAACTTGTTCAGCGTGTTCTGGAACTGGCGCCGAAAAGGGCACCCATCCAATTACCTGTGATAAATGCCATGGTAGTGGCTATATGACAGTAACCCAAAAATCAATGCTTGGGGTTGTACGCCGGCAAACAGTCTGTGATAAGTGTCAGGGACGCGGTGTAATTATTCAGCACCCATGTCAGACTTGTCATGGTAAAGGCACTGTTGATCGTAAAAATACGATTGAGGTTGATATTCCGGCAGGAATTGATAACGGTCAGCAGCTGCGCTATGAAGGCCAAGGTGAAGCTGGTAAAAACGGTGGTCCTTACGGTGATTTGTATATTAGTTATCGGGTTAAACCATCACGTGATTTTGAACGCCGGGGCAACACAATTTATACCACAGTGCCAATTTCTTTTGCTCAAGCTACTTTGGGTGATGAAATTAAGGTTAAAACTGTTCACGGGACGAGTGAGTTAAAAATTCCCGCTGGCACGCAGCCAAATAAGAAATTTACAATTAAAGGCCAAGGTGTTCCATATTTGCGTGGCAATGGTAATGGCGATCAGATCACAACAGTTCAAGTGCAGATTCCTGAAAAAATTAATGAACAGCAAAAACAAGCGCTCGTTGATTTTGTTAAAGCTGGTGGCGGGTCAATTACCCCGCAAGAAAAAGGCTTCTTTGAACGCTTGAAAGATAAATTGAAATAAAATTAATCCTAATGTTTGTATGTAAACATTGGGTTTTTTTATGCAAAAAAATACGTGTAAATTATATGTTTTCATTTTATTCATTAATATTAGTGAATAAAATTGAATGGAAGCGCTTAAAAATAGGTGATAGCATTTAAATAGAGGTGAAATTCATGGAAACAATGTTAGAAGTTATTAAAAGCATTCCAAATCTTATAAATATGCAAATAGATAAATCTGAAATAATGAAGGAGCGATTTAAAGAAATTAAATTTGATACTATTGTAGTGGTTGCATCCGGTTCTTCATATAATGCAGCGTTTGCCGCGAAAGTATTTTCTGAAGAAAATTTGGGATTAAAAATAGAGATATATTATCCTAATTATTTTTACAATCATGTTTTGCCGCAAAATATAAACAAGAAAAATTTATATGTATTTATATCACAAACGGGAAAGACTAAAACTGTATTAGAAACCATTAAAGTTATTAAGAAATTAGGGGGAATGACATTAGCATTAACCGAATCAAAGTTAGCACCTATTGCAAAATCGGCTAAGTATTCATTTGAAATAGGTAGTAACAATGAACCATATGTTTTTAGAACTTCTGGATATACCTTATCAGTTGTAACTATGCTAATGCTTTTACTGCAAATTGCCGAAAACAATAAGGTTATTAGCGAAAAGGAGCATCAGAACTATTTAATAGAAATAGATAATATTTCAAAAGATTTACCTAGAATTATCCAACAAGCAGAGGATTGGTATGAGGATCATAAAAAAGAGATGTCTTCTGCTAATGCGTTTTTATTTGCAGGAGGTGGTGATCTTTGGCCTACAGCTCAAGAAGCTGAAATGAAATTTATGGAAATGGTTCCAGTAATTACAAAGAGTTATGAAATTGAAGAAATAATTCATGGTCCTCAAAATAGTTTTAAAAAGGGAATGGTATTTTTCTTAATGGCAGAACAAAAGGAGGATATTGAAAAAGCTGAACGTATCCATGATTTTATATATAATGAAATAACGCAAAATATTTTCGTGATTTCTCGTAATATAGAATCTGCAGATTTCAAGCCTTTAATAAATTCAATTCATTTCTTTTCAATAGGTTATATAACATTTTTACAAGTTTTAAGTTATTTAACAGCAACTGATAATAATCGTGATTTATCAAAAACCATGTTTCCACAAATAACAAAATATATTAATAAAACAGTTAAATAAGTTTATTTGGAAGGAGTAAAAAATGATACAACTAATAAGAATTGATGACAGACTGTTGCACGGTCAAGTTGCCTATAGTTGGAAAGGATCACTCGGTTATGAGGCTATAGTCATTGCAAGTGACAATGCAGCTAATGATGAAATACGTAAAAGTGCTATGAAAATGGCGAAGCCAGATGGAGTTCATTTGGCAATTAGAAAAGTAAAGGATGCAGTTGATTTACTAAATAATCCAAGACTTAAGTCTTTGAAAGTGTTTGTAGTGACAGATACAGTGGACAATGCAGACTATATTTTACGCCATATTAATGAAAAGCCGGTATTAAATATCGGTGGACTAGCAAAAAGAGAAGATAAAATTGAAATCACACAGTATGCGTATATAACTAGTGAGGAAAAAGAAGTTCTGAAAAAACTTAATTCTGACGGCTTTAAAGTTGAATTTAGATTAGTACCTTCAGACACACCCAAGAAATTAAATGATCTAATTAAGGGAGGTGAATAACATGCAAAATGCATTATTAATTGGATTAGTGGTAGCATTGGTCTGGTTTGTTGAAAAAATGTGCGGAACGCCGATGGTTAACCGCCCACTTATTATTTCGACGTTAGTAGGACTTGTATTAGGGAATCTTAAGTTAGGCGTTATGATTGGTGCCAGCTTGGAATTAGTTTTTATGGGCGCAATTCAAGTTGGTGCAGCTGTTCCACCAGACATATTAGTTGGTGCAAGTTTGGGAACCGCTTTTGCAATTATTTCTGGTAAAGGACCAGCAGTTGCATTAACTTTGGCGTTGCCAATTTCGCTTCTGTCACAATCATTGAAGGTGATTATCTTTATTGTCAGAAGCTGGTTTATGAAATATGCAGTTAAAATGGCTCAACATGCTAATGTAAAAGGAATGCATTGCTTAAACTTTTTTGGTCTAATACTGCAGTGTTTGATGTATTTTATAGTAGTATTTGTTGCATTGCTTTTTGGCTCATCTGCAGTGACAACATTTGTTAATGCAATTCCTCAAGTAATCATGAATGGGTTAACTGTTGCGGGAAATTTGCTTCCTGCAGTTGGTTTTGGTTTACTTTTAATGCCAATGATGACAAAAAAGAACTTTTTATACTTTTTATTAGGATTTTTAATGATTGCATACGGAAAGATGCCAATTTTAGCCGTGACACTTTTTGGAGTAATACTGGCATTTGTAGTTGTATTTGAATTTAATAAATCAGATAACAACAAGCACAAGAATGATACAAATGAAAAATCAGATAAAGATAATGGAGTGGAGGATTTGTTCGATGCCTAGAAAAAAATATAGTAAAGACGAAAAAAAGTTTTTTAGAGAAATGTTTTGGAATTCATTTATTCTTGAAAATTCATATAATTATGAACGTCAGCAAGCGCTAGGGTTTGCATTAGGAATGTGGCCTGCAATTAAAAGATTTTATCACAACAAAAAAGATCAAGCTAAAGCTCTGTCTAGACACATGGAAATCTTTAATACAACCCCTCATTTAGTGCCGGCAATTACTGGTGTTGCTTCTGCTTTAGAGAAAAAAGCTAGTGAAGATCCAGATTTTCAAGTTGATATTATTAATAATATTAAAGTTAGTTTAATGGGGCCTTTGGCAGGCATTGGTGATTCATTTTTCTGGGGCACACTTCGTGTTATTGCTACTGCTTTAGCATTACCTTTAGCAAAAGAAGGAAATGTTCTTGGACCGATTTTGTTTTTGGTAGCTTTTAATGTTCCACATTTAATTCTTAGATATTATTCAGGAGTTTTAGGTTATGAGCTTGGTACAAATTTATTAACAAATATTTCCTCATCGACAATTTTTAATAAAATTTCTAAGGCAGCAACTATAATTGGATTGATGGTAATTGGAGCAATGAGTGCGCAAATGGTTATTTTGCAAACGCCGCTTGAATTTCATTTTGGTAAAACTGCTTTCAAACTACAAACATATATTGATCAAATTTTTCCATTGTTACTGCCACTGCTGTATACCTTATTTATCTTTTGGTTACTAAAAAGTAAAAAGAAGAGTTCAACTTTTGTTTTATTAGTTACAATTGTTGTTGGATTAGTAGGATCGTTTATTGGTATTTTTTAAAAACAATTAAATAATTATAAAAAGCATAAATATATTTATCTTATTTACTATATACTGTAATTGGAATAAATTATTTATGTTTTTTTAATAGATTTTTTGAAAGTATTATCACTAATGAAAGAAAATTTTTCAAATCGAGAATTAATTATTATAACCTATTTAAAAGAGAATAATCGGTACATTACTTCTGATGAATTGGCATCCTACGTGGGTGTGTCAAACAGGACAGTAAAAAAAGATCTAGCTCATATAAAGAGTATTGTGAACAATAAAGAAATTTGTTTAACTTCTTCAACCAGAAAGGGATATAAATTTCTTTCAAAGCAGAAGCCACTATCTAGAGACGAAAATATAGTTAAAGATAAAGATATGATTCTTAACAATTACGATCAAATAGCTTATCTTACTCAAGAATTACTTTTGGCAAAAAAATTTTTGCGTTATGAAGATTTAGCATCTGAAATTTTTGTGAGTTATTCGACTTTAAATCGTTATATGAAAAAAGTGAAATTATTATTTAGTCAGTATAATCTAAAAGTGATAAAAAAACCTGGTAAAGGTATATATATAACTGGTGAGGAAATGCAAATGAGATTAGCGATTTCCGATTATTTTTATCATAGTTTTTTGAGTTATTTATCAAATTTTGAGCAAAATTTGTATAATAAAGATTCTGAATTACTTAAAAAAATAACAAATATAGTATACGATGAGGTTTCTGCAGCTGGATTGAGAATGAACAGCAAAATGATAATAGATATTTCTATTCACGTTGTTATAGCATTTAATAGAATATTTAAAGAAGCAGCTTTAAATTTTCCAGCAAAATTTGATTTTGAATATTTAGGTTTAAAAGAAGCAGCTGTTGCTAAACATGTTCTTCAACGTTCGCAGAATTTTTTCTCAGAACATGTATTTACAGATAAAACAATAGAGTATATTGCATACCATATCAATCTTAAGAAATATATTAACAAAGAAGACATAATTGAAGATAAAAACTTGGCAATTAATAATACGGTAACAGGAGTTGTTAAAGAAATTAAAAATAATTTTGGAATAGATCTATTTTCTCAAATTGATGTTTTATATAGTCTTAAATTACATTTAATTCAACTACAAAGACGTGTAAATAACAATGTTTTTATTCAAGGTAAAGATACATTCAAATATTTCAGAAATTATCTTTTCGCTGCAAAATTAACTATTTCTGCAGCAAAAATTATTTCAGAAAATTTATTGAGTCAGTCATTGCCACTTAGTGAATACGGATATTTAATTCTATATTTTCAGAGTGCTTTAGAAGGGATTAGACGTTCAACCCCAAGATTTATCGGACTCTATACGGAAAATGATCGTTCTAAAGAACTTATTTTTTTAAAGAAGTTAAATGCTATAAAATCTGATAAAACCAAAGTAAAAATTATTAGGTCAAAAGCTCTAATTTCGAATACCTTTGATCTGGTTATTTCTTCGGCTCCAATTGCAACTAAACATTCTCTTGTTATCAATAATGTTAATCAACTAACTCAAGAAAAGGTAGAAGAAAATTATTTTAATAAAAATTCAAATTTAGAAATTTTGTCAAAGTATGTTAGAAAAGAAAGTATCTTAAAAATGAATGCTTCTAATAAGCATGAAGTTAATAAAAAAATATTTTATTACCTCAAGAGATTAAATTTTATAAAAAAAGATGTTATTAATGAATTTGAATATGAAGAAATTGGAAACGGACTTGTACATGTCCAAGATTTATATAAAGTAATAAAACATGATTTATGTTTATTAGTAATTTTAGAAAAACCAATTCTTTGGAATAATACTGTTGTCAAAATGCTGATACTAATAAAAACAAAGAAAGATGGAGATAAAGATTTACCATTATTATGTGAAGTTTTTTCGAAATGGTCGAATGATCTAGATAAAATTGAAAAAACTTATCATGTTCAAGACTTTAAATCTTTGCTTAAGCTTTTATGCTGATTAATGCAAAACAAGATATAGATTTATCTTTGTATTTCATCAATTTAGTACCTTTGTTATAATTAAGAAGATAGAATTAAGGGTGCGAATAAATTTATGGACATAAAAAAATTACAAGATTATCAAAAACATATCCGTAACTTTTCAATAGTTGCACATATTGATCATGGTAAATCAACAATTGCTGACCGAATTTTAGAATTAACTGATACGGTTTCGCAAAGACAATTAAAGAATCAAATGCTTGATGACATGCCGCTTGAACGCCAGCGTGGGATCACAATCAAGATGAATTCGGTTGAGGTAAAGTACCATGCGCAAAATGGTGAAGATTATATTTTTCACTTGATTGATACCCCAGGACACGTGGACTTTTCTTATGAAGTTTCGCGTTCGCTAGCTGCTTGTGAAGGTGCTTTATTAGTTGTCGACGCTTCTCAGGGTGTCCAAGCGCAAACTTTGGCTAACACTTACTTAGCAATTGATGATGATTTGGAAATTTTACCGGTAATTAACAAGATTGATCTGCCTTCTGCTGATCCAGATAAAGCTAAAGAAGAAATTGAAGAAATGCTAGGGCTAGATGCTTCCGAAGCTGCTGAAGTTTCTGGTAAAACTGGCCAAGGTATTGCCGACATGCTAGAAAAAATCGTGACGGATATTCCGGCGCCGACAGGTGACTTGCAAGCACCACTCAAAGCCTTGATTTTTGACTCCAAATACGATGATTACCGCGGGGTTGTGCTGTCTGTGCGCATTGAAGAAGGGACGGTCAAGCCGGGTGATCAGATTCAGATTATGAATACTGGTAAAAAATATGAGGTAACTGAAGTCGGTGTTTCAAGTCCGCACCCAGTCAAAAAAGATATTTTAATTGCTGGTGATGTAGGTTATCTGACAGCAAATATCAAATCAGTACGGGAAACACGGGTTGGCGACACCATTACTGATGCTAATAATCCTACTGCAGAACCACTGCCGGGTTACCGACAAATTCCGCCGATGGTTTATTCAGGGATGTATCCAGTTGATAACGCCAAATATGATGATTTAAAAGAAGCTCTGCAAAAGTTGCAGCTCAATGATGCTGCTTTAGAATTTGAACCTGAAACTTCAACCGCTTTAGGTTTTGGCTTTAGGTGCGGCTTTTTAGGTTTACTCCACATGGATGTGGTGCAGGAGAGACTTGAACAGGAATTTGACCTAGACTTGATTATGACTGCCCCTTCTGTAGATTATCATGCGATTATGAATGACGGTACGACCAAAGTAATTGATAATCCTTCTGATTTACCGTCTGCAGGTGAATATAAGGAAGTGCAGGAACCTTTTGTTAAAGCAGAAGTAATGGTGCCGAATGATTTTGTCGGTCCTGTGATGGAATTATGTCAACGCAAACGAGGCGAGTTTGTGACAATGGACTATTTAGACAAATATCGGGTTAACGTAATTTACAATATGCCATTAGCCGAAATTATTTATGACTTTTTTGATGATTTGAAGTCTTCTACTAAGGGTTATGCTTCTCTTGATTACGAAATTACGGGTTACCGCGCAACAGATTTAGTTAAAATTGATATTCTGTTGAATAAGCAAGTTGTTGATGCTTTAAGTTTCATAGCCCACCGGGATGAGGCACAAAATAGAGCAAGACAAATGACCTCGATGCTTAAGAAATTAATTCCGCGGCAAAACTTTGAGGTTGATATTCAGGGAGCAATTGGAGCAAAAATTATTTCTCGTGCCACTGTTAAGCCATACCGCAAGGATGTTACTTGGAAAATTCATACGGGAGACCCTGATAGAAGAGCTAAATTACTAGAAAAGCAAAAGAGGGGTAAAAAGCGGATGAAGGCTGTAGGGCATGTTGAAATTCCTCAAGATGCTTTTATGGCAGTTTTAAAAATGAATGATGATGATTTAAATTCAAAATAGTAGGAAAATAAAAAGGCTGAATTAATTAATGATTGAATGGCGTGAGCGCAAGGGTGAAAAATTAGCTCCAGAATTGATTGAAAAGTATCAGCTTAGTCCGATTACGGCTAAGCTGCTTTCTTTGCGCGGAATAAATACTGACGCAAAACTTGCATTTTGGTTTAATGCAACTGAAGACGATTTAGCAGACCCGTACTTAATGCACGATATGCAAAAAGCTGTTACAAGGATTAACCAGGCAATTGATGCAGGTGAAAAAATTACTATTTATGGTGATTATGACGCAGATGGTATTACTGCCACCAGTATCATGATGGAGACGCTGGGAATTTTAGGAGCCGATGTTCATTTCTTCATTCCTGATCGCTTTAAAGATGGCTATGGTCCAAATCTTGATGCCTACAAGAAAATTGCGGCAGACGGTACGAAACTAATTATTACTGTTGATAATGGTGTTACAGGGGTTGAAGAAGTAGACTATGCTAAAAATATGGGCGTTGATACAATAATTACTGATCACCATAAATTTCAAGATAAAGTGCCTGAAAGTTATGCCCTAGTTCATTGTAATTACCCCGGACAAAAATATCCGTTTGATGACTATTGCGGCGCTGGAGTAGCCTATACAATTAGCCGAGCCTTGATGCAAGATTCAATGCCAGAATTATTGGAGCTGGCAATGATTGGTACAATCGGCGACATGGTTAAAGTCTCAGGGGAAGGCCACATTCTCGTCAAGCGGGGCCTTAAAATGCTCAACGAAACTGAGCGACCAGGTTTGAGAGCCCTAATAAAAAAAGCCGGTTTGCAAATGGGACACATAGATGAAACAGATGTTGGTTTTAATATTGCGCCAAGACTTAATGCAGTTGGCAGACTGGACAATGCCAGTTTAGCTGTGGACCTTCTCTTGTGTGAAACTGATGATGAAGCAGAAAAAATTGCAGATAAAATTGAAGAATTAAACGATAAACGCAAAACTTTAACTAGTAAGGTTTACAATTCCTGTCTCAGTCAAATTAAAAATAACAGCTGGGAAAGAAATAAAACCTTAGTTATATATGATCCTAAGTTTCATGAAGGAATTTTAGGATTAGTCGCCAATAAACTGGTAGAAAAAACTCACAAACCAACTATAGTACTGACCAAAAATGACAGGGGAATCATAAAAGGCTCTGGGAGGTCAGTTGACGGTTTTAATCTTTTTAATGCATTAGAACCTTTGAAAGATAAACTGTTTCTCAAATTTGGCGGTCATGACTTTGCCTGTGGTCTGTCAATGACAGAAGACAAGATATCTTCATTGCGTGCCACTTTCGAGAAAAGTTTTAAAGGAATTTATAATCAAAATATTCGCTATTATGATTGTGAATTACCATTTTCTAATCTTGACTTGAAAATAATTACTGACATTAAAAAGGCGGGGCCGTTTGGCAGCAATAATGTGACTCCTGTTTTCAGCATATTGCGTCCCGCAATAAATAGCTGCTTTTACATGGGAAAAGAAAAGAATCATATTAAGTTAAATATTAGAAAAAATAATAAAAATATTGATGTTGTCGGCTTCAATAAAAAATATTTGACCAAGATCCTCTTACCATATGTAGATCAAATATTTATTCAGCTGCAGGAAAATTGTTACCGTAATCAGGTAAAACTGCAAGGAATAATCAAGGGCATAATTTTTGCTGCGCCAAAATTAGCAGTTCCTGCACCTGTTATTGATTTGCGGAATGAAAAATACATAATGGGATTTGCCGATAGGTATTTGATTTTTGATAAAAGAAATAAAAATATTGCTTCTAGCTTGTATGATATTGATCCAGCTAAAGTTACTTTGGTAAATGATTATAACAATGAGGGTGAAGTAGCTGCTTTTCTTGATGTTCCCCGTAATCTGCAGGAACTCAATTTAGCTTTAACTAATAATTACGACCAACTTTATTTGCGCTTTATTATGGATCAATTGCCTGTTAAGCAACTACCGCTAAAAGCTGATTTTGTGAGGCTGCTGAAATACGTGTATTCTCACCCTGGTTTGGCTGTAGCCGATTATCGTGCGGTAGGTTTATTTTTACAAATCACTTATGATAAGATTCTTTTCATTTTGCGGGTGTTTTTTGAACTAAAATTTGTCAAATTAGAAGATGATAGAATATTTGGCGTTGCCAATCCCATAAAAAGAAAATTAACAGATTCTAATTATTTTAGGGCAACTAATTCCCAAATTAAATTTATAACCGATTTAAGACAGATGCCAAGTCAAAAATTACTAATGTACGTGAATGAGCAATTAAAACAACATTAATTTCTTACGGATTTAATGCTTTTAAGTTCAAAATCTGTTAGAATATTAAGGTCGAGTAAGCTTTAGCAAGAAAGTTAAGTTTTGGAGGTTTTTTCTTCTTATGGCAAACGATTTTGAGAAACATATTGCAAGTGTTAAGGATTTCCCTAATAAGGGTATTATCTTTCGTGACATTACCCCTGTTCTGCAGGATGGCAAGTTGTTTCAAGCAGCTACTCATAAGTTAGCTGAATACGTTAAAAGTAAAAATGCTGATGTAATTGTTGGTCCGGAGGCCCGTGGCTTTATTGTTGGTTGCCCTGTGGCTACAGAGTTGGGTATTGGTTTTGTTCCAGCTAGAAAGCCGCACAAGTTACCGCGGGAAGTCGAAAGGGCTTCATATGATCTGGAATACGGTTCAAACAGCTTGGAAATTCATAAAGATGCTATTAAACCTGGTCAGCGTGTAGTAGTCTGTGATGATTTACTTGCTACTGCAGGAACTTTAAGGGCATGTAAAGAGCTAATTGAAAATCTTGGTGGAGAATTAGTTGGTTCAGCTTTTTATATTGAATTACCAGATTTGAAGGGAAAAGAAAAATTACCAGGACTTGACGTATTTTCACTCGTTAAATATCATGGTGCTTAAAATCACCAAAAGCTAGCAATTTATGGTGAGTTCATGAATTACAATTAAATACTGCTTTTATCTCAAGTGCTCTTAATAGTTAGACCATAAAGTCAACTATTAGGGGCACTTTTTTCATGACTAAAATAAATTGCTGACGCAAAACTTAAAATTTAAGGAAAGCGATTTTTGAAAAATGAAAACTTTTATACTCTTTTTGAGTGCAAATTTTTTACAAGACAAAGTCAAGTATATATAATGATACAGTATTTTTAAAAAAGGAGAATAGAGTAATTTGCAATTAAGAAGAGCAACAATGGCCGATTTTGACCGAATTATCGCTATTTTAAAAGACGGGGCCAATCAACTGGCTGAACGTGGTGTTGATCAGTGGCAAGGAGATTATCCGTCAAAAGCACAAATTAAAGAAGATATTGAAAACGGCTGGGCCTTTTTAGCTGTTTCTGAAGATCAGGAAACAGTTGGTGCTATTGCCATAGTGGACGGACCAGACCATGTTTATGATCATTTAGATGGCAAATGGATGGCTGATACTAATAAATATGTGGTTATTCATCGTGTGGCAATTCATTCTCAGCATTCTGGTAAAGGCTATGCTACCAAGCTGTTACAGGCTGTTATCAATGATATTAAAAACAACAGGGACGACATTGACTCAATAAGAATTGATACTCACGAAGACAATAAAGCCATGCAACATTTGATTGCAAAGATGGGTTTTTCTAAAGTTGGTTATTTGCATGGCGCTTACCGACCAAATGAAACCTCATATGTTTATGAACTACTTAAATAAAAGAAAAAATTGTTATCAAATATCACAATAGCAATTTATTCAAAACTAAAAACCTGGTGATGGCGTTTTTCCATTACCAGGTTTTTCTTTGCTTTTATTTAATTAGCGATTCTTCATAATTGGTTGGTAAAAGAGATCAATCAATATAGCAGCCACTAGGGCAACAGCGAAAGTGAGTAGCAAATTCATCCAGCTAATTTTCGTCATAGCTATTCCTAACAATGCTAAAACGACAGTTAAGAGGACATCACCTAATTGAGTTAAGCCAACAGCTTTAGAAGGATAATCCTGCCAGAAAAACTTTTTAGTTCTGGTGATCAGGACAATAAACATTGCACTTAGAACTAAATAAACATAAACCATTGTTGATATTGTGCCGTGGCTCCAGCCATGAGTATTGAGATAAGCAATACCTGCTATTCCAATTACCGTCCAGCCGAAAGCTAATGAAAAAGCAATTTTAGCCAATTTAGCCATGTTCCAATTTTCAGGTTTATAGGTGATATGAGTTCTGTCAGTACCGATCATCATCGTAACCATATTATTCATGATTGTATAAATAACCATGGCGTTTAGTGCCATCGGAATATAATTGAAGAATAAATAACCAAAGGTCAAGAGCATGGTTAGTTGTGCAGTTCTGGCCAGTTTTGTTAAGGACCAAGTCGTCATTCTTTGATAAACTCTGTGTCCAGCATCAAGTATTTTTACTATCGAAGATAAGCCATCATTTAAAAGAACCATTTTGCCAGATCTTTTTGCGACATCTGCCGCATTCGAAACGGCAATTCCAACCTCTGCTTGTTTTAAGGCTGGCGAGTCATTCACACCGTCACCTGTCATCCCCACAATATAGCCTTGTTTTTGAAAGAATTTAACCATGCGCAATTTATCTTCTGGTAAAACATCTGCAATTCCAGCCAGTTTACTGGTATCAGTTTGATCAGTAAAATCATGAATAGAAATTACTTCACCTTGCAGGTCAACTTGTTTAGCAACTGCAACGGCCGTTTTTTGGTTATCGCCAGTTAACATAATCGGTTTTACTCCACGTTTTTTGAGTTCACCTAAGGCTTCTTTAGAATCAGATCTCACCATATCTTGCAAGATGAAAACACCGGCTAATTTATCATCAATTAATAAAGCTACTGAACGACCAGCACTAAAATTTACTTCCTTAGCTTTTTCGTTTGCATTATTGTCAATTAATGAAAGTTGTTTAAAAGAGCCAAGTTTAATATTATGACCGTTGTAATTTGCCATTGAATAACCTGTACTAGAGGTAAAAGGAGTAAAGTCAGAACCTGATTTGACGGTTAAACCCTGCTTTTTTATGTATTCAGCAATCGCAGTGTCTATTAGCTTTTTATTTCTTTGATCTATAGCTGCTGAAGCTAATTCAAGGGCTTCTTTATCACTAAATGAGCTGAAATTTGTCCATTGACCAACTGCTGTTTTATTTTCGGTAATGGTGCCCGTTTTATCGAGCAAAATTAGATTAAGGTTTGCGGCATCTTGAATTCCAGTTAAATCTGAAGTTAACACTCCTTCTTTGCTAAGACGAGTAGCTTCAAATGAATTGGAAAGTGCAAACGTAGAGGGCATTGCCACTGGAATGGAAGCTATAAACATCATTGCCAAAAATGGCAGCATATTAATGAGATTATTAATGTCTCCTCCTTTGAAGAAAGAAGCAATGATAATTATTAAAGTTAAAATACCGTCAAGAATACACAAATAGTAAATGATTTTAGTAAGTAATTGTTGCAAATGACCCGGAGCAGCGGAATTATTAATTAAATTAATTGTTTTACCAGACCGTGAATTAGCTCCGGTAGCCGTAACAACTGCAAGGCCGTTGCCTTCCGTAACAGTAGTTCCCGCGTAGGCTGTATCTTGGGGATTTTTGCGGACGGTTCTGGCTTCACCAGTAATTGAACTCTCATCGGTAGAAATTTGGCCATCAATTAGTTTTACATCTGCTGCTAAAACATCTCCAGCTTGCATACTGATTAAATCTCCTGGGACTAAATATTTAGAGTCAATATTTTGCCATTGACCGTCCCTTTGAACAGAAATAGTAGGGGTCAGTTTGTGTGAAATATTATTTAAAACGCGTCTAGACTGCTTTTTCTTGGAAGCCCCGTTCCAAGCAGCGAAAAGAAGCATTAAAAGAACAAACAGAGATTGTATCCATTTGCCCAAAATACACTCCAAAAGTAGAGCAGCTTCGAGAATCCAGGCTGATAAATTCCACAACTTGGACAAAAACTCTTTAAAAAAATTGAACTGGGGTTCCGGTACCTCATTTAAGCCATTTTTTTGCAAAAGTTTATCTGCTTGGGCCTGAGTTAAACCAGTGATTTTTTCCGACATAATTTTACTTCCTTAGTTTTAATACTTTAATTAAAGTAGCATAAAAAGACCGCTTTTGCTATAAATTTATACCCAATTTTGTTTTAAAAAATCCCAAAATAGTGTACACTAGGTATAGTAGTGTATTAGTACACTTCTCTTAAACAATTATAATTATTCCAAAGTCTGTCGGATGTATGCAGTTATACCTAATTTAATCTGGTGAGTCCCATGTCCTTTAAAAAGATACTTTTAGTTTCATTGCTAACAATTACAGCTTTCTTTTGTTTTCCTTTTTTATTCATAATGAAATTTTGGATTACTTTAACCCTGCGCTTCCGGGAACCAAAAGTTATTCTCAAGGACCGCAAAATGTTCAACAATATTATAACGTGCAAGCATACGATTCAAACTGGAAGTTAAGCATCCCTATAAAATAACCAGGTTAGGAAGATATAATAATTGATTATAGAGGCCAGTATCTTAAGAAAATTCAATACGTTTCTAAAAAAGAATTTTTAAAAGTTGTAAATAAATAGAAATTCTATCGCTTTTAGTGCAGCAGTAAATAAACTTGTTATCTTTAAAAATTGGACAAAAAGTATAAATATCGGCTAGCAGAAAGGAAATACCATGTTTGAAAAAATGTTAGTACCAATATATGTTTGTTTTTTAATTATCACTAACCAAATTCCTTTAAACCATAATTCATGGACTGATAGAGCAGATCCCACAATTGACGAAGCTATAAGTTATGCGAAAGTTCCAGGTAATACTCAAGAGTATCTAAATGTTCAAGCAATAGATCCAGAAACTGGTAAAAAATTGCCATATAAAATCAAGAGAGTGGGCGGCTATGAACCAGGTAGGCAATATATTAGAATTGACCACAAAGGGCAGTATGTTAGAAAGATTGACTATATTTCTAAAACCACTTACCTAAAAGCAATTAAACAAGATAATGATTAACCACTTTGTTATCAGCTTAAAAAGGCACAAAAAAAGTCTGCAATGATTGCAGACTTTTTGAATTGATAAATTAATCTTTATCAACACTGTCTGGGAAAGTAGCTAAACGCTCGCCTTCGCCAAGTTCTTCTTCGATTTCGAGTAAACGGTTGTACTTTTCAACACGTTCTGAACGAGCTGGAGCACCAGTCTTCAATTGACCACCGTTAACGGCAACGGCAAAGTCAGCGATAAATGTGTCACCAGTTTCACCAGAACGGTGAGAAATCATGGTGTTGTAACCATTCTTGCGTGAAAGACGAATAGTTTCCAAGGTTTCAGTAACAGTACCAATTTGGTTTAATTTAATCAATGAAGCGTTACCGGCACCTTCCTTAATAGCTTTAGTCAATAGCTTAGGGTTGGTACAAATGAAGTCATCCAAAACAATTTGAATTCTGTCTTTGTGGCTTTGAGTAAATTTAATCATGCCGTCAACATCATTTTCATCGTATGGGTCTTCAATTGAGATTAACTCTGGGAATTCGTCAAGTAACTTGTCGTAGTATTGAGCTAATTCTTCATCGTTAAATACTTTACCTTCGAAGTGGTACTTGCCGTCTTCTTTGTTGTAGAAGTAAGAAGCAGCACAGTCACAAGCTATGGCAATGTCTTCACCAGGCTTGTAACCAGCCTTAACGATAGCGTCGTGTAAAGCTTGTAAAGCTTCTTCAGAGTTCTTCATGTTAGGAGCAAAACCACCTTCATCACCAAGGCCAGTTTCGTAACCCATATCTTCAAGAACTTTCTTTAAAGTGTGGTAAGTGTTAACGATCTTTTCAAAACCATCACGGAATGAAGTCTTCTTAACTGGAGTGATCATGAATTCTTGAACGTCAATACCGTTGTCAGCATGCTCACCACCGTTAATAACGTTGTGGAAAGTTTGAGGCATTTCAAGATCAGTGCCGCCGAGGTATCTGTACAAAGGTTGGTGGCTGTCTTTTGCGGCAGCAGCTGCAGTAGCCATAGATACACCTAAAATGGCGTTAGCACCAAGCTTAGCTTTGTTAGGGGTACCATCTAATTCAATCATTACGCGGTCAATGTTTGCCTGATCGTGTGGATCCAAACCCTTTAAAGCATCAGCAATTTTAGTATTTACGTTTTCAACGGCTTTGGAAACACCTTTACCGCCTACACGGCTGCCACCATCACGTAATTCAACTGCTTCATTTTCACCAGTTGAAGCACCTGATGGAACCTCAGCTTTACCAACGACACCATTTGATAAGGTTACAAAAGCCTCAACAGTTGGGTTACCACGTGAATCATAGATTTCCAGTGCATGAACATTTTCAATGACTGATTTTAACATCTAAAAACCTCCTAAATAATAAATGCTGTACTATTTTGTGTAAGTACATACATTAGTGGAGCATAAGCTCCATATCTACATCACAAATTTTAGCCTAAGTTTGTGATTATGTAAACATTTGTAAACGATTTCTAATGTTAAAAAATATTAAAAATATTTTTGTCGCTTTTTTTGCAGGTTTGATTTATGATTTAACTATATATTTTTTAAAAAGAATAGTTTATTTCTATAAGGATATAAAATATGGATAAAGTAAAGTTAATAATCGACTCTGGTTCAAACGACAGGATGAATGATGATTTAACTGTCGTACCACTAACAATGACCATTGCTGGAAAAGATTTTGTTGATGACGAAAATCTTGATATAGATAGTTTTATTGCTAGTATGGAGAAAAACACTGAAGAAGGCAAAACATCTTGCCCTAGTATCAATCAATGGCTGAATGCTTTAAGGGGATCAGACTTAGCAATCATTATGACGATTACCAGCGGTTTGAGCGGAAGCTTCTCCTCTGCATTTCAGGCAAAACAAATTTATGAAAAAGATCATCCAGGAAGTCACGTGCTTGTAATTGATTCCAGAACGGCCGGACCGGAAATTTCAGTTATTTTACGGGAAATTAAACGATTAGTTAATAGTAAGACTCGTTTTGTAGATTTAGAGCAAAAAATTTCAGATTACAAGACACATACACATTTACTTGTTGTATTAAAGTCGCTCCATAACTTAGCCCTAAATGGCCGAATAAACATGGCTGTTGCCAAAGTAGCAAAAGTTTTAAATATTGATGTGGTTGGCACCGCCAGTGATGAGGGTAAATTAGAGCCATTATCAAAAGTTAGAGGGATAAAGCGTGCTTTTAAAGAAATTCTGAAATTAATGGCCGAAATGAAATACCAAGGAGGCCGTTTGATCATAGATCATTGTAAAAATGAAAAAGATGCTCAAACGTTAAAAGAGAAAATTTTAGCAAATTACCCCCAAGCAGAAATAGTAATTCGTTCAATGAGAGGACTGTGTACCTTTTATGCCGAAGAGGGAAGTTTAATGATAGGCTTTGATGATTTGTGATTTTTCAATAGAAAATGGCTCGCTTCTCTTTTGTATAAGATAAAAATAATTTTGTATGCAAAAAAACAGCTCTAACTTTTTTAGTTGAGAGCTGTTTTTTAAATAATCATTAGTAATAATTGTTGCGAAATGCTAAAACAGAATACTGCAAGCGATGTTGCTCCGATAATGTCCGATGGGAAATGGGCTTTAAGACTGATACGGGAAATGACCACCATCAGCCAAATTATCAGCAAAACCCACAGCAAGCTGTTTCCTAGTTGGCCTGCAAAGAGGTGCCAGATAATTAAAGCCATGACAGTACTTCCTAAAACATGTCCACTAGGGAAACTATAACCGTCTTCTAAATCTGAGTGCAGAATTGGACGTTTTCTGCGCATCCACTTTTTCAAAAAAATCCCGATTAAATCGGTAAAGCCTAAAGTAAATAAGGCCCAGAAGGCAAGTAAATTTTCATTATTACTAATTAAAAAACTTGCCAGAAATACATCCAAAACAACCAGCAGTTTAGGGTCGTTAATAAATGCAATTATTTGCCAGCCAATGCCATCACGCCTTCTAATCAGTTTG
This sequence comes from Lactobacillus sp. ESL0259, assembly GCF_003693045.1. Lineage (NCBI taxonomy): Bacteria > Bacillati > Bacillota > Bacilli > Lactobacillales > Lactobacillaceae > Lactobacillus > Lactobacillus sp. ESL0259. The sequence goes on along the minus strand of NZ_REHP01000006.1, from coordinate 188,878 downwards.
TGGTGCAGCCAGTGATCGAATAGATTGAAACGCCGTGAATTTCTGACATTAAAGATAAGTAGTATTAGTATTAGAGCAGATAATAAAGATATCCAAAAATTAATATTCAAAACACATCCCTACCTATAATTTATATTCGCTTGTATTTTAACAGCAACGGGGCAAAGCATAAAAATTAAAATCTACTCTTGAGTAAAACTTAATATTTGTAATTTAAAGGGGATTCAGAATTATAGCTTTCATTAAGATTAGTTTTAGCAAGGTAATTATTTTTAAAAGAAAGCTTGACTTTAATTAAAACCAACTTAAAATTATTCTTATCAAGTTAGGGCGTAATTTAGGAGGAAAAAATGAATAATAATCATACTTCTAAGCAAGAGACTGTGGGTGAAGCTATACGTGATATTGCTCACCATGAACATAACTTTGCTTTAGCTGATAATTCTACAAATCATGTTGGTGATCTCGTTGTTTACGGCGCCGTTTATCTTTTTTTTGCAATTTTATTTTCTGTTATTTGGTTTGACTGGCTATTTGTATTGTTGGCTATTTTTGCAATCATTAACGTAATCCGTTATCAAAACTTCTTGCGACACAAGGTTAATTCCCAAAAGATGACATTGTTTTTCGTAAATACTAGTTTGATTTCAACTGGGGTGAGGTGTTTTGTAATCGGAAACGCACCATTACTAGCTCTTAGTATGCATACTCAGGGAAGATTTAACCTCCTTATTTCTTTGCTGGTTGGTCTAATTGTAGCTTTGATTGGAATAACTTGTCAGTATTATTACCTAACTAATCATCAAGTCATCGACAGACAAAAGGAATCACTAGGAAAGACCTGCAAAAATGCTATTGACTTTAGTGTTAAAAGTTGCAAAAAGGGTTATGTTAGCCAAGGCTTTTTCTTTGATATTGCGTGTGGTTTTGCGCTTTTGGCAAATCATTTTTCATATAAAGAATTCATCTTAGTTAAATTTGAAGCTTGGCAATTTGTTTTAATTACTATTTTAATAGTATTGGGTACAGTTCTATTTCAAAGGTTTCTACACAATAAAGTTGTTACAAATAATATAAGTAAAGGCTTTAAGTGGGGTACTTTATTAATGACGGCTGCCCGCGGCTATCTGATAGCCATTGCACCATGGGTTGCAATGTGTCTGTTTACAGGTAGTGCAATTAATTGGTTAGCAGCAAACTTGTTAGGAGCATTGGTTGCAATATTTGGCCTAGGATTGCAATACAAATATTTACATAAAGTCAGAGTCTTTTAATTATAAGATTAAGTTTGGATAATTTTAACAGTTGTGACGCTGATACAAAGAGAAGCCAGTAAAAGTAATTTCTTTCACTGGCTTTTTTTAATACCGAAAACAGATTTGGTTATAAAGCTTGATTCTATTCATTTGCTCTTTTTCAGAAGGATTTGAAAAAAGACTTTATTTTTTTAAATTAGAACTTGGACACCTTTTGAATACTTTTTCCGTATAAAAGTCTGTAATAGCAGCAATTACAGAGCAAAATAAAAGGAGAGTACAGGATTTGAACCTGCGCGCCAAGGAAAAACTTGGTTCGCCGGATTTCGAGTCCGGTGCATTACCACTCTGCCAACTCTCCGTAACGAATAACATTATACCTTATCTAAAATTTTTTTCAACTTGTTGTTTATCCATAAAACTTGGTAATAGTCAGTATTCTGCATTTTTTAATTATCGTGCAATGAAAAAGATATTGTTGTAAAAAATAATAATAAATGTTAAGCTACAAATTAATTTAAAATTAACTTAATTAATATTTTATTTAGACAGCTTGCAGAAAAGGGTGCAGCAATGGACGGTTACCTAACTAAAAAAGCAGCAATTAAAGAAGCACTTCCTACTATATTTGGCTACATTGGTATCAGTGTAGCTTTTGGAATTATCGGTAAGGCAAGTGGCTTTTCTACCATCGAAGTATCTTTAATGTCCCTTATTATTTACGCTGGATCGGTTCAGCTGACAACTCTCAATATGTTAGTTGCGGGTAGTCCTATAGCCTCAATTGTATTAGCGGCTTTTTTAGTTAATTCACGAGTAATCCTGATGAGCACAACTGTCGCAGGCTATTTAAAACAAGAAAATTTAAAAAGAAATATTTTGATTGGAACTTTCCTCACCGATGAGAGTTTTGCTCTTAGTATGAATAAAATAAATTACACCAATGGTAAATTAAACTTTACCTGGTTTAATACCGTCAATATTATTTCCTATTTGACTTGGCAAGCTGGAACACTTCTCGGTGCAATATTAGGCGGTTTTATTACAGATCCTAAAAAGTTAGGACTGGATTTTGCCATTGTAGCAATGTTTATTGGTCTACTTTATTTACAAGTGCTGGGTGACAAAAATCTTAATAAGGTATTACAGATAATTGTAATATTAATATCTTTTGCGCTGACCTACTTATTGACCATTGTTTTGCCAGCTAATTTAGTAGTAATAGTTGTTACTTTGATCGGCTGCAGTTTAGGAATGGTGCTCAAACATGTCTTCTTCTAAATATATTTTAATAACGATAGTTTTGTGCGGAGTGACCACTTTGCTTTCAAGAGTGATACCATTTGTTTTATTGAAAAAATTCTCATTGCCGCCAAAGTTGGTTGAATTTCTTTCTTTTGTTCCCATAGTAATTATGGCTGCACTCTGGTTTAGTAATTTAATTATCGCTAGGCCGGGTCATTTACCTAAATTTAATTGGCAGTATGTTCTGGCATCCTTGCCAACCTTTGTTGCCGCAGTCATTAGTAAGTCTCTATTAGCCATTGTAATAGTGGGAATGATTTCCCTAGCGGTTCTGCGCTTAATTTAAAAACGGATCATAGACCGATATGATCACCGAAATTAAGATAATTTCGGAGGTCATATTTTTATTTCTAAATTAGCTAAATAAGATAAGATTGAAATTCATGAATATCCCACTCTTATTCTTTTAAATCTCCAATTGTCTTGAGATAGGTTTTGATCTTTTGTTCTACAAACTCAATATTATCTTCAATTTTCTTTTCTTCTTCGTGGAGATTATCTAATTGATTAAATAATAAAACTAATCTTTCGGGGATAGTTTGATCGCCAGCATAACGTAATTGGGCGTACTTTTGCATTTCTCTAATGCTCATGCCTGTCTTTTTGAGGCGTGAGATAAAGCTGATCCAAGCTACATCCTTTTCGTTATAAATCCGGCGATTGCTTTCATCTCGCTTCGGAAAAAGTAATTTTTGCTTTTCATAATAGCGTAATGTGTCAATTGAAAAACCACTAAGTTCTGAAAATTGACCAATTGAATATTTCATCGAATTTCCTTTCAAAAATAATTTTGACTGCAGTAAATAGTATATCGTCATATTTTATTACTTCAAAATTTTTTAAGAAGTAGTTGACATGGACTATACTCCAGCAATTATTCTGAAATTTGTTAAATATCAGAAAACAAAATGAAAAGGAGAAAACCATGACAAACGATGAACGCTATCAAAAGGGTCTGGAAAATTTAGAGAAAGTGGACAGGGAAGGAGGCCAGTCAGTTATTGACTCACTTGCTGGCTTATCAGAAGATGTGGGGCGCTACATTATTGAATTTGCTTTCGGTGACATCTATGACCGGAAAGTTTTAGATTTGAAGCAAAGAGAAATGATTACCATCACAACTTTGTTGACGCAGGGTGACACTGAACCACAATTGAATGTTCATATTAATGGCGCTTTAAATGTTGGCTTAACGCCTGAAGAAATAATTGAAACCTTTATTCAAACTATTCCTTATGTCGGATTTCCTAAAGTCCTGAATGCAATTACTGTTGCAAAACAAGTTTTTAAAGACCGCGGAATTGATTTCACCAATTCTCATAAAAGTAAATGAGCCATCAGGTCAACTATGTGGTTTGGCAATTTATTCATAGCTCAACCAGGACAAATATCCAAGGTAAGAGTAGATTTTTTAATTGCTTCGTTACCAACTGTGGTAGCAGCAATTATTAGTAAATCTTTGCTAGTGATTGTAATTGTAGGCATAATATCTTTAACAGTCCTACGCTTAATTTAGAAAATTTAAGTTAAAAATGGTAGAATATTAATATTATAAATATTTTGGTTGGAGTTTAAGGCTTTCAAGAATTGTTCTTTGGTTTGGGTTGCCAAAGCAATTTGTGAAGGCCTTTTTTTGCTGTAGAAAGTGGGAGTGCAAATGAGGTTTTTAGGGATGCTGAGCGTTATTTTATTAGCCACGTTAATTGGAGGACAATTTAGTGCCAGATTAAAATTGCCGGCAGTTGTTGGTGAATTGCTGGCTGGAATAATAATTGGTCCTGCAGTTCTTAATCTTGTGCAACCTACAGGAATCATAAAGGTATTTTCCGATATTGGGGTAATTTTTTTAATGTTTTTAGCTGGTCTTGACAGTGATCTGAAAACTTTAAAAAAGTTACTACGTCCCAGTGTCTTGGTAGCAGGATTCGGTATGATCGTACCAATCATCATTGCATACATGACGGGCATTCTTTTCGCATTTTCACAAGCGGAAAGTTTATTTTTAGGCTTAACGTTTTCAGCCACCTCCGTTTCGATTTCAGTTGCGGTTCTGCAGGAAATGGGGCGCTTAGAAGGAAAAGAGGGCATGACTATTCTGGGCGCTGCAGTAGCAGATGATCTGCTCTCAATACTTCTATTGAGCATTGTTAGTGGACTGACGGGTGTTCCTGAACCCGGCTCAAATAAGGGTAAAGATTTAATTATAAGCCTGGTGATCCAAGCAGCATTTCTGATACTTTTAGTTTTTGTTAGTGTTTACGTTATACCCCGTTTGATAAAGTTAAGTCAGCGTCTAACATTACCGGTTCCAGAGACGCTAGTGGCAATGATTATTGTAGTAATGGCTTCTTGGGGAGCTGAGAAGGTAGGCCTTAGTAACGTGATTGGAGCCTTTTTTGCCGGACTATCTTTGAATCGTACTTCAGCGCAGAAAACTCTCAAAAAGAATTTTACGGTAATTGGCTACAGCAGTTTTATTCCCATCTTTTTTGTTAGTATTGGCTTAGACATGAGTATTAAAGGCATTCTAAATGACTTTATTTTATTTTTGGTCTTGGTAATTGGCAGTGTTTTTTCAAAATTGGTGGGTGCGGGGTTAGGAGCAAAACTAGCTGGTTTCAATAATTCTAGTTCTTTATTAGTTGGAACCGGGATGGTTTCGCGTGGTGAAATGGCTCTTGTGGTTGCGCAAATGGGCTTAACCAACCATTTACTTGCACCTGCGGCTTATTCAACTGTAATCGGAGCAATCATTATGACCACTGTAGTCTCGCCTTTTCTCCTAAAATGGTCAATATCAAAAATGGCTCAGAAGTAATGAAACTCCAAAATACCAATTACTAAGGCTATAATCATTTGCCTGGCTATCTAGTCAAATCTCTTAAAATTGCTTAAAAGTTATGATAATATGGAAAACATGTTTTTTTCATTGTTAAATTTAAGCAGAAGGTAGGAAGGTCGAATGAAAATTCAGCCAGGAGCTGAAATATTTAAATTAAGATGGTATTTTAAGCAAATGCGGGGTTGGAGCTTTAAAACCTATTTATTGTTAATGTTGGGAATAGGCATTATCATTGGTGCTACTGTGGCATCGCCCATCACCCAAATTTCTTTGTTAACGATGATTGCTGCTATTCTGGGCTTTACGTGCACACTCGCTATTACTAACGCTAGGCAAATTAACGGCATCTTGGGTTTAGTTTCTGCTGCAATTTATATTATAATTTCTGTCTATGCGAAAAATTACGCTAACGTGATCTTGCAAACTATTTATATTCTGTTGTTGGATCTGCCAGTCTTAATGTTGCCGTCATGGTCTAAAGATACGGAAAAACATATTCATGGGTTGACGCTGAAAAAATGGCTTATGACAGTTAGCTTTTTTACTATAGTTTTAGCTTTACTTTATCTGCTGGACACCAAAATATTTATTAGTCCACGTCCTGTAATTGATGCAACTGCGGGTGCAATAGGGATTACCGGCTCGCTTCTTTGTATGTTGCATTTTCGCGAGCAGTATTACTTTTGGACTGTGCAAGGAATTTTTTCAATTATTTTATGGGGAGTCACTGCCTTTCAAGGTGATGCTAATCTCACATTGTTCTTAACATATATTTTGTATTTAACCAATGATTTACTTGCTTTTACCGATAAGCATGTCCACTGGTTTCATTAACAAAAAAGAAGTCTTTTGTGTACAAGACTTCTTTTATTTTTCCAAATGTTCTTTTACAATTTTACTTAAGATTTTAGTTGCACCCTTACCGGCCTTATCATCGTAATAATATTGATACCGCGTATCATTATCATAGGCATTAACAATACCTAAGTGAATTTTTATAGAATAATTTGGCATGATGATCTGCAGCCATTTCTGGTGATTTTTAAAAATAGCAGCACTTAAAACTTTTTCTTGCTTGGGATCATTAACAACTGCTTGTAAATCTCGTACAAGATCGGCTTCTGTTTCTTTCATTTTATGATATTTTTCTTCAGTTAGTTGATTTTTTTCAGCCATATTTTCCTCCAACGAATTATTCAGATACTTAAAATACTATAGCAACAAAATAAGTAAAAATCACATAAAAAAGGTATAATTTAATTCCAAATAATTGGTAAAGTTAAGCAGATGCTAAGAAATCCGCCAATTAAAGCGCTATAATAAAGAGAGAGGAAAATTATGATCACTTTTGTTTGGGCAGAAGATCAAAAACACCAAATTGGTATAGATGGACATTTACCTTGGAAACTGCCTGCAGATCTACACCACTTTAAAAAAATCACTTATGGTCATCCAATTATCATGGGTCGTAAAACTTTCATGAGCTTGCCTCATCTTTTGCCCGGGCGCAAACACATAGTTTTGACGACCAGTTTGACGTTAAAAAATAAATATCGTAATAATAAACAGGTTTTAATTATTAAATCAGTCAAAGAATTACAGGACTGGATCAACAAGCATAAACAGCAAAATCTCTGTGTGATAGGTGGTAATTCGGTTTTTAACGCTTTAAAAAATCAGGTAGATTGTTTAGAAAAAACTGAAATAAATGCAACCTTTAAAGCTGATGTCACAATGACAAAAATTGATTATGATGACTTCATTTTAGTCAAAAAAGAATTTCATCAGCCTGATAATCTTAATCTGTATTCATATGAATTTCAGACATTTATGAGAAAGGAGAAATAACATGAAACAAGTTATTACTTCGACGATTGTTTTTATAATCTGCATTATGACCTTAATTAGCAGTTTTTTTCTCGCAGAAAATTTTAATCACAATTATTGGTGGCAAGTAATTGGCATGGCCGTTGTCACTTTTGCTGTTGGACAATATTTTTTTGCAATAATAAAATCATACCAATCGACCAAAAAATAATTTACTTTTTTGGTTGACAGAATATTTTTTCAATGTTAAATTAATAAACAATTAAATAATTAATACATCTTGAAAAGCAGAGTAGCTAAGTTTTTGTTAATAAAGAGAGCTGACGTTTGGTGAGAGTCAGTTAACAAGACCTAGTGAACATGGGCTTGAAATGATGACTGCTGGTGATATTTAGCTAGTGGCGGAATTGCATCCGTTATAATTGCAAGCTATTGTTAGATAGCTGTTGAGGTTTATTACGTAAGTAATAGACAAATTAAAGGTGGTAACACGAAGCACTCGTCCTTATTTGAGGAAGAGTGCTTTTTTTATTGAAAAATTGGGAGGTTTTTCTGATGAAAAAAAAGAGTCGCAATATAATTATCGGAGTGATTGCAGCAATTATAATTGTTGCTGTCGGCTGGTTTAGTTTTGGTAAAAAAAGTGGTGACCAAAAGAGTAATCACGTAGTTACTGTAGGTATAGTTAGTGAAACAAAACCAAAACAAGTTATTTGGAACAAAGCTGCAAAATTGGCTAAAGAAAAATATGGAGTAACAATCAAGATAAAGAACTTTACTGATTATAATCAACCGAATAAGGCAGTTAAAAGTGGTGATATTGACCTTAATTCATTTCAACACTATGCATTTTTGAAAGCGTGGAACAAAGCAAATCACGGTGGTGTAGTTGCAATTGGTAGAACCGAAATTAACCCTATTAGACTATATTCAAAGAAGTATCACAAACTCAGTGATATTCCAAAGGGCGCAACTATAGCTGTGCCTAATGATGCAAGTAATGAATCTCGCGCACTTTTCGTTCTTAAAAATGCTGGTCTGATCAAGTTACGCAAAGGCAAGATTTTAGTTTCTGCTGCTGATGTAATTAAAACTTCTAAAAACATTAAAGTTAAAGAAGTTAGTGCCGATCAATGTGGTCGAGTAATTAATTCAGTTGATGCCGCCGTTGTTAATAACGACTTTGCAGGTCCTGCCGGTTTAGGTAAGAAGCAGACAATTTTTGTTGAGCCTGTTAACAAAGATTCTCTGCAATGGGTAAACATCATTTGTGCAAAGAAAGGTCAGGAAAAGAATAAGGATTACCAGGCAGTGGTAAAAGCATATCAAACAGCTGAAACTAAGCGTCTGGACAAAAAATATTATGGCGATATGACTAAACCTGCTTGGGACGTTAAGTTTTAATGATCGGAGAAGATTGTAAATGGGTATTATTGATTTAGAACACGTTAGTGTGGATTTCCCTAGTAAAAAAGGCAAAATTGTTCAGGCTGTCCATAATGTCAGCCTAACAGTTGAAAAGGGTGATATCTATGGCATTGTAGGCTTTTCCGGAGCAGGTAAGTCTACACTAGTTAGAACAGTCAACCTTTTACAAAAACCAACTGCAGGCAATATTAAGGTAAATGGTACTGACTTTGTCAAAGATGGTAAGCAAGTAATTGCTAATAAGGATTTACAACTAGCTCGCAGAAAGATCGGCATGATTTTTCAAAATTTCAACCTATTAAACGAAATTAGCGTAGTTGATAACGTGTCTTTTGCCCTAAAACATTCCGGCTTAAAAGAAAAAGAAATTAAAGAAAAGTCATTAAAATTGTTGGACCTGGTGGATTTAAAAGATAAAGCAAATTCATACCCAGCTCAACTTTCTGGGGGTCAGCAGCAAAGAGTTGCTATTGCTAGGGCTTTAGCAAACGAACCAGATATTTTGATTTCTGATGAAGCTACGAGTGCACTCGATCCTCAAAATACATTGCAAATTTTAACTTTATTAAAGAAGTTACAAAAAGATCTTAACCTAACCATCGTACTGATCACACATGAAATGGCTGCAGTCAAAAAAATCTGTAACAAAGTAGCGCTAATGCAATCTGGTCAGGTGATCGAAAATGGCAATCTCCGTGAAGTAGTCTTGCATCCGCAAAAAGATTTAACTAAGAGTTTTGTTGGTGGATCTTTGGAAGTTATTAATACTTTAAGGTCTCTTAAGATTAATAAATTAGATAACGATAATGAAGCTATTTATCAACTTGTTTATAGTATGGCTAACGTTACTAAAACTATTATTATTGATTTATACCGTAAAGTCGGGGTTGAAGCTAGTATGCTATATGGTAACGTAGAACTGCTTGATGATGAGCCAATTGGAACTCTGCTTGTTCAAGTTAAAGGTGATAAGACAAAACAGCAAGAAACAGTAGCTTATTTGAGAAAAGAAAAAGTCGCTGTTACTCGTTTGAACGAAAAGGGGGATCTTTATGAGTAGTTGGTTTAGCAGAGTTTTTCCCAATGTTGTGCAACTGGGCTGGCTAGGTGATACTGGCTGGGGAACCAGCATTTTTCAAACATTATATATGACTTTTTGGTCCGGAATATTTGGGGGAATTTTAGGTTTGATTTTCGGTGTAATTTTGGTTCTGACCAAAAGTGATGGAATAAGACCTAATAAATTCTGGTTCAATGTTTGCGATAAAATAGTTTCAATTTTTCGTGCTATTCCGTTTATTATCTTGCTAGCGTTTATAGCACCAGTTACTCAAAAAATTGTCGGGACTCAGATTGGTATAAAAGCGGCTCTGGTTCCACTAACATTGGGCGTTTTTCCTTTTTATGCCCGTCAAGTTCAAGTGGCTTTAGAAAGCGTTGATCACGGTAAAATTGAGGCAGCACAGAGCTTGGGTGCTACGATTTGGGATATTATTTTTAGTGTTTATTTAAATGAAGCGAGATCAGAACTTGCTCGTGTTTCTACCGTTACAATTATTAGTTTAATTGGTTTAACTGCAATGGCTGGAGCTATTGGTGCAGGAGGCCTTGGAAATACAGCAATATCCTACGGATACAATCGCTTTAACAATGATGTAACACTTGTAGCAACAGTGCTGGTTATCATTTTGATATTTATTATTCAAGTGATCGGTGACTTTTTCGCTAAGAAATTAAATCATCAAAGTCGCTAAAAAATATAAAAAAATAAAAACAACGAGGTAAACTCGTTGTTTTTTTCGTATTTAAATATAGAGCTATTTAACTGCATCTTTCAAAGCTTTACCAGGTTTAAACGCAGGAACCTTAGTTGCAGGAATAGTTAAAGTTTCGCCAGTTTGTGGGTTTCTACCTTTTCTAGCTGCACGATTACGTACTTCAAAAGAACCAAAACCTATAATTTGTACTTTTTCACCTTTAGCCAAGTTATCCTTGATTGATCCGATTAAAGCATCGATGACTTTTTCTGCCACGTTTTGCTTAAGTTCTGCTCTTGCTGCAACCTCTTTAGTGAGTTCAGATTTGTTAATTGAAGCCATAATTCTTCTCTTTTCTATAAAAATTTATACTTATTCAATGCTGTTAAATAGTTCGTATTTTTCTATACTAATCCACCTAAAGCATTGTGTCGCTTGATATCCGGCAACTTTTATTATTTTAGCACAGATAATGCTACCTTCAATAGTAAAAAGCTAAATGTTAACTTAATTTTTGTTGATCTAACAAGCGGTTGACCATTTGCAGATAGTTCAAATAAAGAGGTTTGAAGCGAGAATGTTTTTCTTTTTGCCAAGGCTTGGGTTTACCACAAAAATGCAAAATTGAAGTGTTTTTCATGACCCATTCTGTGTTAATTTCACCAGTGCTTCTAGTCAAGTAAACTGAAAAAGCTCTTGCATCATAGTTCCAACGTGTTTCAGGAATTTTGAGTATATCCTCGCCATATAAGTAGTTTAGAATATCCTGATCAGGCAAAATCAGGGTATCATGGTGTTGTTCAATTGCTTGAGTGATATCTTCAATTTTGATCTTTTTTCTCATTTGGTCCAAATCCATTAACATTATTCCAGAGTTAAAGTATCCAGTTGAAGTCCCAAGTCTGATATTATTGATTGAACTCATAATATCTGTTAAACCCTCATGAACCGAAGCAGCAAACATTTTACCTTCAAGATCTAATTGCCATAATGGCACGACTGAGTTTATAACTAATATGTCCGGATCAAGGTAAATAATTCGATGTAAGTTTGCAGGTAAAATTTTGCTTGAAAGTAGCCTAAAGTACATTTCTTTGGGGTAATCATGCAAGTTTAGCAATGATTTTGGAAATTTAATTTTTTTGTTCATAGTTAGGGTTGATACTTTAATTCTAATTTTTGTACCAAATTTTTTAAGTTTATTTAGAGCATGTTGATCAATATTATCGTAAATTAACCAGAAATGGAACTCCTCAGTCATATTGTTCAGTCTGAGGGAATACATCATCACTTCAAGTGGTTTGATATAGTTTTGGTCAATAGTAACCAATATTTCGATCGGTTCTTTTTGAGGATTATTCATAAAGTCTTCCTTTACCAGTTTCTTGTTTATTTTCACTATTTATTAGTATAAAGCAAAACATGTTAAGATACCTCATAATATAAGTTGTAAAAATAACATAGTGTGAAAATATCATAACTAAATTTGCTGTCTTAGATTTTACCAAGGAAATTATTTATTCAAAGTAGTAGAATGTATATAAATAAAGTTTTAACAAAGAGGTATTAACATGAAGAAAAAATTATTGCTAAGTTTAACTGGAATTACTTCTTTAATATTGGGACTATCTGTTAGCAAACCAGTTGAAGCTGCAAATTCGTCAGTTCAAGGACAGAATCCTGCTACAGCTAAAGAAACAAATACTGCAACTCAGAGTGACAGCAATAAGGAAAAAACTAACTCAAACGAAACATCTACTACTGGCAATTCATCTAAAAATACTAATAATTTAAGTAAAGTTTTAAAGTATTTGCAAAAAAGTGTCATATTAAAAAAGCCAGCATATATTTATGATAACAAAGGCAAAAAGATAAAAAATAAAAAACTAAAAAAAGGAACAATTATATATGTTTCCGGTCTTAATACTGCTAAAGGACACAGCTTTTTACAAATAAGTACTAAAAGTAAGAAAAAACAATATATTAAACCAGGAAATGTTAAAATTCTAAAAATTAAAGTTTATAAAGTTAAGAAAAACGCCAAAGTTTACGATAAAAAGGGTAGACTAGTGGTAATAGGAAATAAATATCCGTTTGTTAAAAAAGGAGTAAAGATTCCCGTCTATTACCTGAAGAAAATTAATGGGCAAAAATTTGCGGGAATTTCTAATACCCAATTTTTAAAATGGTCTGATTTAGTTCATAAGGCTAATTAAAAATTGCTTAATAATAATGGTAGTTAAAGAATTTACAGGAAGAGGTACTAAAATGACTGATGCAGTTTTAAAGAGAGTAGCTATTAGAAAATATACGGCTGAAAAAGTCTCTGAAGACGACATAAAAGCATTGATTGCAGCATTTCAAGCTTCACCTTGTGGTATGCACCAAGCTGATGTGATGCAGATGACAGTGGTTGAAGATGAGAATTTGTTATCTGAAATTGAACAGGTAACAAGCAATGCTTGTTACAATGCTCCTTTATTGTTTATTATTAATGTCAAAAAAGGTAATGAATTTGGTGAGAGAGATGCTTCAGTTGCTGCAGAAAATTTGATGGTAGAGGCAGCAGCACTTAACTTGGGTTCAGTTTATCTAATGAATGCAGCAAATGTGTTAAATTCTGCTAAAAGTTTAGAACAAAAGTTGGAAGTTCCAGAAGATTTTGAAACTAGTGTCATTGTGGCATGCGGACATGCTGCAGAGCAACCAAATGATGACAGGTCAAATAGATATAAAGTTGTAAGAAAATAACTGCTTTAAAAGACTTAATATTAAAGCTGTAGTCCAAATTTTAAATGATGTGGCTACAGTTTTTTTGACAAAAAAATTAAATTTATTAAAGCTAGAATGGTTTATGGCTATCTTACTTGATATAATAATTATGTAAGCGTTACATTTTTTACTTAAGGAGCAAGTTTCATGAAAAAGATTATTAATGATCCAGCAAATGTTGTACCAGAAATGGTTGAAGGAATGGTCAGATCATATCCCCAATATATTGCCAGAGTTAAGGATACTGAAGCTGTTATGAGAGCAGATATAGATTCTATGACGGGCAAAGTCGGTATTGTAAGTGGCGGAGGTTCGGGTCATGAACCTACTCATGCTGGTTTTGTGGGTAAGGGGATGCTTAGTGCAGCTGTTTGCGGACAAGTTTTTACTTCCCCAACTCCAGATCAAATATATGAGGCCATTAAGGCGGTTAATCAAGGTCAGGGCGTTTTTTTAGTTATTAAAAATTATTCAGGCGATGTGATGAATTTTGACATGGCTAAAGATATGGCTGATATGGACGACATTAAGGTCAAGTCAATTGTGGTAGATGATGATATTGCCGTTGAAAATAGTACATTTACACAAGGAAGACGGGGAGTAGCAGGAACTTTGTTTATGCATAAGATTTTAGGGGCAATGGCTCAAAATGGTGCTAGTCTTGACGAGATTGATGCGACAGCCAAAAAGGTATTGCCTAATATTAAAACAATTGCGGTTGCTTTGTCTGCTGCTACCAATCCTGAAACAGGTAAACCTGGTTTCGTTCTCAAAGATAATGAAATCGAATATGGAATAGGCATTCACTCAGAGCCTGGATACCGGCGTGAACAGATTAAACCTGCTAAAGATTTAGTAACTGAATTAGTGGGCAAACTAAATGATGAAATGCATTTAGACCAAAATAAGAAATATGCTGTGTTGGTAAATGGTATGGGCGCTACACCATTAATGGAACAGTACATTTTTAGTAATGATTTACTTAACAAACTAGCAGAGTTCAATGTCAAGCCAGCTTTCATGAAAGTGGGTAATTACATGACTTCGCTTGATATGGCAGGTATTTCACTCACAATATTTGAATTAGCTGATGACAAGTGGCTTGACTATCTCAATCAGCCAGTGGAAACAATCGCTTGGTAAAAGGAGAAATTAATATGGGCTTAACAGTTAAAAATGTAATTGAATGGATGAATAATTTTTCTGCCAAAATTGAACAAAATAAGCAATTTTTAAGTGATCTGGATACCGCGATTGGCGATGGTGACCACGGTTTTAATATGAGTCGTGGTATGACTGCAGTTAGTCAAAAATTAAGTACTGAGCCTAAAACCATCACTGATGCTTTTAAGCAAATTGCTATGACTCTCATTTCTACAGTTGGTGGTGCTTCTGGTCCACTTTATGGAACTGCTTTCTTGGAAATGGCGAAGAAAAGCAGCACCAGTTCAGACATAGGAGACTTACTGGATGCTGCTTTGACGGGTATTAAAAAACGTGGCGGCGCCGAACCGGGTGATAAAACCATGGTAGACGTGTGGACCGCATTAGTTCCAGAGGTTAAAACCAATAAACTAACTCAGGAAAAAATTGCTTCAGCTGTAACGGCAACCAAAGACTTAGTTGCCAAAAAAGGGCGTGCTTCGTATTTAGGCGAAAGATCAAAAGGCCATGTTGATCCCGGCTCACAATCCAGTGGGTACCTTTTCGAGGCGTTACTTGAAACAGAAGGTATCTTATGAGGTTAGGCATTACTTTAGTATCACATGTTCCAGAAATTGTAACTGGTTTGTCTGAGCTGTTGGGACAAGTCGCAAAAGATGTGTCAATCACCACTGCGGGTGGGACAAACGCTGAAGATATTGGTACCAGTATGGACAAAATTTTGCAGGCTTTTTCTAAAAATAAAGCTGAGGAAATATTAGCATTTTATGATTTAGGCAGTGCCAAAATGAATCTTGAATTAGCAACGGAAATGACTTCTAAAAAAATCCATTTATATGATGTGGCTTTTATCGAGGGGGCCTATACTGCTGCTACTTTAATTGAGGCAGGAGTCGAGTTAACGGAGATAGAAGAACAGCTTAAGCCGTTAAAACTAAAGAAATAGAATAAATATTAGATTTTATTGAGTAAAAATAACACTAAACGTTTCTTAACTTAATTGTAGCCGAAAAATTTAGAAACTCTTTTAAATCTTATGTTATAAAATAACAACAAATTGAGATTTTATAGAAAGATAGTTTTATTTAAAGAAAGGGTTTACATAGGTAGAATTTTATAATATATTGGATCTGGGAGTAATTTACTACTAAACATTATTTTGGGTTTCAAAAGGAAGTCCAATAATCGAAGTAGGAGATTAAAAATGAATAATAGCTTAACAATGCAAGTAGTGGGAGAGTTCCTCGGAACTATTATCTTGGTGTTGCTTGGAGATGGCGTTTGTGCCGGTGTCAATTTGAATAAGTCGAAGTCAAAGGGCAGTGGCTGGATCGTTATTTCTTTTGGCTGGGGCTTTGCCGTGACATTTGGTGTATTCTGTGTTAGCTGGCTTTGCCCGGGTCACTTTAATCCTGCAGTGTCACTAGGTATGGCAATTGCCAATAAGTTGCCATGGTCTTCCGTTTTGCCTTATATGCTGGCACAGACAGCGGGAGGCTTTATCGGTGGTATCTTAGTATGGCTAACCTATTTTCCTCACTGGCAAGAAACAACTGATCAAGATGGCATTTTAGGGTCGTTTGCTACGACACCAGCTATAAGAAATTACGGTTGGAATTTCTTTACTGAGACGATTGCTACCTTTGTTTTGGTATTTGGCTTGTTGGGATTGACCAATACAAAATTAGCTCCAGGATTTAATCCATTGTTAGCTGGATTTTTGATTACAGCGATTTGTTTGTCTTTAGGAGGACCGACTGGAATCGCGATTAATCCAGCCCGTGATTTGGGACCTAGACTGGCTCACCAATTTATGCCGATTGCCAATAAAGGTGGTTCAGATTGGGCTTATAGCTGGGTTCCAATCTTTGGCCCACTTCTTGGCGGAGTAATTGCTGCATTATTGTTCAAAGTTATTGTATAAAAGAAAAGCATTAGCTTATAGTAACACCTTCAAATTTGTAAAATTTGAGGGTGTTTCTTGTTTCTCAACCCATTTTCCCTTTCCAATCTGATTTCATAAAAATTTTCTAGTTCCAAAATAATTATCGAGTAAACTTTTAATGCTTATGTGCTAAATATTTTTGATTGTTCTGTTGAGCTTAATCTGCTAACATATTTTAATTTTTTTATAGAAAAGAGTTTAGCAGCAACGATTTTCACTAGAACAGGTTACATTCTCCTTAAAATTGCCTTGGGTGCTTGTTTTCTGCTGCTCTAGTTTAGTATTATTAGCATTAAATTGAATTAAAAAAGGCGGTTTAAATGAATAATTGGGCTGTAATATCAACTTGGAGTATGTCGTATGACGGATTGGTGAAAGCGGCAGAGCTGTTGAAAAAGGATAAAAGTGCTGGGGATGCTGTTGAAAATTTGCTAAGAAAAGTCGAATCATATCCCCTTTATAAATCCGTGGGATATGGCGGACTTCCTAACGAAGACGGAGTTGTTCAAATGGATGCTGCATTCATGGACGGTGACACCTTGGCACAAGGTTCTGTAGCTGCAATTGAGAACGTAAAACATGCTGTTTCAGTTGCTCGAAGACTAAGCTTAAATAAGACCAACAGCTTTTTAGTCGGAGAAGGAGCGACTAAATATGCAATGCAGAATGGCTTTGAAATGACTAATATGTTGACTGAAAGGGCCAAAACTATCTGGCAGAACAAGGTAAAACAGCAACTTCAATCAGACCTGCATCCTTATGATGGTCATGATACCGTAGGAGCAATAACTCTTGATCGAAATGGTTCGCTGGCAGCTGCTACATCAACCTCTGGCTTATTTATGAAGAAAAATGGTAGAATTGGCGATTCACCTCTGTCCGGATCTGGATTTTATGCGGATAGTCACATTGGAGCTGCGACTGCAACTGGCCTAGGAGAAGACATCATGAAGGGCTGCCTTTCATACGAAATAGTCCGTAAAATGGCAGAAGGAAAGTCTCCCCAAGAAGCCTGTGATGCTACAGTTTATCGGTTTTGTAATGATTTAAAGAAGCGTTATGGTCAAGTAGGCGAAATTTCCCTCATTGCCTTGAATAAAAAAGGCGAGTGGGGTGTAGCTACTAACGTGGAGTTTCCTTTTTGTATTGCTGCTAAAAAGCAAGAACCTCAGATATTAATGGCAAATCCGGGGCTGCACAATAACACCAAAATTGAACCAATTTCTCAAGCCTGGTTAGATGACTACCAAAAGCAAATCAAAGCTCCTGTAAAGTAATCATTGTTAAAAAGAAAGTGAAGTTAGATGTTAAAAGAAGCATGTGTAGAAAATTTTACTAGTATTCCTTATGTGATTAATAAAGGTGCTGACAGAATTGAACTGAATAATAACTTAACATTAGGTGGCACCACGCCTTCTTATGGAGTTATCAAAAAAGCAGTTACTTATGCCTCTAATTTTCACATACCAGTTATTGTGATGATTAGGCCGAGGGGTGGAAATTTTTGTTATAGTGAAAGTGAAATAGAAATAATGGCCAGTGATTTAGAAATAACAGCTAAATTAGGTGCTCAAGGAGTCACCTTTGGCTGTTTAACCTCTCAAAATCATTTGGATAAAGTAAAAATGAAGCGTCTTATTTCATTAGCCAGATCTTTAAATATTGATGTTGTCATGCACATGGCTTTTGACGCAATGCCTTTAACTGAGCAAGAAGATGGACTAAACTGGTTAGCGAATAATGGTGTTAAGAGAATTTTGACACATGGCGGAGAGTTATCAATTCCTGTTTTAAATACCATTTCTCATCTAAAAGAAATTATTAACTGGGCAAACGGCAAGATAGAAATATTACCAGGTGGTGGCATTACCGCCCAAAATAGCACTTTAATTGCTGAAAGATTGCAGCTAGACCAGTTACATGGTACAAAAATTGTTGAATGAAATTAATTTTTAACATAGGCCAAAGTCTGATTACTGAAAAATAGTTGCACATCAAAATATACAGCCACTTTAAGCAATAAGGCATTAGTTTTATTTGTCTACAGCAGCTGGATAAGAAAATTTAGGTAGTGCTTTTATTATTTTGACTAAAATATAGTTGACAGGAAATAAGTCATTGATTAAAATATCTTTAATATTGATAAAGCGATGAAAAGATAAGTAAGTTTGCAAGTAACGTTTTAGAGAGTCCTGTTGCTGAAAAGGGACCGTGATGGTAAGCTGAAAGTAACTTTGAGCTATATGGTGAAAGTTAGTAGCTATTATTGGGTACACCCATTAACGTGTTAGCGTATCGCAGTATGCCGTACGTGAAGTGACTGTGTTTTTGTCATCTTTAATGATAATTATTGCAGTAATATAGGTGGTACCGTGCTTAAGCACCCTTGATTTTCAAATCAAGGGTGCTTTTTTATTACCTAAATAAATTCATCAAGGCTCTTTATCTATATTAAGTGTTTATATTTTTCAGGAGGAACTGTAATGGAAGAAATCGAAAGAGATGTTAATACCAAGCCTTTATCTTGGAAACAATATTTAGTAGTTGCATCATTGCTATTCGGTCTATTTTTTGGTGCCGGTAATTTAATTTTCCCACTTCATTTAGGCCAGCTTGCAGGAGCAAATTGGGGAATGGCCACTTTTGGCTTTTTAGTAACGGCTGTGCTTTTGCCACTATTAGCCGTTTTAGCTATTAGTGCCAGTCATGCTAAGGGGGTTTACGATATTGGCAAACCTTTGGGAAATAGTTTTGCTCTCACGTTTATGGTTTTAATCCATTTGACCTTAGGACCATTATTTGCCACACCGCGGACCGCGAGTATTTCCTTTTCAGTTGGCTTGCAGCCGGTATTGCCGAAATCAGCCACTAAGCCGGCACTTTTAATATTCTCGGCAATATTCTTCATTTTGGCTTTTATTATTTCTTATAAGCAATCTACGATTTTGACCAGTATCGGCAAAATTTTAAATCCTTTGTTTTTATTGCTGTTATTTTCAATTTTTTTATTAGCTGCTATTTCTCCAATGGGTGCTGCCAAAAATCAAAATGTTACTGCGGCTTATCAAAGTGCACCTTTCTTTAATGGTTTTTTGGAAGGGTACAACACTATGGATGCACTGGCTGGATTGGCTTTTGGCTACACAATAGTTTCAGCCGTACGCCAACTTGGAAAAACTTCGGCGAAAAGTAACGCAAAAGTGACTGCCAGAGCCGGTGTGATTGCCACAAGTGCAATTGGTGTCATTTACGTTGGTTTAATTTGGGTTGGAGCAACGACATTAAATCAATTTAAAATTTCTGCTGAAGGCGGTACTGTCTTTAACCAAATAGTGACTTATTATCTGGGTGACTTTGGTCATGCGCTACTTGCTACGTTAGTTACACTAACCTGTTTAACTACAGCAGTCGGTTTGATTGCCGCTTTCGCGCAAGACTTTCACCGCAGTTTTAGTAAAATTAGTTACCATGGCTGGCTGACAATTATGACTATTGTTTCCTTCATTACTGCTAATTTTGGTTTGGACACAATTATTTCCTGGTCAACACCAATGTTAATGTTTTTATATCCAATCGCTATGGTATTGATTATATTGTCGATTTCTGGTTCTTTATTTGACCATGATCCAGTTGTTTACTTCTGGAGTATCGTCTTTACTTTTATTCCAGCCATTTTGGATATGATTGCGTCTTTTCCTGCGCTAGTTAGCAAACAAGCATGGGCACTACAATTAAGAGCATTCCAATTACAATTTCTTCCTTTTGCTGACATAGGTATGGACTGGGTTATTCCGGCAGTTATTGGATTAGCAATCGGTTTTATTGTTCACTTTTATCATAAGCAAAGAACTAATTAATTGTGTAAATATTGTTCGATTTCTCAAGCGCATCTTTTGACAACAACTGTTTATAAAAGTAGATTAAAGAAAAAGCAGTTTTGTTAATGTAAAAGGTAGGATTGAGTATTTTGAATAATATGAACATGAATCATAGTGAAAATATGAATCATTCAATGGACGCCAACTCTTCGATGAAAATGGGTAGTCATGACATGATGATGCATGGCGGTCATATGATGCATATGGGTAATTTGAAAAGAAAGTTTTGGCTTTCATTAATATTATCTTTGCCAATTATCTTTTTGTCCCCTGCAATGGGAGTTCATTTGCCATTTCAATTTTCATTTCCAGGCTCTGAATGGGTCGTAGCCATTTTTGCCACAATTCTTTACTTCTATGGCGGTGAGCCCTTCTTATCAGGTGCATTTTATGAAATAAAAGCAAAAAAGCCTGAAATGATGACTTTGATTTCTTTAGGCATCACTACTGCTTATATTTATAGTATTTATGCTTTCGTTGAAAACAATTTACTAAGCAGTAAAGTCCATGTAATGGATTTCTTTTGGGAATTGGCAACTTTAATTTTAATTATGCTTTTAGGACATTGGATTGAAATGAAGTCCGTGATGAATGCGAATAGCTCAGTTCATGATTTGGCAAAACTTCTGCCAGATAAAGTTCACGTTCAAAATAATGGCCGAACAGAAGACGTAGCAATTAATGCTGTCCAAAAAAATGCTGTTATATTAGTCAAAGCCGGTGAAAGTATCCCACTTGATGGCGTGGTATTAAATGGTTCAAGTCAAGTAAATGAATCGCTCGTTACTGGAGAATCAAGTGCAGTTACGCGCAAAGAAAATGACAAGGTAATTGGTGGCTCAATAAATGGCTCTGGTACTTTAACTGTCAAAGTTACTAGCTCCGCAAATTCAGGTTTCTTGGCCAATGTTAATAAGTTAGTGCAATCTTCTCAAATGAATAAATCACGGCTGCAAAACTTAGCCGATCGGGTTTCCAGCTGGTTATTTTATGCCGCACTTGTTTTTGGTATTATTGCTTTAATCGTTTGGACCAGTTTACGGGGAATTTCTGGCGGTCTTGAACGGATGGTAACTGTTTTAGTTATTGCTTGTCCTCATGCACTCGGTTTGGCTATTCCTTTAGTAAATGCCAAAAGTACCTCGATTGGTGCCAAAAACGGCTTGCTCATTAGAAACCGCAACGTTATCAGTGTTAGTTCAAAAATAAATTATCTTCTTTTAGACAAAACGGGAACTTTAACTGAAGGCAAATTTCAGGTAAGAAAATATGATAGTTTAAATAAAGAATATGATTCTGCTGAAATCATCAAACTGATCGCTTCACTTGAGCAAGATTCTAATCACCCGATTGCGCAAAGCATTTTACAGTTTGCTAAGGAAAAAAATATTGAGCTCTATCCATTGTCAAATAGTAAGACTTTGGATGGTAAAGGTGTTTCTGGAACTTTAAATGGAAAGGAATATCAACTTGTAAATGAAAAAGCTGCTAGAAGTTTGGTGAGTCATTTCCCGGAAATTGATGCTTTAAATTACACTTCCAGCTATTTGGTAGCAGAAAATGAACTTTTGGGTTACGTAGCAGTTGGTGATGAAATAAAGAAAAATGCAGCAGCTTTGATTAAGCAAATTAAAGATCTTAACATTACATCGGTGATGCTAACCGGCGATAATGAAAAAGTCGCTCAGAGTATTGCGCAGAAACTTAAAATTTCTGAGGTTCACTCAGGCTTAATGCCAGCTGACAAACAAAAAATTGTCGCGCACCTTCAGGAAAAAGGAAACAAAGTCATGATGGTGGGAGACGGCATCAATGATGCTCCTAGCTTAGCTAAAGCTGATATTGGTGTAGCTATTGGTGCAGGAACTGATGTTGCCGTGGACTCAGCTGATGTTGTTTTAGTGAACAGTGAACCTCTTGATATTATCAGTTTCCTCAACCTTGCTCAGCATACTCAAAGAAAAACCATCGAAAACTTATGGTGGGGAGCAGGCTACAATATCATAGCTTTACCACTGGCAGCGGGTATACTTGCACCATGGGGAATTTTGCTATCACCGGCTGTGGGAGCGATTTTAATGTCTTTGTCAACAGTTATCGTAGCTATTAATGCTGAAACACTAAAAATATAAATATCTAGTTAAGGCACTCAATAAGAGTGCTTTTTTGCTAAAATAAAATAAATTTTAAAATTTTAAAATGATACCCCTTTTATTTTAAAATATTGAAAATAATACTAAAAACCTGTATTATAAGTGCAAGAGAATATTACTGCTTTAATAGCTTAAATACTAACATTTGAAAAAGGAGATTTAGTATGAGTAAAGAAGAATACCGTGTTGAAAGTGATACAATTGGTCCTGTTAAAATTCCTAAAAATGCACTGTGGGGTCCTCAAACTGAAAGAAGTCGTAAAAATTTTCCCAGTGGTGAATTAATGCCGCTTGCAATTATTCATGCTTTTTTACATTTAAAAAAAGCTGCAGCTGAATCGAATGTAGAAGTTGGCGCTGAACCAGCAGAAAAAGGGCAGGCTATTGAGGAAGCAATAGATCAACTATTAAAATTAGATGATCATGAATTGCGACAAGATTTTCCGTTACACGTATTACAAACCGGTTCTGGTACTCAGAGCAATATGAATGTTAACGAAGTAGTAGCAAATCTAGCTAACAAGATGCACCCAAATTTGGATATTTTACCCAATGATGACGTTAATAGAGGGCAATCTTCAAACGATACTTATCCCACAGCAATGAACATTGTGGCAGTGGAAGCTTTAGATAAACTTGAACCGGCTGTGCAACACTTAATTGACGAACTCAAAATTAAGCAGGACAAGTATTGGAAAACCGTCAAAGTTGGCCGTACTCACCTGCAAGATGCTACTCCGATAACTTTCGGTCAAGAGGTTTCTGGCTATATTTCAGCTTTAAAACATGATTTATCTTATATCAAAGAACTTAAGCCAACATTATATGAACTGGCAATTGGTGGTACTGCTGTTGGAACAGGCCTTAATGCTGCACCGGGAATGACTGTCAAAATTGCTGACAAACTATCTCAAGTTTATGGCCATGATTTTAAAGTTAATACCAATAAATTTTGGGGTTTAGCTCATCATTCTGGCATAGATGTTGTCCATGGTGCTTTAAAAACTTTGGCTGCCGACATGTTTAAGATAGCCCAAGATATAAGATTCCTGGCATCAGGTCCAAGAGCAGGCTATCATGAACTTAATATTCCGGCTAATGAACCGGGTTCTTCGATTATGCCTGGCAAAGTTAATCCGACACAAGCTGAGGCCGTGACTATGGCAGCTGCAAAAGTTTTTGGCAATGATACTACTATCACTTTTGCTTGTTCCCAGGGCAATTTTGAAATGAATGTTTATAAAACAGTTATGATCACCGCGTTTTTAGATTCTTGCGACATTTTAACCGGTACCATTAATGGTTTTGCTGATAAAATGATTGCCGGCTTAACGGTAAACGCTGAAAAAATGGACGATTTGCTTGCAAGTTCTTTAATGACAGTGACGGCTTTGTCACCTCATATTGGCTATCATGCAGCTGCTAAGATTGCACAGACTGCGGATAAAGAAGGTACAACGCTTAAAGAAGCAGCCCTTAAAAGTGGCAAATTAACTGAAAAGGAATATGATGAATGGATGGATTATATGGAGATGACCAATATTTCTCAGACTAATCCTGAAAAATAAATCTTTTAAATTTCTGTAGAGGAGAAATCAATGGGTAAATTTGTTTTTACGCCTAATAAGGCTTCTGAAATACAAGAAAGTTATGACGCAATTATAATCGGTGCAGGTGGTGCCGGCTTAACTGCAGCTATTCAGGCTCATGAATTAGGACTGAATGTTGCTGTCTTTGAAAAGAATTCTGATTTAGGTGGGAACACAAACAGGGCTTCTTCTGGAATGAATGCTTCTGAAAGTCTTGTTCAAATAAAACAGGGAATTATAGATGATAAAGAAGATTTTTATCGTGAAACTCTCAAGGGTGGAGGAATGATGAATGACCGTGAACTTTTGCGCTACTTTGTCGATCATTCTGCTCTTGCAATAGCTTGGCTAATGGATCACGGGATAGAGCTAACTAATTTAACTATTACTGGTGGGATGAGCAAGAAGAGAGCTCACCGTCCAGCTTCAATGGCCCCAGTCGGCAATTATTTGGTTACCGGTGCTTTAAAGCAAATCCACGAAGATAAAATACCAGTTTTTAATAATGCAAAAGTAACTAAGCTTTTACAAGATTATAAACAACAAGTAACAGGTGTCCAGGTTGATACTCCTGAAGGACAAGTAAAAGTAAATGCAAATGCTGTGCTACTGGCTTCAGGTGGCTTTGGCTCGTCTAAAGAATTAATTAAAAAATATCGTCCTGACCTGGTAAATTATCAGACTACCAATCAGCCCGGTGCTACTGGCGATGGTTTAAAACTTGCTAGTCAAATTGATGCACAACTAGAGCAAATGGACTTTATTCAAGTGCACCCAACTGCACAAACTGATACTGACCACGTCTACTTGATCGGAGAAGGCTTAAGAGGAGAAGGAGCTATTCTCGTTAACAAATCTGGTAAAAGATTCGTCAACGAGTTAAGTACACGTAAAATTGTTTCTGACGCCATTAGCAACTTAAATGAGAACGGTGCTTTTTTGGTGTTCGATCAAGGTATTAGAAATAACTTTACTGCTGTTGAATTTTATGATCACGTAGGATTGGTTAGTCACGGGGAAACAATTTCTGATCTAGCTCAAAATATTGGCGTCACAGCTTCGAACTTGAATGAAACTATTACTAATTGGAATGAGTCTGTCACCAATAAAACAGATAAAGAATTTGGCAGAACAACAGGAATGGAGCATCAAATTGCGCAGGGACCATTCTTTGCAATTCATATTAACCCGGCTATCCACTATACTATGGGCGGTATCCATATCAATCCCAAGACCGAAGTTTATGATACAGACGGTAACATTATTAAAGGCCTCTATGCTGCGGGAGAAGTTTCAGGTGGATTACACGGAAATAACCGAATTGGTGGCAACTCGATTGCTGAAACTGTCATTTTTGGTAGGCAGGCAGGAATACAAATGAGCAAGTTTGTCAAAAACCAATAACTATAATTTAACTAAATTGGTGCTTAAAAAAAGTGTCAGCCGTTGATAATACTGATAGGTATTTTGTTAGTTTCTACGCTTTGTAAGCTGGGGTTTTGCCAGTGATTTGTTTACTGTTTTTTATTTTACATAAGCAAAATTATGTTTAGCAGTTTTCAAGCTCTTTGTCGTCTAGCAGCGACGAAGGGCTTTTTTATTTTAGGTTTTTAAGTAAACGGGTATGCCAAAAATACTAATTTTTACCTTATTAACAAACCGAATTTTAAATATGTAAGACTGTTTTTATTTTTAAAAAAATTAAAAAATAAATTATTTATTTTGAATATTGCAAATAATAGAAATAAAATTTATAATGTGGATGTAAAGGATTACATTTTTAAAAAATTCGAAAGGAAATGACTTAATGAATAAGAAAGTATTATTGGTTGGAGACGGAGCTGTAGGTTCAACTTTTGCAAATGACTTGTTGCAACATACTAGTGTTGACGAGCTGGTAATCTGTGATGTGGTCAAGAATCGTCCAGTGGGAGATTCAATGGATTTGGAAGATATACTGCCTTTTACAGGCGAGTGTAATATTCATTCTGGTGAATACTCTGATGCAAAAGATGCTGCTGTGGTGGTAATTACAGCAGGTGTTCCCCGCAAGCCAGGAGAAAGTCGGCTTGATCTTGTGAATAAAAATGTTAGCATCTTGAAAAGTATCATTCAACCAGTAGTTGAATCGGGCTTTAATGGTATTTTCTTAGTTTCTGCTAATCCAGTTGATATATTGACAACTTTAACCCAAAAACTATCTGGCTTTCCGAAAAACAAAGTAATTGGGACAGGTACATCACTAGATACTGCTCGTTTAAAGGTTGATTTAGCCAGAAGATTAAATGTTCCGGTGGCTGAGGTTAATTCCATGGTTTTAGGTGAACATGGTGATACTTCATTTGAAAACTTTGATGAGTCAATCGTGGGCGGTAAGCCACTAACAGAATTTGCTCATATTGATGATAATATTTTGAACCAAGTTGAACTGAATATTCGTCAAAAAGGTGGAAAAATAATTGAAAATAAAGGTGCAACATTTTATGGCATTGCGATGATGTTAACGCAAATTGTTACCGCAATATTGACTAACCGTTCAATTGCTTTGCCTTTATCTGCACCAATTAATGGTGAGTATGGCATTAAAAGCGAACTTTATTTAGGCACACCTGCAGTAGTTGACGGGTCTGGAATCAGCCAGGTGATTGAGACTGAACTTTCAGAGTCTGAAAAGGCAAAGATGGTGGATTCGGCTGCCAAAATGCAAGAAGTACTAAATAATATTGCTTTAGATTAATTAAAAAGAAGGCATGAATAATGCAGGTTGGTAAGAGAATTTTTTTACAAAGAAAGCTTCCCGCAAAAGAAGTAGTTTCTGCATATAAAAAGCTGCCCTCATCAAATGTGGCTGACTGTATGAATAGAACAGGTGCAATGTCGCCCAGAATTAGGCTGATGTCGCACCCACATGAAGAAATGTGTGGTCCAGCTTTTACAGTTCATAACCGCCCAGGTGATAATTTAACTATTTATGCAGCTTTAAAATATTGCCAAGAGGGTGATGTGGTGGTCATCGATAATGAAAATGATAATACCAGGGCAGTTATTGGTGAAGTAATGATGACATGGCTGCGGGATCAAAGACATGTAGCTGGTGTAGTAGTTGATGGGCCAATAAGAGACATTGATAGTTTAAGCAACTGGGATTTGCCTATTTATGCTGTAAGTACCACTCCAGATGGTCCTTATAAAGAAGGACCGGGAGAAATTAATGTACCGGTTTCTTGTGGTAACGTAAGTGTTAACCCAGGTGACGTCATTTTAGGCGACGCTGACGGTGTTATCAAAATTGCTCTGGAAGAAGCAACTGAATTGTTGCCGATTGTTCAGAATTTTCATGAAAAGGATGAGGCAAAAGCAGCTAGTTTTCATGATGGTTCAGGAAATATAGATTGGCTTGATGATGAATTAAAGAATAAGAATTATAAAATTATCGACGATTTTTATCGCCCGGAAAATTATAGGTAATTACTATGAAAACACTTGAAAAAGTTAATTATAAGGGCTTTGTTTTACCTTTAGTGATTGGCGTGATTCTATGGGGCATCACACCGTTGAGACCTGGTGGCTTGTCTGCTTCCGCATGGGAGATGTTTGCCATTTTTGTAGCAACTATTGTTGGCTGTATTACAAAGCCTTTGCCAATAGGTGGTACTACTTTAATCGGACTGATAGTGACGGTTTTAGTTGGTTTGGCTCCAATCAAAGATGTTGTAGATCCCAAAACTGGTAAAGTGACATCTGGCATTCTCAGCGCCTTTAGTAATTCTGCTTCTTGGCTAATTGCTATGGCTTTTATCATGGCTTATGGTATTAGCAAAACCGGTTTAGGTAATCGGATTGCGTATTGGATGATTGAAAAATTTGGTAAGAAGTCCATTGGTATCGGCTATGCTATTACCGGTTTGGAATTAGTTTTAGGAGCTTTAATACCATCAAATAGTGCTCGTACAGGTGGTGTAGTTTGGCCGGTGACAGAATCAATCTCTAAAGATTATGATTCTGATCCTAATGATCCTTCAAGAAAGAAAATCGGAGCTTATCTTAGTTTTACAGCCTTCCATGCAAACATTCTGTCAACTGCTCTGTTTATTACAGGTGCTGCTCCTAATATGGTTGCTTCTCAAATGGCGGCACAGAAAAATTATAATATGACCTGGATCAGCTGGTTTACAGCTGCGATAGTTCCTGTTCTAGTTGCAACTATTATTATTCCAGTTGTGATTTATAAGATTTTTCCTCCAGAAATTAAAGAAACTCCTAATGCTAAAAAATGGGCCAGTGACCGTTTAGCAAAAATGGGCCCAGTGACAAAGCCTGAAATGATTATGTCAATAGTATTTTTGCTGGCTATTATTTTATGGGTTTTATCCGGAATCTTCAAAATTCCTCAATTAGATTCTACTTTTGTAGCCTTTTTGGCTGTCGGTTTGTTGCTATTAACTGGTGTCTTAACTATGAAAGATGCTTTAAACCAAACTGGAGCTTGGAATATTCTAATTTGGCTGTCAATTTTAATATTTATGGCAAGTAAACTTATTTCCTTTGGTTTCATTGACTGGTTTTCTAAGACTATTCAGACTAGTCTTCGCGGTATAAGCTGGCAAATAGTACTAGCCGTTTTAGTGATCTTGATGTTTTACACCCACTACTTCTTTGCCAGTGGTACTGCACATATGACAGCATTATACCTGCCATTCTTATCTGTTGCTGTTGCTACAGGAGCTCCATTAGGATTATCAGCTATGCTCTTGGCGTTTACCGGGGCAATTAATGCTTCAACTACTCACTATGCTAACGGACCGGCTTCTATATTAGCTACAACTGGTTACATTAAGCAGAGTGAATGGTGGAAATATAATTTTATTTTAGGAATTATTTATTTACTGATTTTCGGCGTAATAGGCACTTTATGGATGAAAGTTATTGGAATTTGGTAAATGCTTAAGGCAAACAATTTTATAACAAATGATGGTATTCGAATAACTTATTACGATACATTAAAAAGTGGTCAGCCTATTTTAGCGGTTCCTGGCATAGGTAGTTCTGCCACATTATGGCAAGAAGCTGTAAAGCTTTTCACAGAAGATTACCGCATTATCATAATTGATCCTCGAAATCAGGGACGTTCTCAAAGAACGTTTAAGGGGCAACGTATTAGTCGCCATGCAGCTGATTTAGCCGAGCTCATTAGCAGATTAGATTTACAAAATATTATTGCTGTTGGCAATTCCATGGGAGCCGCAAACATTTGGGCTTATGTTTCACTATTTGGCTCGCAAAGATTGCAGGCAATTGTTGACTTAGATCAACCTCCAAAAATGATTCAAGACAGCACTTGGCACTATGGGTTTAAAGATTTAACTTGGAAAAATTATCCGGATTATTTAAAGATAGATCAGGGCAGTGGTATTTATGCTCATATCAATGATGAGATGTTTAAAGAGGCCAAAATTGAAGCCCAAAAATATCCGTATAATGCTGAAGAAAATTATCTTTGTCGAATAGATCATGCTGAGCAGGATTGGCGGGACGTTTTAGTTAGCTTAAAAGTTCCTATGCTCGTTTTAGCAGGACAAAATTCACCCTTTTTTGATTATCATTTTGCCTATGTTACAAGAGAATTGAATCCTAAAATTGACACAGGAATAATAGCAAATTGTGGTCACTTAATTCAGGCGGAACAGCCTCTGAAAATGTATCAAGAAGTCATGAAATTTTTGCAAGAATTTTAGCTAAAGTGAGAACCAAATAAATGGATAAAACAATAGAGCTCAATTTAAATTTTCCAGACACAAAAACAAGATGGGAAAATTTCTTAATTAATCAGGGAATTACAGATTTCAGCTCCCGCGAAGTTGACGTTCTTGATCATACTATTGGTTTAATAGATGAAGATGGCCATTTGGTTGGAACTGGTAGTATTGCGGGCAAAGTTCTTAAATACATAGCAGTGTCAAATGATGAAGCTGTTCACGGGGCACGCTTTAATCAAATAGTGTCGGCTTTGCAAGAATACCTTTTTGGTCAGAAAATTTATCATTCATTCGTATTCACCAAGGCAAAATATTCGTCTAGTTTCGCCCATTTAGGCTTTAATGAGTTGGCTCATACTGATACTGCGGCTTTTTTAGAAAGTGGAACACCAAGTATTCAAGACTTTTTAACAAAAATGCCTAGAATTAAAAACCAAAATCAAAAAGAAGTTGCGGCAATTGTAATGAATGCTAATCCATTTACTTTGGGCCACCAAAAGTTAGTAAAACTAGCAAGTAGTGAAAATGATTTGGTGTATGTTTTTGTAGTGGCTACAGATGCTTCTTTATTTAAAACAACTGAAAGAATGGATTTAGTAAAAAAAGGAACTGCCAACTTTAAAAACGTGGTGGTAGTCAGTGGTGGAGATTACCAAGTTTCACGCTCGACATTTCCGGCTTATTTTTTAAAGTCACCTGATGAACTAATTACAACACAAACGGCGATTGACGCTTTAATTTTTAAAAATATTATTGCACCAAAATTGACAATTAAGAAACGTTATCTGGGTACTGAGCCATTTTCAAGGACGACTAATTTCTATAATCAAAGTTTACAAAAAATACTTAGTCCCACTATTAAGGTTAAAATTGTGCAACGCTTTCGTGATAACGAGAAAATAATTACGGCAACTAATGTGCGCCAATTGATCAAAAATAGTGATTTGAAAGATATTTCCACTCTAGTTCCACCAACTACAATGAATTTTATAAATGAAAATTATCAAATTTTACAAGAAAGAATAAAGAAAGGAATGAACATTGATGGAAATTAAAACTGTTGGAGTAGCAGGAACATTAGAATCTTCAGATATTCAGATAATGATTTCTGCTGGTCAAAATGGAATTGAAGTTGATCTGGATTCAGAGGTAGCTAAATCATACGGTGATCAGATCAAAAAGGTAATAACTGAAACCCTAAATAAATTTGGTATTACTAACGCAAAAGTTAAGGCTACAGACAAAGGAGCTCTTGATTGCGTAATTGCTGCAAGAACATTAGCAGCTGCGCAAAGAGCAACTGAAACTACTGACAAGCCGAGATTGGAGGTATTGCAATAAATGACTTATGTTAAAAATCGTTTGCGTCGAACAATGATGTTTGTACCAGGTAATAATCCTGCAATGGTTAAAGACGCTGGCATTTATGGAGCTGACTCTATTATGCTGGACTTAGAAGATGCAGTTTCATTAACTGAAAAAGATGCAGCCAGAATGTTAGTATTTAATGCTATTAAAACAGTTGATTTTGGTGGCGCTGAAATAGTCGTTAGAATTAACGGTCAAGACACTCCTTTTTATGACGAAGACGTAAAGGCAATGGTGCGCGCTGGAGTAGATGTTATTCGCCTGCCTAAAACTGAATCGGCCGCTATGATTAAAAAATTAGTAGCGGATATGGAAGATGCTGAAGAACGATATGGAGTGCAAAAGGGCTCAATTGGTGTTATGGCAGCGATTGAGAGTGCAAAAGGTGTTCTTAATGCTCCTGAAATTGCAACAGCTACACCATTAATGATGGGCTTAGCCGTTTCTGGTGAAGACTATACTGCTGATATGCACACACACCGTTATCCGGATGGACGTGAGTTAGAATTTGCCCGCAACATGGTATTGCAAGCTGCTAGAGCAGCCGATGTTTATGCTTTCGATACTGTGTTTTCTAATATGAATGATACAGAAGGATTTTACCGTGAAACCAAGTATATCTATGAACTAGGTTATGATGGTAAGTCTTTAGTTAATCCAAGACAAATACCTATGGTTAACGAGGTATTTAACCCTACCAAGGAAGAAATTGAAAATGCTCTTTCTGTCCAAAATGCTATTCAAGAAGCAAAGGCAAAAGGCTCAGGCGTTATCTCAATGAACGGTAAAATGGTCGACAAACCGGTTGTTGAGAAGGCTAACCGTGTTATTGCAACAGCTAAAGCATCGAATTTAATTGATGAGGAGGGTAATTACATTGGAGAATAAAGTAAAACGCAATTTGCCTGATGATTTGATGACAAAAATGAATCTTAAACCATTTGCATCTGTGGAAATAGGTAACCCTGAAGTGAAAAGAGTGGCTCCTAAGGTGCAAGTTACTACGGGAGAATCAAAAGTGGTTGATTCTTTAGCAGATGTTATTAAGAAAACTTTAAAAGATGGTATGACTATTTCTTTCCACCATCATTTTAGAAATGGTGATTTTGCTTTTAATAAAGTAATGAATCTAATTATTAAAATGGGTTATCAAAACTTAACATTAGCTCCATCTTCCTTAACCGGTGTTATGAATGACACGGTGATTGAAGCAATAAAAAAGGGTGTTATCACAAATATTACTTCATCAGGAATGAGAGGCAGCTTGGGAGATTTTGTTTCCCATGGTGGTTTGAAAAACCCAGTGATTTTCCGTTCTCATGGCAATAGAGCTCGTTCTATTGAAGAAGGAGAAATCAAAATTGACGTGGCATTTTTAGGTGTTCCAAATGCTGACCCAGCTGGTAATGCCAATGGTCAAGAAGGGGACGCAGTTTTTGGATCTCTGGGCTATGCTTTGATTGATGCACAATATGCTGATAAAGTAGTTTTGCTGACTGACAATATAGTTGATTATCCAAATACGCCTGCCTCAATTAAACAAACTCAAGTTGATTATGTTGTGAAGGTTGATCAAATTGGTGATGCTGATAAGATTGGTTCAGGAGCGACTCGTTTTACCAAAGATCCTAAAGAACTGAAAATTGCACAAACTGTTAATAAGGTGATAACAAATTCACCATATTATAAACAAGGATTTTCTTTCCAAACCGGGTCTGGAGGAGCTGCGTTGGCAGTGACCAGATACCTAAGAGAATCTATGCTAAAGGATGGGATTAAGGCATCATTCGCGCTCGGCGGTATAACTAAGCCTACGACTGATCTTCTTGAGGAAGGCCTGGTCAAGAAAATCATGGATGTTCAGGACTTTGACAAGGGTGCTGCAGCTTCAATGGCCCAAAATAAAAACCAACAGGAAATTGATGCTTCCTGGTACGCTGATCCTCATAATAAAGGAGCTGTAGTAAATAACTTAGATGTGGCTATTCTTTCAGCTTTGCAAATTGATACCAATTTTAACGTTAACGTAATGACAGGCTCCGATGGCGTTATTCGCGGTGCCATAGGTGGTCACCAGGATGCGGCTGCAGCAAAAATGACTATTATCACTGCTCCGCTAGTACGTGGACGCAATGCTACAGTAGTACCAGAAGTGGAAACAGTTGTTACACCAGGAGATTCAATTGATGTTTTAGTGACCGAAAGAGGAATTGCGATTAATCCCCGCCGTAAAGACTTAATAGCTGCTTTTGCTAAGGTTCCTGAACTCAATATTGTTGATATCAAAGAACTGCAAAAAATGGCACAAAAACAGGTTGGAACACCAAAGCCACTAGAATATACTGATCGTGTTGTTGCTTTAATTCAATATCGGGATGGCACTATTATTGATACAATTAAGCAAGTAAAAGATTAACTAATTATTTTAATAAAGTGTGAGAATGAGGCTAAGACTTGTTCTCACACTTTTTAGTTATAATATAAAAATAGAAAGAAGATGATAAAATGGTAAAAACAATATTTACTGAAGGAGAACCACAGAGTATTACAGAGGTATTAGCTAATAAGGATGAAAGGGTAGAGTTGCAACAAACAATATTTCACAAGTTTCCTGAATGTACGCTGCTGGATGTTAAATTAAACATTCCCGGCCCTATTAAAAACAATCGCTATTTAAAAGAAATTTTTGCTTCAGGTATTCTAAATTTAGAAGAAATTTTGCAAAATAGCCAGTTACCTTTTACTTTGTATGAACATTGGGAGAGAGCAGCAGGTTCAGAAAACTTCTATCTCGTTAATGCTGATTATCGTTTAGTTAAAAAAAGGGCAGTTGAATTTGAAAATAAACAAAAAATTAATCGGCTATTTGATGCCGATGTATTAATTAAAAAGCAAAAACAGGCAATATCCCGCAAAGATCTGGACTTGCCTGTTCGCAAATGCTTTTTATGTTCAAAACCCGCTAAAGAATGCGCTCGCTCAAGAACACATTCAGTGGCAGATCTGCAAAATTATATTACAAGCTTATATAATGAAGAGTTCTGTAAAAAATCCGCAAATTAAAGTGCCTCATTTTTGCGTAAAACTCTTTCAGCTATACCCGAAGTGGTAATTAAATGCGTTATTATGCCAGATCTAAGAGCCCCCAAAAGTGCATCTTCCTTAAACCTGTTTTTAACAATTACAAACCGATCAGGAACTGCAAAAATGTCGGAAAGACTGATGCCAGATATATGAGGCTCAATTGGACTATAAAAACGACCTTTAATATCATAAGGTCTGCCAAAAATAATTCCTGCTAACTGATTTTTTTCAATTCCAGTAAACAGTTTATCAGCATAATAATCCATAAAAAATTGCCCTGATTCCAGTGATTGCATGGTACCAATACTTGCAAATACCAGATCAAGTTGTGAAAAATATTTTTCAATATATTGATAATAAGGTTCTTGCTGAATTTTTTTGATAAGTCTCGGATCAATTGCATAAAGAGGTGCGGGGAAGGTTAAACTTTTTGCATTAAATTTGTCAGCAGCATGTTGAATAAGCGGCTGCTTGCGTTTACTAGAATTTACCACTTGACCTAATAGTTGAATAAATGTCAGGTCAGCGCGAGTTTCGGCTGAAAAATCATCAATAATGTCTCTTAAAAGTGTCCCCCAAGTTAATCCCACAACGTGAGCAGAATTAATATAGTTTTGAATTTGTTTGGCGGCAAAATTGACAATCATTTCATTGTCTTGATTTTTAGTTTCTTTATCTTCTAAGATATAAACTTCTTTCAGATCGAAAAGTTTTTGAAACTCCCGTTCAAGATTTTGCGCTCTTTTGGGACTTTGATAAATACTAATTTTTACAATACCCTTGTCTTCCGCTTCGTCTATTGCTTTTGCAATAAGATAACGAGAAAGGTTGTATTTCTTAGAAATTTCAGCAATATTTAACTTACTTAAAAAATAGTCATGTGCAATATTTGCAATTTGCTCATCTGTTAACAATGTCATTTGGTTATTCCTATTCTTCATACTCTACATTTATTTTAATTATATTAGAAAAAGCGCTTTAATACTATAACCTAAACAACTTTTTAAAATAAAATATTTTTCAGAATATCAGAAAAATATATTTATTTTTTCTTACTCTAATAAATCGCAAAACTTCGCATGTGTAATTTTTTGCAAATCTTGTGGTTTTAAAAAGACGCTGCGGCCAATTTTACCACTTGAAACAGCTATCTCGCTTTCTTTAGACATGCTTTTATCAAGAAAAATAGGAAAATGATGTTTGAAATAAATACCAATAGGCGTGTTGGCACCGTGAGCATAACCTGTAGTTTTTTCCAAATCTTTTAAAGGTAACATTTCACATTTTTTGTTCCCAGAATTTTGCGCTAGTTTTTTCATGCTTAAATGCTCTGTTACTGGTACAACCCCTACCAGAACTTTAGTGTTATTTCCAGAACAAACGAGAGTTTTATAGACCAAATGTTCTTTCTCGTTTAAAATGGATGTATCCATTTGTGCTACACCACCAGAATCTTCGTGGGTGGCAAACTCTGCTTGACGATATGGAATCTTGTTCTTGTCTAAAATTTTTTCGACAAGTG
Source organism: Lactobacillus sp. ESL0259 (assembly GCF_003693045.1). Taxonomy (NCBI): domain Bacteria; kingdom Bacillati; phylum Bacillota; class Bacilli; order Lactobacillales; family Lactobacillaceae; genus Lactobacillus; species Lactobacillus sp. ESL0259. Next base: position 153,232 of record NZ_REHP01000006.1, on the reverse strand, counting down.
TTTTTTCAATATTATTTTTCTTTTTTGACATATTGATCACCCTTTTCATGATAGCATTACAAAAAGGGAAAATAAAAAGGAAGTTTAAAAAATAATGAAATTATTGATTATTAAAATTGAAACCAGTCACGAAGTTGAAGATGCTTTAAACATATTTAGTAATGATGTCTTGCATTGTTTGGGCACTGAGACCCGAAAACGGTCTGACTTTGAACATGCTGGCTGGAAATCTGACTCAACAATGATTAAGCTTGATGAAATAAATGATTTACCAGAAGATTTACAGTTTTTAGCTTATTTTGATAGTGATCAAGATAAAGAAAAATTGATTGAAGAATACAAGCAAAAGTTATCTGAATTAAAAAGCTATGGTTTAAAAATAGGTAAAGCAGAGATAAGTACATCCTACATTAAAGATGAGGACTGGAATACTGTTTGGCAAAAGTTTTATCATCCAATTGATTTTTCCCGCCATTTGGCAATAGTACCTGAATGGGAAGAATATCAGCCGGCTTTTAAAGATCAAAGGTTAATAAAATTAGATCCTGGTTTGGCTTTTGGCACTGGCTCGCATGAGACAACGCAGTTAGCCCTAATTGGACTTGAGCAAACGCTTATAAGACCCAAAAAAGTTTGTGATGTTGGCACTGGTTCAGGAATCTTAGCTATTGCTTCCTCTTTTTTGGGAGCCAGTTCTGTTCTGGCAACTGATATTTCAGACGAAGCAATTACTGCTGCTCGTGAAAATATTTCTTTGAACGATTTAACTAATATTAAACTTAAAAAAACCAGCTTATTAGATAATGTTCAGGGTAAATATGATATTATAGTTGCTAATATTTTAGCTGAAATACTCCTTGATTTGATTCCGCAGTTAAATAATCATCTCAATGAGGGCGGACAGGTCATTTTTTCAGGAATAGATTGTTCTCAGGCTGCTAAAATAAAGAAAGCTTTAAGCGAAAATGGCTTCCAGGTTGTCCTATCAATGCAAAGTGGCCGCTGGATAGGATTAATTATTGAAAGAAAAGATAACTAAAATGAGTTATAATAGATAATTAAATTAGTAAGGAATTAGCAAGTTGATTGACAAAATAAAAAATATACCTGTAATTAAGAAGTTAAATAGTTATGAGGTGACACCAGTCATTTACTGGAGCGTTTTAGTCATGATCCTGCCGTTATTATTTAGTCTTTTTTCAATAGGGACTATTTGGCGTGTAAGTTTATTATTTATATTAGCTAACAGCTTTATCAGTTACCATGTTGGTAAACTAATTAAAAAACGCAATCTCAAACATTATTGGCTGTTATTAATGCCTGGGTGTTTTTGTTTAATCGTTTTAATTAAATATGCCAATTACAACTTTCTGTTTGGGTTAATCTACCTCATTTTAGAAATTTTTGGCGTAATGGATAATCAAATTTATGCATAGTATTAGAAGGGTCGATTTATATGTCAAAGTACATTGAAATGACACATGAGCAGGTGATAGATACCTGTAAAAAATATATGAATGATGATCAAATTGCATTTGTCGAAAAAGCTTATGAATTTGCTGCAAACGCGCATAAAGAACAAAAAAGAGCTTCAGGACAACCCTATATTGTTCATCCTACTCAGGTTGCCGGTACGCTTGCTAATTTGAGTCTTGACCCTGACACTGTCGCTGCAGGCTTTTTGCATGACACTGTAGAAGATACGCCAGTTACAAATGATGATATAAAAGAAAAATTTGGCAAAGATGTTGCCTTTATTGTTGATGGTGTTACTAAACTAAATAAATACCAGTATAAATCACACCAGGAATTTTTAGCTGAAAACCACAGGAAAATGCTAATAGCAATGGCTAAAGATATCCGGGTAATTATGGTTAAACTGGCTGATAGACTTCATAATATGCATACTTTAGAGCATCTTCGTCCCGATAAACAACGCCGAATTGCTTCAGAAACAATGGATATTTATGCACCTTTAGCAGATCGTCTGGGTATTGGAACAGTTAAATGGGAACTTGAAGATATGAGTTTTCATTATTTGAATCCTAAAGCTTATTATCGCATTGTCAATTTAATGAGTCTTAAGCGTAGTCAAAGAGAAAAATACATTCAAGATGCCATCAAGACACTTAAGGAAAGCTTGGACAGTCTGGGAATTAAATATGAGATATATGGCAGACCTAAGCACATCTATTCTATTTATAAAAAGATGGTTAACAAACATAAGGATTTTAATGAAATTTATGATTTGTTAGCTGTACGGGTTATCGTTAAAACGGTTAAGGACTGTTACGCAGTGTTAGGAGCTGTTCATACGAAATGGAAACCAATGCCTGGCCGTTTCAAAGATTACATTGCTGTTCCCAAGGTAAATGGCTACCAGTCTCTTCATACGACTATTATTGGTCCTGGCGGCCGACCACTTGAGATACAAATTAGAACTGAACAAATGCATGAAATTGCCGAATATGGTGTTGCCGCCCACTGGGCTTATAAAAGAGGTAATTTTAAGGGTGTAGAACAGACCAGTTCAAATGAAAAATTGGATATGGTGCGCGAAATTTTAGAATTAAAAGACGAAACTCAGGATGCTGATGAATTTATGAAAAGCGTTAAGAGTGAAATCTTTTCTGATCGCGTTTATGTTTTTACTCCCAAAGGTGAAGTTTATGAATTGCCAAAAGGGTCAGTAACCTTGGACTTTGCTTATGAAATTCATACTCAGGTTGGCAGTCATGCTGTTGGAGCTAAAGTTAACGGTAAATTGGTACCTTTAGACTATAAGCTGAAAAACGGCGATGTCATTGAAATTATGACACAATCAAATGCGACGCCATCTCGTGATTGGGTTGATTTGGTTAAGACTTCCCGTGCTCGTAATAAAATTAGGCGATATTTTAGAAACCTTGACCGGGATCACAGCATCGAGCAGGGTCAGCAAATGGTTGCTGATAAATTGCGTGATCAGGGACTTTCACCAAAAGAATTCATGTCTAAAGATCATATCGAGCCACTTTTGGAACAAATTAATTATCATACTGCTGATGAGATGTATGCCTCAATAGGCTTTGGTGATCTTTCCGCTATTGGTGTAGTTAATAGGCTGACAGCTGATATACGCCATGAAAACGAGAAAAAGAAACAAAAGCAGCTAGAAGAAGAAATTCTTAACTCTGGGCAAAAATCTGTCTCGGAAACTACAACCACTAAAAAAGATTCTAAAGCAATGAAAATCAAGCATAAAAATGGTGTCATGATTCAAGGAATTAGTGACTTGATGCTTCATTTAGCTAAGTGTTGTAATCCCGTCCCAGGAGATGAAATTGTTGGTTACGTTACTAAGGGCCGCGGGGTGACTATTCATAGAACAGATTGCCGCAATATTGTTAATAATGATGATAGCCAGGGCAGATTGATTGAAGTGCAATGGGAAAATGTTGAAGAAAACAGTGCCCAAGCATTTAATGCCAATATTGAAGTTTTTGGTTACAATCGCGGAAAGCTGCTTACTGACGTCATTACCAAATTAAATACACTGACACCAAATATTAATAATATTTCTGGTAAAGTAAATGAAGATAACATTGCTCATATTTATGCGACAGTTGCAGTTAATAATTCTGCACAATTAGACGGAATTTTATCAAAATTAAGAGATATTCCTGATGTTTACCAAACAAGGAGGGCTGATAATTAATGCGAGTTGTCGTCCAAAGAGTAAATAATGCCAGTGTCAAAATTGCAGGCAATACGGTTGGCCAAATTAATAAAGGCTTGTTATTACTGGTTGGCTTAAAAGAAGGCGATGGAGTAGAGCAGATTAAAAAGGCTGCTACTAAGATTGCCAAAATGCGAATTTTTGAAGATGAAAATGGCAAAACCAATTTGTCAATTAAAGATGTTGGCGGACAAATCTTAAGCGTGAGTCAATTTACTTTATTAGCTGACACTAAAAAAGGTAATCGACCAAGTTTTATCAAAGCTATGAAACCACCAAAATCCGCGGAATTATGGGAGCAGTTTAATGAAGAGCTCAAAAAGCAGGGCTTAACTGTTGAAACCGGAGAATTTGGTGCAGATATGCAGGTTGATTTACAAAATGATGGTCCTTTTACTATTGTGTTGGACCTGTAAAAATTAGGCTTAACAGCACTACAGGTTGACTTTTTGCCTGGAAAACTATAAGCTAAAAAAGAATTATCAATGACAAAGACTGAAGTATAGTTTTTAATTTCAGAGACCGTCTGTTTTGCTGAAAAGACGGAAAACAAACTAACTGTGACCCCTTTACCAGATAATAAGCGCATCGCGAGCGTTATTCGCAGCAGGTAAAAGGTGGTACCGTGCTAATTCAGAGCGCCCTTGATTTATTCAAGGACGTTTTTTTATTAAAAGGATGATTAAATGAGAGTTCAAAGACCTAAAGGGACAGTTGATATTTTGCCAGACGAATCTGGTTCATGGGAAAAAGTAGAACAAATATTGCGTGATTTTTTTAAACAAGCAAATTACCGGGAAATTCGGACACCGAGTTTTGAAAATTATAGCGTTTTTGCTCGTTCAAGTGGTGAGACATCGGATGTCGTTGAAAAAGAAATGTATGACTTTAATGATAAAGGCGGCAGGCATATTGCTTTAAGGCCCGAGGGAACAGCTGGAGTAGTTAGAGCTTATGTAGAAGATAAACTTTATGCTCCTGAAGTGGTTAAGCCCTTAAATGTCTACTATATCGAGTCCACGTTTCGGTATGAAAGGCCTCAGGCAGGCCGCCAGCGTGAGTTCCATCAAATTGGTATAGAAAGTTTTGGCTCAGATAATCCTTTAGCTGATGTAGAAACAATTGTTTTAGCACATGATTTATTAGCCAAACTGGGTGTCAAAAATTATGAATTGCATATTAATACCTTAGGAAACGCCAAGGTTCGTCAGGATTACCATGATGCTTTAGTCAATTACTTTACACCTTTTAAAGATCAGCTTTCAGATGACTCAAAAAGGCGGTTAGAAAAAAACCCTTTACGTATTTTAGATTCCAAAGATGACCAGGATAAGCAATTTTTACCTGGCGCCCCCCGAATAATTGACTATTTAGATGAAGAATCAAAAGCTAATTTTGATCAGATTTTGGAAATGCTGGACCAACTGGACATTAGTTATGTGATAGATAATGATTTAGTTCGCGGACTTGATTATTATACTGGCGTCATTTTTGAATTTATGGTCGAAGATAAAAGTATTTGGGAATCTGCCTCAACCATTTTAGGTGGTGGTCGTTATGATAACTTAGTTAAGGAATTTGACGGACCAGTTACACCTGCTGTTGGTTTTGGTATCGGAGAAGAACGGTTAATGCTGGTATTACAAAAACAAAACCCAGAATTGTTTGCAGATCAAGGCATTGATTTCTTCATTACTAATATCGGTCAAGAAACACAAATAAAAACTGTTGAAATTGCTCGTTTGTTGCGTAAAAACGGACTAAAGGTACAATATGATGTTGACCAAAAGAAATTAAAGGCTCAATTTAAGAAGGCTGACAGAGCAAATGCAAAATTTGTTATTACTCTTGGCGCCAAAGAATTATCCGACGGAGTTTTAAATGTTAAGCGTCTTGCTGATGGGCAAACTTTCAGGTTCAGTTTTGGTGATCTTGAAAATATGAATGCAGTAATGAAACAATTAAAGGAATAAAAATGAAGCAAGTAGAAAAAAGAACTGATTATTGTGGTAATATTACCCCCAAATATCTTAACCAAGAAGTAAATTTATATGGTTGGGTTCAACGGGTGCGAAACCTTGGTAACTTGGTATTTATTGATTTACGCGACCGTGAAGGTATAGTTCAGATAGTCGTTAACCATGATTCGGGTCAAGACTTGATGACTACCGCTGACGCACTGGGAAATGAATTCGTTATTCAAGTTAAAGGAAAAGTAGTCAAACGCTCCAGTATTAACCCAGATATGAAGACTGGAGAAGTTGAAGTTGATGCTCAAGAAATCATTATTTTGAATAAAGCAAAGAACCCACCTTTTGAAATAAAAGATGATGTTGAAGTTGCTGAACAAACCAGATTAAAATATCGCTATTTGGATTTACGCAGACCATGCCTGCAAAACGCGATTATTTTGCGCTCAAAAATATTGCAAGCCACGCACGAATTTTTTGATCAAAACGGCTTTATCGATATTGAAACACCAATATTAGGAAAATCTTCTCCCGAGGGAGCGCGAGACTATTTAGTTCCTTCCAGGATTTATCCGGGTAGTTTTTATGCATTACCGCAATCTCCTCAACTTTTCAAGCAGTTATTGATGGGTGCAGGCTTTGATAAATATTATCAACTGGCAAGATGTTTTAGAGATGAAGATTTGCGCGGTGATAGACAACCCGAGTTTACGCAAATTGATATGGAAACGTCTTTTACTGATGAACAACAGGTGCAGGACTATACCGAGGGCCTATTAAAGAAAATTATGAAAGATGTAATGGGGATTGATTTAAAAACACCTATTGCACGCATTTCTTGGACTGATTCAATGAATAAGTATGGCACTGACAAGCCTGATATTCGTTTTGGCATGCTGATTCACGATTTAAGCTCTGTGTTTAAAAATAGTGCTTTCAAAGTATTCTCTGGTGCCATTGCTAATGGTGGTTTTGTCAAAGGAATTGCAGTTAGAGGCGGCGCACAAAAATATTCCCGTAAACAAATTGAGAAAAAGCAAGACTATATTAAGCGCTATCATGCAAAAGGTTTGGCTTGGGTTAAATTTGAAGATGGAGAATTTTCCGGACCTATTTCGCGCTTTTTAACTGCTGAAAATAAATCCGCACTAATTAATGAATTTGAGCTAAAAGGTGGGGAATTAGTAGTATTTATTGCTGATAAATGGAAAGTTTGCTGTGATTCACTTGATCACTTACGTCGTGAATTTGCCAAAGAAACTGATATTATACCTAAGCACGTATTTGATTTTATTTGGGTAGTGGACTGGCCATTATTTGAATACGATGAAGGCTTCGGTAGATGGATTGCTGCACATCATCCATTTACAATGCCGGATGACGAAGGCATCAAGCTTCTTGATACTGAACCGCATAAGGCTCATGCGCGTAGCTACGATATAGTTATGAATGGTGATGAGCTCGGTGGGGGCTCAATACGTATTCACAAACGGTCAATTCAGGAAAAAATGTTTAAGGCTCTCGGTTTTACTAAAAAGCGTGCCTATGAACAATTTGGTTATTTGCTAGAAGCCTTGGACATGGGATTTCCACCTCATGCTGGTCTTGCCATTGGACTTGACCGTTTTGCAATGCTTCTTGCAGAAAAAGACAATATTCGTGATGTACTAGCATTTCCAAAAAACGCTAATGCATCTGAACCAATGATGCATGCTCCTGCACCTGTATCTGATCAGCAGTTAAGTGATTTGGGCATAGTTGTCGAAGATAAGTATCATGATGATGTTGCAAAGATTGAAGCTAACTTAAGAGCACAGTCTGAAAAAGACGCCGCTCAAAATACTACTTGGGATTAGCAGATTTAAATATATTTTTAATTAGAGCACAAGAGCTGTGAAGAAATTTTCACAGCTCTTGTGCTTTTTTATTTGTCCTCATTCAATTTTGCTTGAGGACATTTTCTTATGATGTAGCGCTTTCACAGACTTATATAATAAAAAATGTCAGGATAAATTATGCGGTAAAAATATTGTTGCATTAAAGAATGAACAGGGACCTGGAATTGGTGCCGCTATGATTGCAGCAATGGGGTGCCGTTGGTTTAAAGACTGGAATAGCTGCATCAATGTATTTGTAAAATATAATGAAATTATCGCGCCAGATCCACATAACACTGCCCTTTATCAAAAATACTATCATTTATATCATAAAATATATAATTCTATTGCTCCTCTGGCCAGAGCTGCAACTAGGCTCTAAATAAAATTGCTTTGAGTATTAAATGATGAGAGAATTATTATTCAGTTATTATTTTTATACTAGGAGGATAATTTATGACGGATAAATTTCATCGTGCTTTCGGGTGCTATGGTATTATTGGTGATCAACAAAGTTTAGTTGTTATCAAAAAAGAGGGTGGGCCTTATATAAATCGGTATGACTTGCCGGGCGGTAGTTTGGAAGATGGGGAGCCATTAGACCATACGGTTAAGCGAGAAGTTAAGGAAGAAACTGGATTAATTGTGCAAGACTATGACCAAATTGGTGTTACCTCATTTAGATATCCTTGGGATTATGAACAATGGCATTTTAATCAACATATCTGTGTTTTTTATAAAATCAATAAGTTTGGTGGTAATTTACAAACTACAGTTAAACAGTTTACGGGGCAAGATTCTTTAGGGGCTGTATCAGTTCCTCTAGAACAGCTCAATCTGGCAAATTCTTCACCTCTGGTATTAAAGGCAAAAGAGATTTTATTAAAGCCAGATAAGTTTGACTTAGCAGATCAAACTTTTGCTAATTGGATTGTACTAGATCACCCAGTTTTTTAAACTAAAAAAGCGGTTAAGGAATTTTTTCCTTAACCGTTTTTGTTTATTTGTAATTACCGCAAATTTTGTAAAAATGCAAGTGCTTTGGCATAATTAGGTTCATTGGTTAACTCATGAATAAGTTCTTGGTACAAAACTTTTTTATTTGCATCTACAATCCAGATACTTCTAGAATCGAATTTCGTAGCGTCAATAAACAAACCCATTTTTTTGCCGAAGTCAAAACTCTCGTCTGACAAAAGCTCCATTTTTGATACACCCTCTGCAGCACACCAATTTTTCTGTTCTTCTGGAGTATTGGTGGAAACAGTATAGAAATTAATACCATCAAAATTATCCACTTCGCTGTTAAAGCGTTTAGTGGAAATACTGCAGACGCTAGTATTGATATTAGGTACAACACTAATCAGTGTAACCTTATTAACCAAATCAGTGCTTGATGCAACTGAACCATCAGACTTTTTTACCTTAAAATCTGGCAGTTGTTCACCAATTTTGATTGGTTCTCCATTAGTTGACAGCGGCTCACTTTTCATTGTTACTTGCATAATCATTACCCTTTCTCAAAAATAAAAACAATTACCATTTCAAGTTTAACCTATCGCAGAATAGTAACTCAATAAATCAGCTTTTTAATTGCTTTCAGTATAGCTACTGATACGTTTAATAGCTTCTTTTAAGTTTTCTTCAGACGAAGCATAGGATAAGCGTACGTATCCTTGACCCCCAGCACCGAAATAACTGCCTGGTGTTACGCCAACCTTGGCTTTTTCAGCTAAATCACTGGCAAACGCCACATCATCACAGCCAAATTTACTGGGAATTTTAGCAAAAATATAAAATGCCCCTTCAGGAGTAGCCATAGTATAGCCATTTTTCTCAAGTCCATCCTGAAGCAGATGCATGAGTTTTTGATATTTTTCTCGCGCGGCAACATAGTCCTGATCTCCATAATTCAAAGCCTCTGTGGCGGCTGCTTGAACATTGTCAGTTACTGCGGAAATTAAAAATGAGTTCACCTTTATCATTGATTTCATTAACTCAGCAGGTCCAGCTATATAGCCTATACGCCAGCCAGTCATGGCAACACTTTTTGAAAGCCCCGATAATAAAACAGTTCTTTCAGGAATGAATTGTGTCAATGAATAATGCTTTTTTTGACCATAAATTAATTCAGCATAGATTTCATCACTGACAGCGAAAATGTCGTATTTAGTAATGACAGCTGCTAATTCTTGCAAGTTTTTCTTTGAATAAACTCGTCCTGTTGGGTTAGAGGGATCAGTGATGATAACAGCCTTTGCGCCTTTTCCTTCATTTTCCAAAGTTTCCGTTAATTTTTCTGGAGTTAAGAGGAAATGATCATTAGAAGTATCTACTTGAACTGGAATTCCACCAGCCATTTTTATGATTCCGAAATAGACTCCCCAAACGGGGGTAGGTACGATTATTTTTTCACCGGGATTGAGTAAAGTCATAGCGGCAATATTCAATCCTTCAGAAACTCCAACCGTCGCACAGAGTTCACTTTTGGGATCATATGTAACACCTAAGCTTTTTGCTAGATATTTGCTAACAGCTTCCAGGTATTTTTCTTTTCCAGCTTCAGGAGCATAATGAGAGTCATCATTTTTGATGTCATCAATTGCCGCTCTTTTTATGTGTTCTGGGGTATTTAAGTCAGGTTCACCAATAGTCAATTTTATAATTCCAGGTATTGTGGAAATTTTTTGATTGAAGGATCTGATCGCTGGATTAGGTATACTACTAATTTTCGAATTAATTTTTGTTGATAAATTTTTTGCTAATGTTGGCATAAAAAGAACCTTCCTTTTTTTATTGAAACCATATTATAACCCAGTATGTTTCTAAATAAAATTAAGAAAAAGTGTTTTTTATAAAGTTTTAGTTTAGTGTGTTATCCCAAATTTTGTTATAGTTAATTAAGGAGCGTGAGATAAATGGATCAAGATCAAAAAGCCAAAAGGCTAAAAGAACTAACACCAGACCAATTTCAAGTTACTCAAGAAGCAGCAACAGATTATCCTTTTAGAGGAAAATATGATGATTTTTACCAAAAAGGAATCTACGTTGATATTGTCTCAGGAGAGCCTTTGTTTTCAAGCGAAGATAAATATGATGCGGGTTGCGGGTGGCCTAGTTTTACCCGGCCAATCAAGAAATTGGTTTATCACCGTGATCAATCACACAATATGGAAAGAACTGAAGTTAAGAGTCCAGAAGGTGATTCACATTTGGGACATGTCTTTGATGATGGACCCAGTGATAAAGGAGGGCTCAGATATTGCATTAACTCCTCTGCTTTAGACTTTATTCCTTTTGATCAATTGGAACAAAGAGGATATGGTGAATACCGTAAACTTTTTAAATAATAAAAATTATGTAAAAAGACCTGATGTCAAAATCAGGCCTTTTTACTACTTAAACTATTTCTTGTTCCTTAAAACTGCCATAAACTCGTTCTACTTCGGTAACACTCATAAAAGCATAAGGATCGCTTTTTTTAACAATATGTAAAACGTCATACATATCATATCTATCAATAACTGTAATGAGAACTTTTTTCTCGTTATGGCTGTATGCACCCTCAACATCATGAAAGATAGTGATGCCCCGGTGCATTTTTTCCTGAATACCATCAATGATTGTTTTAGGCTTTTCTGTAACAATTGTGACTTGTAATTTTTGATGCTGAGTGTATACAGCATCGATTACACGGCCATTGATGAAAATTGTCAAAGCTGAATAAAGGGCACGGGTCCAGCCGAAAGCAAAACCCGCAGCAGCAATAATAATCAGGTTAATTAAAATACTGATTTTACCGTAACTAGTACCCGTTTTCCTTTGAATCACTATTCCAATGATATCCAGTCCGCCAGTTGAAATACCATTCTTTAGAGCAAAACCTGTTCCTAGTCCGTTGATCATACCACCAAAAATAGCACAGACAAGGGGGTCAATATGCATATTTACTGGTTGAATGACTCTCATCATAATTGAACCAAGAATGACAGTAATAATGGTAAAGAAGGTAAATTTATGGCCAATCTTTATCCACGCTAAAAGAAGTAGGGGCAAGTTAAGAACAAAGTAGAGGACTGAAGTTGACAAGGTAAAGGGCAAAAACCGCTCACTCATAGTGTTAATCAATTGTGCAAAACCAGTAACCCCCGAAGAGTACATGTGGCCGGGTGTCCAAAAGAAATTTAAAGCTACGGCAACCGCTAATGAATAAAAAAAAGATGCAGAAATTTTTGATAGTAGGTTATACCGCCGATTGAACGCGTCAAGTTGATCCATTGTTAATAAATCCTTTTTATTAAGCACTCTAATTAATTTTTATAAAATAATAAAATACTAGTTTTCATATTAAATATAAAAACTAGTATTTTTCTTAAGTATACTAACACAACTACGTAAAATTTAAAGCACTTTTGGTCAAAACTTTGATTAATTCTGCCAATGTTTTTTTATGAAATCTGCTCTGCCACCAGACTCTTCAAGATTGTACCGGAAAGGATTTTTTTTGTAAAAATCCTGATGGTAATCTTCTGCCGGATAAAACGGTTTAGCAGGTTCAATTTGAGTAACAATGGGGTCATCAAATTTGCCGCTATTTTGTAAAGCTTCTTTTGAATTTTCAGCTGCTTCTTTTTGAGCAGGGGAATTATAAAAGATTACTGGACGATAGTTATCTCCACGATCCTGAAATTGTCCGCTTGCATCTGTAGGATCCGTTACTTGCCAGTAGTAGTCCAATAATTTCTGATACGATATAATTTCAGGATCAAAAGTTATTTCCACGGCCTCTGTGTGACCGGTAGTTCCAGTGCAAACTTGCTCATAAGTAGGATTAGGGACATGACCTCCTGTATATCCAGAAATCACTTTCTTAATTCCAGGCAGTGAATCAAAAGGTTTAACCATGCACCAGAAGCACCCACCAGCGAAAATCGCAGTATCTAGTTTTTCATTATTTGCTTGCATAATTTGGCCCTTTCTATGAACTAAAAGCTGTTATTACCTACTTCTATTTTATTTTTTGAGCCATTTTACTGCAATTAATCAGCCTATGAATTCTTAAACTTGGTGATTTATTAAATAAGCCCTTTTCAGCTTAAAATATGTCCCTAGATATTACTTTTGTACTCCTAAATGATTCATAATAATAGCTGCTGTTTCTTCAATTGAGCGGTGTGCAACATTAATTACAAAACAGCCTAATTTATCATAAAGCTTTTGTGCAGAATCCAATTCCTTTTTAATCGCATCAGTATTAGAGTAAGACGTATCAGGACTCAAACCATAAGAAATCATTCTTTCACGCCTAATTTCATTTAAAACGGATAAATCGTTAGTCAAACCGATAATCTTTTTAGGATCAATTTGATATATTTCCTTAGGAATATGGGTGTCAGGCACCAGCGGTAAATTCGCTACCTTCAAATTTTTGTTTGCTAAAAATAAAGATAAAGGCGTTTTTGAAGTCCTTGAAACTCCCAACAGAACAACATCTGCTTCCAAAAACCCTTTAGGATCCTTCCCATCATCGTACATTACAGCAAACTCCATTGCAGAAATCCGATCGAAGTATTTTTGGTTCATTTTGTGTTGTGCACCAATTTTTTGCTCAGGTTTAAGACCAGTCAATTTTTGGATAGACTCAATTGCAGGTGATAAGATATCTACACTTTGTATGTGATGTTCTCTGACGAAACGAATAACTGGTATTTGCATTTCATCTTTTACCAAGCTGTAAATAAGTAACAAATTAGGGTATTGTATTATCTCTTCAAAAGTCTCCTCTAATTTTTCCTTATTGATTATGAAAGGATATCTTCTGTAAGTGATTTGTGCGTCAGGAAATTGTGCTGCGGCAGCTACAGCATTATTAAACGCTGTATCTCCGGCAGAATCTGAAATAATTATAATGTTAACTTCTTTTTTTAGTGTCTCTTCAGCCATCATTTACTCCTTTTTTAATTTATTATACAATTTAACAAAAGTCATTAACAGGTTAACTTTTTTCTAAAAAATATTGAACGTTTGTATTGACCGATTGTTGATGTTTGATATAATTTAGTTAAATGTATGACGGTAACGTCAAGAAATGGAAGGAGGGATCACATATGGCCAAGACAGTCGTTCACGAAAACGAGTCTATTGATGATGCTCTTCGTCGTTTTAAACGTTCCGTTTCTAGAAGCGGTACTCTACAAGAATACCGTAAGCGCGAGTTCTATGAAAAACCTAGCGTTCGTAGGAAACTCAAGTCTGAAGCAGCTCGTAAACGTAGACATTATTAATTATAAACGACTTTTATCAAAAGATAGAAGTCGTTTTTTTCATTACAAATATCAAAAGTTTAAGGCATTATTTAATTTAAACTAAGCTTCAAATTTGATATAATTTACCTAGACTTTACACAGAAAGAGGGAATTTATTTGAGTTTGTCTGAGCAAATAATGTCAGATATGAAAGACGCAATGAAAGCACGTGATAAAGTAAAATTAAACACAGTGCGTATGATAAAAGCAGCTTTGATGAATGAAAAGATTAAAGCTGGTCATGATTTAACCGCTGATGAAGAACTGACAGTTCTCAGCAGAGAAAAGAAGCAGCGTGAAGAATCAATTGCAGAATTTACTAAGGCTAATAGAGACGACTTAGTAGGAGAAACCAAACAGGAATTAGCTATTGTTGAAAATTATCTGCCCAAGCAAATGACAGATGAAGAGCTCAACCAGGCTGTTTCCCAAGCAATTTCTGAAACTGAAGCTAAGGGCAAGTCCGATTTTGGCAAAGTGATGAAAGCTTTGATGCCCAAAATAAAAGGTAAAGCTGATGGTAAAGCAGCTTCTAATGCGGTGCGTAAGCAGTTAAGTTAAACGCAAGAAAAGGAGCAGAGTTATTTGGCCCAAACCAATTTTATTCCTAAAAATCCTGAAAATATCCAAAAACTAGTTGGAGTTAATGATAGTAACTTGAATCTTTTATCAACTGGCTATAATACTAGTGTAATTGACACTGGTAATAGCATTGCCATTCAGGGTGAAGATAAAAATATCAAGAAAGTATCAGCTGTTCTGCAAGCTTTGGATAATGTAGTTAATGCCAATATCAACATTGGTCCCGCTGATGTTGTGAGTGCCATGAAAATGGCCGATAAAGGTACTACGGAATATTTTCCTGACTTATACAAAAAGATTTTAATTCGGGATGCTAAAGGCAAACCGATTAGAGTTAAAAATATGGGGCAGAAAAAGTATGTAGAAGCAATTGAAAAAAATGATGTTGTATTTGGTATTGGTCCTGCCGGTACTGGTAAGACATTTATAGCGGTGGTATGTGCAATTGCTGCTTTTAAAAGAGGAGAAGTTTCTAGAATTGTATTAACTAGGCCTGCTGTTGAAGCAGGAGAGTCATTAGGCTTTTTACCTGGTGATTTAAAAGAAAAAGTTGATCCTTACTTAAGGCCAATCTATGACTCTCTTTATGCTATATTAGGAACAAATACTACTGATCATTTAATGGAACGGGGAGTTATTGAAGTAGCTCCTTTAGCTTATATGCGCGGACGCACTTTGGACGATGCTTTTGTGATTTTAGATGAAGCTCAAAATACCACTGATGCTCAGATGAAAATGTTTTTAACAAGACTTGGTTTCAATTCAAAAATGATTGTTAATGGTGATATGACACAAGTTGATCTTCCTGGGAGACAACGTAGTGGATTAATTGATGCTCAGCGAATTTTGCAAAATATTGCTGAAATAAAATTTATTTGGTTTTCAGCTAACGATGTTGTTCGTCATCCGGTTGTTGCCAAGATTATTAATGCATATGAAAAGGAAGATAAATAAAATTAATGAACCCAATTGATATTACTTTCAATGATGAAGTTGGTTTTCTTGATGATAAAACGCGTGATTGGAAGAAATGGATTAATGACCTTCTTTTGCTTGCTAAAAATGATATTGCTAAAAAGAATAACTTGGAAATGAGTATTAATTTCGTTGATGAAGAAAAAAGCAATGAAATTAATAAGAAATATCGTGACAAAGACAGACCGACTGATGTTATTTCGTTTGCCATTGAAGATGGTGAAGACCTGTTAGATTACAGCGCATTTGAAAATGACCCAGAATTCAGTGAAGACATAGGCGATTTATTTATGTGTCCAAGTGTGATTATGCGTCATAGCAAGGATTATGGTACAGGTTGGGACCGTGAATTTGGTTATACCTTGGTTCACGGTTTTCTGCATCTTAATGGGTATGATCATATTAAACCAGATGAAGCAAAAGTAATGTTTAAAATTCAGGGTAAAGTTTTAGAGGAATATGGGTTGCCACTATATCCGGATCAACTTGATGAAGGCAGAGGAAAATAATGACTGACGATATGAAAAATAAATCTGGTTTTGTTGCTTTATTAGGAAGACCAAATGTTGGTAAGTCTACTCTAATGAATTATTTAGTAGGTCAAAAAGTTGCTATCACCTCGAGTAAGCCGCAGACTACGCGTAACAAGATTTCTGGCATTTTAACCACTGATGATATGCAGGCAGTTTTTGTTGACACTCCCGGTATATTTAAGCCCCACCTTGATTTAGATAATTATATGGATAAAGCCAGCTTGTCTAGCTTAAACGATGTCGATCTCATTTTATTTATGGTTGAACCAGAAAAAATGGGCAAAGGTGATGCTTATATTACTGATTTGTTGAAAAAAGCAAAAATTCCAGTTTTGCTTCTTATTAATAAAGTAGATCAGGTTAATCCCAACGCACTGTTACCAATTATTGATCAATACCGTCAACTGAACATTTTTAAGGAATTTTTGCCAGTTTCTGCAACGCAGGGAATAGGGATTAGTGATCTGATTCAGGTGTTGCATCAATATTTACCTGTAGGACCTAAATATTATGGAACAGATCAAATAACTGATCGCCCTGAATATTTCATGGTAGCAGAATTAATTCGTGAACAAATTTTAAACTTGACTGCTGAAGAAGTTCCTCATGCTACTGCTGTTTGGGTCGAACAAATGAATAAGCATGAAAATAATAAACTGCAAATTGAAGCTACCATCTATGTTGAAAAGAATGGTCAAAAAGGAATTATTATTGGCAAAAGCGGAAAGATGCTGAAGCAGATTGGCATTAATTCCCGACATCAAATTGAAGATTTGTTAGGTGAAAAAGTCAATTTGCATCTCTGGGTTAAAGTTCAACATAATTGGCGTTCTGATCCACGCTTTTTAAAGCAAATAGGCTATAATCCCAAGGATTTTAGCTAAAATGGCACGACAATTAAAAGAAGTGCAGGGAATTATTTTTAAAAGGCAAAAATACCGTGAGGCAGATTTATTGGCAAAAATAATGACCAAGAATAATGGAATAGTTACTCTACTTGCTCATGGAGCACTTAAGCCAAAATCAAAACTAGGTGCATCTTTACTTAATTTTTCCTATGGCACTTATGTCATATATTTTACTGGTCACGGTCTAAGTACGCTCAGAACTTATAAAGACGTCAGTCAATTTGATGGCCTGTTTAGTGATTTAACTAAAAATGCATATGCTTCTTTTATCCTTGATTTGATAGATCATGCTTTTATTGAATATCAAAATCTGGGTAAATACTATAATCTAGCAAATTCTGCGTTGCAAAAAATTGACGCTGGAACTGATCCTGAAATGATTACTCAAATTGTGCAAATGCAACTGTTGCAAGCTTATGGTGTTGAGCCGGAAATGCGTCATTGCGTTATTTGTGGTAAAGAACAAGGCGAATTTGATTATTCCATTAAAAGCGGTGGCATTTTATGTAGTCAACATTTTGATACAGATCCTGGGCGATTACATTTAAAGCCAAAGGAAACTGCTGTTTTAAGAACAATCTTTTTACTTCCTTTTGAACGGTTAGGCGACATCAAAATAAATACTGCTACCAAAATGGCGACCCGTAAGGCTATTGACCGCATATATCAGGAAACGATTGATCTTAACCTTAAAACTAAAAAGTTTTTAGATGAACTTAAATTAAACGAGTGAGTCTTCTGCTTCATTGATTTTTATGGTAAAATAATAATGTATTTTGGCGATAATGAGGATAAAAAAAGTACCTGTTAAGCGAGTGCTAAACAGTGGGAGAGCATCTGGGAAAAGGCACCTCTAGTCAATTTAATTAAGAGCAGGAATTATTTCCTGAATTAGGGTGGAACCGCGATTAAATCTCGTCCCTATGCATGTTTTGCATAGGCTTTTTTTATGGTCTGATGCAGGAAGGAAATATAAATGGCAAAGAAAAAATTAACTATTCAAGATATGGTTTTTAAATTAGAAAAATTTTGGTCTTCAAAAGGTTGCATGGTCATGCCTTCTTATGATGTTGAAAAAGGCGCTGGAACAATGAGTCCTTATACTTTTTTACGTGCTGTGGGACCGGAACCATGGGCTGCATGTTATGTCGAGCCATCAAGACGTCCGGCTGACGGCAGGTATGGTGATAACCCTAATAGATTGTTTCAACATCATCAATTCCAAGTGGTAATAAAACCTGCACCTGAAAATATTCAACAATACTACTTAGACAGTTTAAAAGAACTAGGTATCAATACACTTGAGCATGACATTAGGTTTGTAGAAGACAACTGGGAAAACCCCTCAATGGGTTGTGCTGGTGTTGGTTGGGAAGTTTGGCTTGATGGAATGGAAGTAAGTCAATTTACTTATTTTCAAACCGTTGGTGAACTTGATGTTAAACCCACAATGAGTGAAATCACATATGGAGTGGAACGATTAGCTTCATATATACAGAATGTCAATTCTGTTTTTGACCTAGAATGGGGCAATGGCGTTTTATACCGTGATATATTTAAAGAAGCTGAATATGAAAACTCTAAGTATGCTTTTGAAGAATCAAATCAGGAAGATCTTTTACAGTTTTTTGATGTCTATGAAAAAACAGCTAAAGAATTAATCGGCCTAAACTTAGTTCAACCAGCATACGATTATATTTTAAAATGTTCACACACTTTTAATTTGCTTGATGCTCGGGGAGCTGTTTCAGTTACTGAAAGAGCGGGTTATTTAGCTCGAATTAGAAATTTAGCTCATGAAGTAGCGGTATGTTTTGTAGAAGAACGCGAAAAAAGAGGCTTTCCGTTATTGAAAAAAGCAGAAGATAAGAAAGCGGGACTTGAAAATGGCTAAAGATTATTTATTTGAAATTGGTACTGAGGAAATGCCTGCTCATGTTGTTGAACGGAGTGTTAAACAGCTTGCGCAAAGAACAGAAAAGTTTCTTAAAGAAAAAGGTCTTAAATTTAAATGTACTAAAACTTTCTCAACACCTCGGAGATTAACTGTTTTAGTTGAAGATTTAGCAGAAAAACAAGAAGATATTGATGAAATAAAAAAGGGACCGGCAAAGAAAATTGCTCTTGATCAAGATAAGAATTGGACCAAAGCCGCACAGGGATTTGCCCGTGGCCAAGGAATGACCACTGACGATATTTATTTTGACAAATTAAAAGGTACGGAATACGCTTACGTGCATGTAAAAAAAGAGGGTAAAAAAACAAGTGATATCCTGTTGGGAATGAGTGAAATCATTAAGTCTATGACTTTTCCCACAAAAATGCGGTGGGATTCTCACGATTTCGAATTTGTCCGTCCTATTCACTGGCTTGTTTCACTATATGGCAGTGATGTAATACCCGTAAAAATTCTTGACATTACAGCTGGTAGAAAGACGGCAGGGCATCGTTTTCTGGGAGATAGCGTAGTTTTAGCCAATAGTTCCGATTATGAAGATGCGTTAAAAGATCAGTTTGTGATTGTTGACGCAAATAAACGTCGGAAAATGATCATTGACCAAATGAATAAATTGGTTAAGAAAAATAATTGGCAAATTAAACCTGATGAAAGTTTACTTGAAGAGGTAACAAATTTAGTTGAATATCCTACTGTTTTTGCAGGTTCTTTTGCTAAAAAGTATTTGCAGATGCCCAAAGAAGTTCTTATCACTTCGATGAAGGATAATCAGCGTTACTTTGAAGTCTATGATCAAAATGGAGAATTAATTAATCATTTTATTGCTGTGCGCAATGGTAATAAAGATTACTTAGAAAATGTGGTTTCAGGAAATGAAAAGGTCTTGGTAGCACGACTTGATGATGCACAATTCTTCTATGATGAAGACAGAAAATATCCTTTAAGTCATTTTGTACAAAAATTGGACAATGTTTCGTTTCATGACAAAATTGGCTCAATGTCTGAGAAGATGAAGCGTGTCAATATCATTGGTGATTTCTTAGCAAAAAGATGGCACCTAGATAAGCAAGTTGTCAGTGATTTCGATCGTGCTAGCCAAATATATAAGTTTGATTTGGTAACTCAAATGGTAGGAGAATTTGCTGAATTGCAAGGTGTCATGGGCAAGCATTATGCCAAATTGGCTGGTGAAAAGGATGATGTTGCCGCAGCAATTGCAGAGCATTATATGCCAACCACTTCTGAAGGAAATTTGCCCAAAACAACTGTTGGCTCCTTGTTATCTATAGCAGATAAATTAGATACTATAATTACTTTCTTTGCTGTGGGTATGATCCCTAGTTCATCCAATGATCCCTACGCTCTTCGCCGCTATGCTTATGGTATTGTTCGCATTTTAATAAACCAGAGTTGGTCATTACCTTTTAATGATGTCTTACCAGAGATTGTGTCGGCTCTTGAAAATCAAACTCCGGCTAAGCTGCCTAAAAAAGCTGAGCAGGAAGAAGAGATTTCTTTATTTATTCGTGATCGTATTAAACAGTACTTACAGAAAAATAATTATAAATATGACATAATTGATGCAGTTTTAGCTTCAAGTCAGCAGGATCCAATACAAATTTTAGCTGCAGCAAAAGTTTTGCAATTACATCATGATGATGATAAATTCAAACCAGTAGTAGAAAGTTTAATTAGAATTAATAATATTTTGAAAAAGGCAAAATATAAAGGTAAGAATATTGTTAACAAGGACTTATTTGATAACGATACCGAAATCCAACTTGCCGAGGGCGTTAACGATTTAAGTAAAATTGATAAATTAGCAGATCTTTATGACGGATTTGTGAAATTACAGCCAGTAATTGATCTTTACTTCGAAACTAATATGATTATGGCTAAAGATGAAGCTGTTAAAAATAATCGTTTGGCACAGCTAAGTGATGTGGCACAACATTCAAAGCGATTGGGTGATTTAAGCAAATTAGTCATTAAATAAAAAGTAGGTGCAAAGATGGCCGGTCTTATACCTGAAGAAACTATTGCTAAAGTTCGTAATAATGTCAATATTGTAAATGTCATAAGCCAGTATGTTTCTCTAGAAAAGAAAGGCAAAGATTATGTTGGTCTTTGTCCATTCCATGAAGAAAAAACTCCTTCTTTTACTGTTAATGAAGGGAAACAATTTTTTAAATGCTTTGGCTGTGGCAAAGGTGGTAATGTCTTTTCTTTTCTAATGTATAAAGAAAATCTTACATTTCCTGAAAGTGTTCAAAAAGTTGCTGATTTTGGTCATATTGATATCGGGCAATATAATAACCAAAAACCAAAGTTTTCCAATATTTTAATAAAAATTAATGAGGAGGCTGCCGATTTTTATCATAAAGTATTAGTTTCAACAAATGCTGGTAGACCAGGATATAATTATGCTAAACAACGTGGTCTTAACGATGAAATAATTGCTCATTTTCGTATTGGTTATGCTCCTAAACAAAACAATTTGCTTTTGACTTATTTAAGAGACCAGAAATTTAAAGATGAAGATTTGGCTGAGAGTGGCTTATTTGTGCAATCTCAGACTGGTGAATTATTTGATCGCTTTAGAGATCGGCTGATGTTTCCTCTCACTGATGAAGGCGACTATGTGGTTGGATTTTCTGGTAGAAGGCTTTCGCCAGATAAAACAGAAGCTAAATATATTAATAGTCCTGAAACCAAAATTTTTACTAAATCTAAAACTCTTTTTCATTTTGCGGAAGCAAAAAAAGCAGTCCGCAGTGAAAAGCATTTAATTTTGTATGAAGGATACATGGATGTAATTGCGGCCTATAAAGCAGGAATTAAATCTGGTATAGCTTCTATGGGAACCAGCTTGACTGATCAACAAATATATATGTTACGCAGGATCACTAAAAACATCATCATTAATTATGACGGAGACGACCCAGGAATACACGCTGAAGAACGTGCAGCCAGAATGTTTAATAATATTGGGGGCTTTAATTTAGGGATAGTAGTTCTGCCGGAAAAGCTAGATCCTGATGAATATGTAAAGAAATATGGTTGGGAAAAATATCAGGAAGAAGTTAAAGGTGCTTTAACTCCTACAGACTTTTTTCTTAAAAGGTTGGCTCAAAAATATAATTTAGCAAATGACCGCGAAAAATTGGCTTATCTCGACGAAGCAGTGAAAGAGATTGCTCAATTGTCTAATCCAGTAGAGCAAGATCTATATTTGGATAAGATTTCGCAACAACAAGGTGTTTCTAAGGATTCACTCAAAGTTAATTTTACCAAATATCGCAGACAGCAAAATGCGGCTAGAAGGCACCAAAACAATTATGGTGTGCAACCTGAAGAAGCAAATAGCAACTATTCCGGTTCTTTTGTTGAACCTGAACAGAATTATAGTAAAAACGATCCTGTTCAAACTCGGTTATTATATTTATTTATTCATTCAAGACATGCTCGGGAATATTTATTATCACATCAATTTTTATTTCCAGACTCTAAATATCAAAAATTAGCGGAATTATGGTTAAATTTTAGTGAAAATCAAGAAAATCCGGGAGTTAATAGTTTTTTAGATTTTATTCCTAGTGAACTTCAAGGTATAATAGTTAATGCTGAAATGACAGACATGCCCCAGGATTTTTCAGACCGCGAAATCGATGAGCAAATTAATGCTTTAAACAGGCGAAAAATTGATTTTAAATTGCAGCAACTAATGAATGATTTACAAGATGCTAAACGTAAAACTGATACGGATGAAATATTAAGTATTACTCGTAAAATTTTGCAGTTAAAAAGAATCCAGGGTTAAAGGGGGGCTTATTGTGGTAGAAAATGGAAAAACCGCTAACACCGAAAAATTATCTTTAGACAAAATGGTCAAAAAGGTAGTTAAAGATGTTAAAAAAGATAAATCTATTACTGAAAAAGAATTCGTTGCTCAATTGATTAAGCCCTATAAACTACAGGGAAAAGCAGTTGACCAATTAGTTCAGGAATTTGAAGATAATGGCATTAGCATTGTTGACGAGAAGGGTAATCCTTCGAGATTAGCTTTAAAAAAGCAAAAAGATGTTGAAAAGGCTGAATTAAAAGATATGTCGGCACCTTCAAGTGTCAGAATGAATGATCCAGTCAGAATGTATCTGAAAGAAATCGGCCGCGTACCCTTACTAAATGCTGATCAGGAAATTTCTTTGGCAAAAAGGATTGAAAAAGGTGATGAAGAAGCTAAACAAGAATTGGCTGAGGCCAACTTACGTTTAGTGGTTTCTATTGCTAAGCGTTATGTAGGTCGTGGCATGTCATTTTTGGACCTTATCCAGGAAGGTAACATGGGTCTGATGAAGGCCGTGGACAAATTCGATTACAGCCTAGGTTTCAAGTTCTCAACTTACGCAACTTGGTGGATTAGACAAGCTATCACCCGTGCGATCGCCGACCAAGCTAGAACTATCAGAATTCCGGTCCACATGGTTGAAACAATTAACAAGTTGATTAGAATTCAGAGACAACTGTTGCAGGACTTAGGACGTGAACCAACTCCTGAAGAAATAGGTGCAGAAATGGATATGCCTACTTCTAAAGTTAGGGACATTTTAAAAATTGCACAAGAACCAGTATCTTTGGAAACTCCTATTGGTGAAGAGGATGATTCACATTTAGGTGACTTTATTAAGGATAAGGATGCAACTAGTCCTGAACAACATGCTTCATACGAAATGCTCAAAGAACAATTAGAAGAAGTGCTTGACACTTTAACTGATCGCGAGGAGAATGTTCTTCGTTTGCGTTTTGGACTTGATGATGGTCGAACTAGAACACTTGAGGAAGTTGGTAAAGTGTTTGGAGTTACGAGAGAGCGTATTCGTCAAATTGAAGCTAAAGCTTTACGTAAACTAAGACATCCAAGTAGGTCAAATCAATTACGTGATTTCCTAGATTAATTAGCCAAACAAAAGACAAGATTTGAAAAATCTTGTCTTTTTTATTAGCTAAAAGTTAATTCGCTGGCACCGTACTTATTTTCTAGTCCCCTTTGCTGCAAATTATATGCGATAACACTTTTTCGCTTACTTGATAATAAGAAAAAGGCAAAAGCCAAATAGATCAAAGTGGTAATAAAGAGATATTCCCAGTCAAAGATATGGGGTACTGTTATAACTGTTGAGCCAGTAGCTAGGAAGGCTAGTATATCATAAACTGCACGATAGCCCAAATTAACCAAAAAAGAACCTGCATATAAATAAACTGCAGCAAAAACAATACCTGTCGCAAACGAATTTATAATTTGCAACCATGAATGATTAAAAACTGTAAAAATCTCCGGGATAGAAACAAGCAGCTTTTCAAACAATAACAAGTTATAATTTGCTCAAATTATGATTTATTTTACTCCCTTGTTAGTTCTGCCATAGGAACTAGCATAACCAGTTCATACAAAGAAAGTGGGATTAACAAATAGATAAAGTTCTTAAGTATTAAAAACTTTGTTAAAACCTGCTCCGATTTTGTGAAGTACCAAAAAATATATTAGGACTTTAACGGCTTGAAAATAATGATTAAATTAGACTATTTGCTTAAAGATGTTTTCGCGTAGAAGGGTTAGTTGCAGAAGAACCATAATAAACAAAGTTAGCAAAATTATTAGGGCCATAATTCTGCTTTTAGTCAGGGGCTTAATAGATAAAAATAATCCAGGTACCATAATAATCAGAATTTCTTGGACTATTATTTGTCCTAAATGCCAACACTTAATTGCTGGTTCAGAAAGCATTTCGCTACTCCTTAAAATAATTCATCCCGTTTACCGTCCAAGATATGCTCATCAATATCTTCGTTAAAGTATACCAGCAAGTCGCGGTCAAAATTATATGCTAATTTATGTTGGAAAAGTTCTTCTTTAGTCATCCACGTCAATTTGCCTTCTCTTGAGGCTTTGACTGTGCCAATGAATTCAGTCGCTATATAAAAAAGAACAAGATAGCGGTGATCATTTTCATCATAAAATTGCTTAATGCCACATAGGCGAGGGTTTTTGATATCTAAATTTGTTTCTTCCTTAACTTCTCGCACCACTGAGTCATGAAAAGATTCATGATCTTCAACATGGCCTCCTGGAAAAGTAAGCCCTGGCCAAGAGGGGTCATTACGATTCAACACTAATATTTTATTCTTGCTTTTAATCATACACATATTCGTTAAAGTAACTGGTTCAGTTCTATCCATTAAGTAAAAAATCTCTTTCTTTTAAATCTTATTATCAATTATAAAATAGCAATTTAGAAAGAAAAAGAAAATTTTTCTCACTTTTTTGCCAGCAAATTTAAATTAGACCAGAAATTTTGTGGCTTTTATTAATTTGTTCCATTATACTTGTAATACTATTTTAAGTTTTAGGAGGATAACATGGCTCTCAAATATGCGAAGAAATGGAAACTTTTTCTTTTTCTATTTATTTCAATTCTTGATTCATTTCAATCAGTATTTTTAGCTTATCTTTTAAAAGTATTCATTTCCTTTGCTGAAAAGCCTACGGGAAACTTGCCCGGATTAACTATATTCGCTATTAGCGGATTAAGTCTTTTTAGCATAATTGGAATACTATTTCAATATTCCTTTTTAAATTTGATCCATGATATTAACATCAAAATTAAAGAGATAGCAACCGATCAGATCATTGATATTAATGATCAAGCTAATCTTGATACGTCATTTATGACTAACGACCTTAAACAAATTGAGACCAGCAAAGTTGTAGCCGAATTAAAAATTGTTAATTACATCCTAAAATTTTTGACTGCTATTATCACTGCAGTGATTGCATCTTGGTTTATCTCCCTGATCTTTTTTATTGCAGCAATAGTTCCAGCGTTAGTGCAAAATTTTGCCGGTAAAAAAATTTCTGCTAATTCTAAAAAATGGGAAAAAGCAAATAGTAATTATACCACTACTGTTATGGAAACAATTAACGGCTCAACCATTTTTTCTTTATATAATTCAGAGAATTCTATTGCTCAGCGCTTAATAAAAAGAGCTCGCGAAATGGAGGACGCCTTACAATCAACGAATTTATCCAAGGGCATTGCAAACGAATTAACCTCTTTTGCCGCATATTGTTTTGGCATGATTATTCCATTTAGTGTTGGAGTTTATTTGATAACTATAAGAAATATTACCTTGAGTACTTTTATGATGATTGTGCAGCTATCGAATAATTTTGTGAATCCGATAGTTAATATTTTTATGTGCATTAATGATATTAAAACAACTACTCCCATTTGGACTAAATTTATAAAAATACAAAAGTATAAAAAACCAAAACAAACAAGCGATAATAGTTCAATTCCAGTTTTCAATAATTTGAGTTTAACTAATGCCACAATCCATTTTGATAACCAAAATATTTTTAAAAAAGTAAATTTGGTAATCAAACAGGGCGAAAAAATTTTATTACAAGCTCCTTCGGGTTGGGGAAAATCAACCTTGCTCAAAGTCTTGCTAGGAAAATATAAGCTGGATTCAGGCACCTATCTAATAAATGAAGAAAAAGCTAATGGCAATTGGAATAAAGACCATGAACTCTTTGCTTTAATCAATCAACAACCGTTTATATTAAATGATACGATTGAATACAATATTACTTTAGGGCAAAAGGTTACCCAACAAGAACTGAATAAGGCGGTTTCTAAAGCTGGTCTAGAAGAACTGGTCAGAAAAAAGGGTATCAGTATCAAGTTGGTCTTGGAGGTAAAAATTTGTCAGGAGGGCAAAATCAGCGCATAGAAATTGCCCGCGCGTTGCTTAAGCAAAGACAAATTTTGTTAGCAGACGAAGCTACTTCCTCATTGGACACAAAATTGTCTCAAAAAATCCACGCCGCTTTCTTAAAAGAATTTCCCGGAACAGTGATTGAAGTTGCTCATCACATAGCTAAAGACGAGGTAAGCATGTTTAACCGCCAGATTGCTTTAGAAACTAATAATAAGAGTAGCTAAATTTATTATTTTATTTTTATCTTATAAAAAGCATTATGCTAAAATTCTATTATAAAGAAAGTAGGATGAGGATGAATTTACGATTACGTACTTTAGCACAAATGGTTGATCAAGGAGCCCGTGTAGCAGACATTGGAACAGATCACGCTTATTTACCGATCCAATTAGTAAAAGAGGGTAAAGTGGATTATGCTATTGCCAGTGATGTAGCAGCTGGGCCTTTAGAAAATGCTGAAAAAGATATCATTGCTGCTGGCTTAAAAAACAAAATTGAAACTCGTTTAGGATCTGGACTTGAAACAATTAGCGCCAAAGACAGAATTGATACAGTGGTAATTGCCGGTATGGGTGGCAAGTTAATGACCAATATTTTAAACGAAGCTTGGTCAAGAAATTTTCATTTTGCTACATTAATTTTGGAGCCTAATGTGGGGGAGCCGGGTGTGCGTGAATGGCTTTCAGCACATAAGTATCAAATTATCAACGAAAAAATTATCACTGAAGCCGGGCATATATATGAACTGATTAAGGCACAAGAGCTGGAAAATACTATCAGTTTAACTGATCGGCAAATATTTTTTGGACCTGAAATTCTAAAAGAAAAAAATCAAGTTTTTTATCAAAAATGGCGTGATCAATTAGCTTACCATCAAAGGCTGCTAACTAATTTAAATAAGGCCCAGGAAAAAGATGGGGCACATATTAAGCAAATTGAGTATGAAATAAAAATGATTGAGGAAGAAATAAATGACTAAAGTAGAGGATATAGTTGCCGTTTTAAGGCAACACTTTCCAGAAGAAATAGCTAGCCAAGGTGATCCAATTGGCATCCAAATAGGCTCACTTGAGCAAAATGTCACTAAAATAATGACCACCTTAGATGTCAGACCACAAGTGGTGGACGAGGCAGTGCAAAATGGTGTTGACTTGATTATCAGTCATCATCCCTTGATGTTTCGCCCCGCTGCAAACTTGGATTTTGCCAATCCCCAATATGCTATGTACGGTAAAATAATTGCTCATGGCATTACGGTCTATTCTATTCATACCAATTCAGACAAGGCTGAAGATGGCTCAAGTGATTGGCAAGCTGAAGAGTTAGGTTTGAAAGATGTTGAACCGTTTTGTCCAGACGATGATGGAATTGCCATAGGACGCAAGGGGAGATTGCTTCAACCACTATCTGCTGAAGAATTTGCTTATTACGTCAAAGACAAGATGCAGGTAAAAATGGTAAGATTAATTACTGCTGATAATCAGCAGACTATTTCTTCAGTTTGTTTTATCTGCGGTGATGGCGGCAAATATTGGCATCAAGCAGTAGAAGAGAATATTG
The DNA here is from genome assembly GCF_003693045.1 of Lactobacillus sp. ESL0259. Lineage (NCBI taxonomy): Bacteria > Bacillati > Bacillota > Bacilli > Lactobacillales > Lactobacillaceae > Lactobacillus > Lactobacillus sp. ESL0259. The sequence goes on along the minus strand of NZ_REHP01000006.1, from coordinate 125,065 downwards.
ATGCTTTTATTACAGGAGATGTTTATTACCATACGGGCCACGATATGATTTCTGCCGGTCTGACGGTAGTTGATCCGGGTCACTACACTGAAAAGATTTTTAAAGAAAAAATTTATCAAAAGTTGCTTGAATGGAATAAAAAACATTCTTGGAATGTCGAAATTACCCAATCTGAAGTATCAACTAACCCATTTCAAGATTTATTTTAATTAAGGAGATAAGATGGAGTATCCAAATTTATTACCAAGATTTTTAAAATATGTAAAAGTTAATTCACGCTCTGATGAGCATTCAGACAGGTTTCCTTCAACTAAGCGTCAAGAAGATTTTCAAAAACATGTTATTTTACCTGATCTCGAAGAGCTTGGCCTCAAAGATGTGCATTATAATCAAAAATCAGGGTGTGTTATTGCCGAAATTCCAGCTAATGTAGATTATGATGTACCTGTAATGGGACTTCTAGCGCACTGCGATACCGCAGACTTTAATGCGGAAAATGTCAAACCGCAAGTTCATGAAAATTATGATGGCAAATCAAAAATTCGCCTTGGAGATTCCGAATTCTATTTAGATCCTGCAGAATTTCCGAACTTAAGAAAATATGCTGGCCAAACTATTATTACGGCTTCAGGTGACACCTTATTAGGTGGGGATGATAAATGCGGGGTAGCGGAATTAGTTACATTAGCAGAATATCTGTTAAACCACCCTGAAATTAAACATGGTAAGATTCGCCTTGGTTTTACTCCGGACGAAGAAATTGGCATGGGGGCCCAATATTTTGATATTGATGAATTTGGTGCAGATTTTGCTTTCACGGTTGATGGCGGAGCTCCTGGAAAGTTAGATTGGGGCACTTTTTCTGCTGCTACTTTCACGCTTGATATTCAAGGAGTAAATGTGCACCCATCTGTTGCAAAAGATCAAATGATTAATGCTATCCAAGTTGGCATTAACTTCCAAAATCAACTTCCGCAAAACGAAGTTCCTGAAAAGACGGCTGGAAGAGAAGGCTTTTATCATCTGACCAACTTTACTGGTACAGTAGACAACGCACAAATGGAATACATCGTGCGTGACTTTGAAAGAGATGGTCTTGAAGATCGTAAAAATAAAGTGAGAGCTATTGTCAATCAAATGAATAAGGATTTCGGCACAGAAAGAATTAAGCTTAACATGAGAGATCAATATTACAATATGGCTGATATTCTTAAAGATCACATGGAAATTGTTAATTTAGCGAGAAAAGCATATCAAGCTGAAGGTTTAACCATCAATGAAGACCCCGTAAGGGGAGGGACAGATGGTTCACTTCTGACATATAGAGGTTTACCTTGTCCGGATCTGTTTTCTGGTCAAGAAAACATGCACGGACGCTTCGAGTACACAGTACTGGAATCCATGGCAAAAGCTGTAGATGTCATGATAAAAATGGTACAAATGAATGCTGCCGCTAATAAGTAGTGAAACAAAAACGGGCCTTTTTAAGACTGTTTATAAAAAAATTAAAAATTAAAAGCTTGTTCTGATAAAGGAAATTAAGCTTATAAAAGGTTAGCAAAATTATGCACAGTTATTAAAAATATGCTAACGAGCACCTAAAAACATTATCAAAAATGGTTTTAGGTGCCTTTTTTATTTCTTGTAATATTAACAAGCAAGATGTGGAACATTTAAATTATTCTAAGACTTTTGATTAAAAATAAATTTGCAAAAAAATAAAATTTATTTTATTATACTAGTGTATTACATATGTAGCTCACTAGTATAATAATTTTTTAGTAAGGATGATTAAGAGTGAAAAGTATTATTGTACTACAAATGGATAATGTTAGTACTTATGTTGGCAAAACAGTGTTAGTCAAAAATGCTACTTTTAAGATTAAACCTGGTGAAATAATAGGCTTAATTGGACCAAATGGTGCTGGGAAAACCACCATTATGAAAACCATCTTGGGCTTAATGAAATTCAAAGGAAAAGTTGAAGTTAATGGGCAAGAAGTTTCTGAAAATGATCATCATGCTTTAAACAAGGCAGGTGCGTTAATTGAACATCCTGCAATTTACCCATTTCTTACTGGTAAACAAAATTTAACTCTTTATGCTCATGACCAAAAAGATATGGCACATTTGATTTCTGAATTACAAATGGATTCGTATATTAATGATAAGGCAAAAGGATATTCTCTTGGTATGAAGCAAAAATTAGGAATAGCAATCGCCTTACTAAATCAACCTCAAATTGTAATTCTTGATGAACCAATGAACGGATTGGATATTGAATCAACGATTCGAATAAGAAAATTAATCAAAAGATTTTCTGATCAAGGAACAGCTTTTTTAATCTCAAGTCATATTTTAAGTGAATTACAAAAAGTAATGACGAGAGTTGTCTTAATCTCTGGGGGACAAATTATATTGAATAAAGAGGTCAAAGAATTTGAAAAAATTAGTCACCAAAAATACCATTTGACTACTGAAAATAATAAACTTGCAAAAAAGATTTTTGCTGCTTACCAGATCACGTTTAAAGCAAAAGAAAACTATTTGATAGTAAGCCAAAAGGATATATACAAAATAGAAGATCTGCTTTTTAACGAAGGTGTTCATTTAAAAGAAATTTTGCCGCTTGAAGCCAACCTTGAACGAATTGTAGTTGATGTCTTGGAAAAGAAAAGGGGATAGACAGAATGCTTATAAGCTTTAAACAGGAAATCTATAAATTAAAGCATGAAAACATTGCTCTGTATGGTCTGATTATTCTCATTGTAACAATGATTTACAACTTTTTTACTAATCCTATTACAAGCCAATCCCTTAGCTACGGATTTGGTGCAATTGAGTGGATTCCTTTAATAGTTATTACCGTAGCATCTGCAATTTTTTCAATGGAATACAAGAATAACACGATTATCATGCTGGAGTATAAGACTTCAAGCAAGTTTCAAATTTACTTTTCCAAGTTTTTGGTTGTATTAGTCTATAGTTTTCTCCTAACAGTGATTGCATTTCTACTTACCTTGATGTTAAGCGTGATCTTTAATACTGGCAGATATGATTGGTTAGCCGTTCATAATGGGCATACTCTTTTAAATGGTTTGTTAACTAACCTGGCAGGAGCATTGATTTATTCCTTTTTTAGCATTGGCTTATCTTTTATGCTCATTATGCTGGTTAAAAATAATGCCGTAGTAGTTTGTTTTGGAATTGTACTAGCATTTTTTGGTGCCAGCTTTTCCAAAGGATTAATGCAAACCTTTCCCCATTTTATAAGTACTATTAAATGGAACTTTTTAAATATGACTTTTATTTCTCAGCAATTATCAAATCCAAGTCTTAGCTTAAAATCGCACTTATCAAGTCTTGAACTAATTATAGCCAATATCATTTACGGCATAGCTTTTATGGTTCTAGGATATTATCTATTCAAACATCGACAAGTATAAAGAGAGGAGATCAATAAAATGATTTATAGTATTAAGCAAGAATTATATAAATTAGTGCACCGCAAAATTAGCTGGATTGCAGCTATCATATTATTTTTTCTAATGCTTGTTACCGGTTTCGCTTTAGCAGATGAAAGTAAAAAGCTAATTTTAACATTAACTTTTGATTCATCTGATTTCATCATGTTTATCCTAGTGATAGTAGGTGCCACCTGTTTTTCAATGGAATTTCAAAACAATACGATTTTGACACTTTTATATAAGTCTTCTAATAAAATATATGTTTACTTATCAAAGTATATTGTTTTGTTTTTATACGATATTTTTCTGCATCTGCTAGCTCTTTTTTATACAATTTTTTTGCGCTATACCATATTTAATTACCAAGTTAACTGGTCAGCGTCATATCTATATCATCAGCCAGTATGGCTAAACATGATAACTGCTTCTCTAATAGATTTAGTTACTACAATGTTAATTATTGCCACTGTTTTTTTACTTTCGTGTCTAATTAATAGTAGTGCAATTGTAATTACAGCAAGCCTTCTAGTTACATTCATGGGTCAAAACATTTCTTCCGACTTAATGAACGGGGGCAAGCTTATAAGCATTATGAAATGGAACCCTTTTAATATGGTGGACTTAACCCGGCAATATGGTAATTATGGCATGTATGTTTTAACTACCCACCTGAATAACCAAGAGCTTTTTATGGGTAGTCTAGTCTATATTCTTATTTTTGTGATTACCGGCTATTTAATCTTTCGCAGAAAAAGATTTTAAGTAAGTAATTGCATAACTTTTAAGTTTATTGTAATATTATAGTGTATTATAAATGTAATACAGTTAGAGGGAAAATATGAAGTTTAAAGATGATAGGCCGATATATGTTCAAATCCAAGAAAATTTATGTCGCCAAATAATTACCGGAAAACTTAAACCCAGTCAAAAAATTCCATCTGTCCGTAGTTTAGCAACCCATCTAACGGTCAACGTGAACACCATACAAAAAGCGCTCAAACATATGACTACGTCGGGGCTTTTAATTACTAAAAGAGGAGAGGGTAATTTTGTGACTAATGATAAAAAATTACTGGAAAAAATTAAAAGAGACATTATCAGATCTGAACAAAGTAAATTTGTGCATAATATGAAGGCCTTAGGAGTTTCAGCGCGACAGCTTAATTTAATTTTAACTAAACACTTAAAGTAGGGAGTAAAAAATGGAAAATCTATTGGAAATAAGAGATTTAACTTACAAGAAAAATTTAAAAACAATTTTGGATAACATCAATTTAAATTTACAACCAGGAAAAATTGTAGCCCTTCTAGGTGAGAATGGTGCTGGGAAGACAACTTTAATGCGCATCATCAGTGGCATGGCCAAAAACTATCACGGGACAGTTACTATTTCAGGTGAGAGCAATGTTGCAGAAAGAAAGGCACATCTGTCATTTACTGATGGATTATCTGGTTTTGCTAATTCAACGAAAATCAAAGAAATTGTTAAATTTTATAAGGTCATCTATCAAGATTTTGATCAAAATCAATTTGAACAGTTGCGTCAGTTTATGAAATTAGATTCAGAGATGCGCTTATCTGAAATGTCCAAAGGAATGAAAGAAAAGTTAATCATTGCCCTGGCATTTTCGCGCAAAGTTGACCTTTATTTATTAGATGAGCCCTTTTCGGGGATTGATGCCATGGCGCGCAAAAAAATAATTAATTCGATCATTTTATGGAAACCGGAAAATTCAACGATTCTTGTTTCAGATCATTTTGTCAACGAAATAGCCAGTATGCTTGATGAAATCGTCATTATTAAAGACAAAACCATTTACACGCACAAATCTACTGAAGAGATCCGCGAGCTTCATAAAAGTGTTGAAGATTATTATGAAGGTTTATACGATGCGGAGGAGGAATAATGAACGTTTTCAATCATTTGTTTGAAAAGTTACTGCAGAAAAAAGCCAAAAATGTTTATCTTTTAGTTATTCTGCAATTCATTAGTTCTCTAGCTTCAGCATTCTTTACTTATTTTAGTTTTTATTCTGGCAGATTTCACTTTAATTCGAACAATAATCTCGAGTTTTTACCAGGATGGATGGCACTGTTTGCATCATTAACTTTCTTGTTCGGACCGATTTTGTTCATTTTAACTGTAGTTGAAAATGAACGGTTAAATAGAAATCAAACCTGGCGTTTAGCACCAATCAGTGATGGCAAGTTTTATGTTGCCAATATCTTAAGTTCATTTGTTTCATTGGTTTATTTTGTGCTCTTAGACGTGTTAATTGCAATTTGTTTTTTATTTTTATCAATATTTACTAATTCTAAATTTGGCAAAAATTTACAGATTGAAGTTGATTTAAACAGTACTGCAATTTTTGATTTTATTGGCATTATGTTACTGCTAATTCTTACTTGTCTTTTTCTTTACTTTTTGGTTAGTTTTCTTAACTTTTCCAGTCAAGCAATCTTAGACTTTTTACCACATGCATCAAGTCATATTCTAATTTCTTTTGTGCGCATATTTATAATTATCGTCTTGGTAGGATTACTAGTTAGGCTCTATAGTGTCTTTGCAAACTATATTATCAATATACTTTTACTAAGATCTACAGGTCTTGCGGGATTGGAATCAGTGGTATTAATGATGTTTATTATTGATTTAATAATACTTGGCATTAACGTCTTCTTAATCAATCACTTTTTTGAAGCAGGAGAGAAGTAAAACCTAATACTGTTTCATTGTTTTCAGAGGAGAAGGGAAAAGCATGACTTCTTTTAAAAATTTATTTGGCAGATTCTTTGTAGAAAAAGCCAAGAAAGTTTATTCATTTTTAATTATACAATTAGTTGGTGCCTTAGCATTTTCTGTTTTTGGGCTGCTGATTGGTACAGGTGAGTTTGGTGAATTTTTAAATCTTTACTCCGAGCTTTTACCTGATTGGCTAATGTACTTTTGTCTATTGAGTGTCTTTTTTATCATTTTCTTTTTTATTTATATGGCTGTCAAAAATGAGCGGATTAATCGCAGTCAAACTTGGCGTTTAACAGCAATCACTGATGAAAAATTTTATATTGCTAATAGTTTAAGTTCGTTTATAACTTTTATCTATTTCATTTTTCTTAACATTATTGTTGCAGGCATCTTACTAATTGTTTCATTTTTTACGGATAAGGCTTTTCGTAATTCATGCGAAAGAATGTTTAAGCAATTTAGACCAAATTTTGAACTGAATACAATTCGTTTAATTTTTGATATCATGTTACTCTTACTTTTATGTTGCTTTTTCATTTCGTTATTGATCAGCTTTTTAAATTTTTCCAGTAAAGCCATCATGGATTATCTTCCTGTAGCTTCAAGTGGATTAATTGTCAAACTATTACATATTTTTATTGTTATCCTAATAGCCTGGCTTTTTACCAGAGTAGCAAAAATTTTTGTCGACCAATTTTTAGGCAGCCTTTTGCATTTTTTAAACTTAAATCCGGCTTACAACAACACTTTACCCTATCTTAATTTAATTGTTATAGTTGTTAATTTAATTGTGTTCGTCATTAATATTTTTTTATTTAAGCATTTCTTTGAAGCAGAGTAAAAAATAGAGGCATAATACCAATTTTATATGAGCGACAGTTTGGCATCGAGCAAAATTAAAAAATAAGGAGTTCAAAATGGCAGAATTTAACAGGTTATTTAATCGATTATTTAAAATTAAAACTAAAAAATTACACATATTACTTTTTTTCCAGGTAATTGCAGCTCTTGCATGTGCCTTTTTTACATATTATGAAGTAATCAATTGGCATATCCGCAAAAATCCCCAAAACAATGTCGGAATTTTACCGGAATGGGCATTATATTTTGTCTTCTTGGCCTTTTTTGTTATTTTTTTTGTTTATTTTATTACGCCGTTACAAAGCGAGAAATTTAATCGCAGTCAAACTTGGCGCTTAGCTGCAATAAGCGATGGGCAATTTTATCTTGTTAATGTATTAAGCACGTTCGTATCTTTTATTTACTTTATTGTACTCGAATTCGTCACAGTAATGATATTACTGTTTTCATCGTATCTGACCGACAAGCCTGTTGTATACTTTTTCCGCGATTTATTAAAAAGCATTCTACGCAATCTTGACATTAATGTATTCTGGATAATACTTGGTACGATCGTTTTAGCTATTTTAAGTTGTTTCTTTTTATATTTTGTTATCAGTTTCTTTAATTTTGCCAGCCGCGCAATACTAGATTTTGTCCCTGCAAACATTAATGGCGCAGTTGTGAAAGTATTACACATAGTCATAATCTTCGGATTAATCTGGTTTTTCTTTAAAATCCAAAATATCTTTGTTTACCAAGTTCTTTTATCAGTGATTCATCCGACTAATTATGGACTTAATTTTTCTAGTAGTTTACCTTTTGCAATTTTGGCAAACGCAATTAGCGATCTTATTTTATTAGGCAGCAATATTTTCCTAATTAATCATTTTTATGAAGCAACTGAACATAAGTAGGGTTACTAATAAAAAGTATAAACTTGCCAACTATTTGCAAAAAGTAGTTTAACTACAAATGTTAAAAGGTTTGCGGAAAAAATCAATCTAGTTTATGATAGTGTATTATAGGTGTATTACGGCCAAAGGATGGTGGACTTGTGGAATTTAAAGATAACATTCCCATTTACTTACAAATTAAGCAATACCTATATCGACAAATAATTACCGGTAAATTAAAGCCAGGTAAAAAAATCCCTTCTGTACGTGAACTGGCAGTGCAACTCACTGTTAATGTCAACACGGTGCAACGTGCTTTACAACAGATGAATTTTGAAGGTATTTTGTACACCAAGAGGGGAGAAGGTAATTTTGTCACTGAAGATACTACTTTACTTGATAAAACAAAAAGGGAACTAATTAATGCGGAACTAGATAAGTTTGTACATAGTATGAATTCTTTAGGAGTATCTGACGAACAAATTCTCATATCTTTATCTGAATATCTTAAAGAGGAGCGTGAATAATGGCAAACCCTTTAGAAATAACCGATTTGGTTTACAAAAAGAACCAGAAAAAAATTATTACTGATTTAAATTTAACACTCAAACCGGGAAAAATTGTCGCTCTTTTGGGCGAAAACGGTGCGGGTAAAACCACTTTAATGAGAATTATCAGCGGAGTTGCCAAAAATTACCATGGCACGGTAAAAGTTGCAGGCTTTGCTAAGGAGGCTGAAAGAAAGGAACATCTTTCTTTTACTGACGGTTTAACTGGATTTTCTAACTCCGTTAAAATTAATGAAATCGTCAAGTTTTACCAAATTCTATACAATGATTTTAGTCTAAAGCAATTTGAGCAGTTAAGAAAATTCATGAATTTAGCTTCTGATCTGCGCTTATCTGAATTATCAAAGGGTATGAAAGAGAAGTTGGTTATTGCTCTAACTTTTTCCAGAAAAACCGATTTATATCTTCTGGATGAGCCTTTTTCCGGCATTGATGCTATGGCTCGTAAAAAGATTATCAAATCGATCATCTTATGGAAGCAGGAAAAGTCTACTATTTTAATTTCTGATCATTTTGTCAATGAAATCGCTGCAGTATTAGATGAAGTGGTAATTATTAAAAATAAAACTGTCTGTATGCAAAAGTCTACTGAAGAAATTAGAGCGGATAACCAGACAGTAGAAGATTTTTATGAAAGCTTTTACCAGAGAGAGGAGGAGGAATAATGGCAATTTTTAATCGTTATTTTACCGTACTCTTTAGGTTAAAAACTAAATGGATTTCTCTTCTGTTAATTATCCAGACTGTTGCCTCATTTGCGATGACTTTTTTCAATTTTAATAACGGCCACGTTTATATCAACAGACACATTTTTTCTAACTTTTTTACATTATGGCTAGCTATTTTTATTGTACAAGCATGGCTATTCACTGGAATCTTTTATTTAACTACCTGTTTTCAAAATGAAAGGGTGAGTGGTAACCAGACTTGGCGCTTAATACCAATTGATGATAAAAAATTCTACTTTGATAACATTTTAAGTTCATTTGCTGCCTTACTTTTCTTTGTAATATTGGAAATTATCTGCACATTAATTTTAAGCGTTGTAACTTTCACTTTTGATAGTCAGTTTCATCGCTCCCTAATCGAATTATTTGCTGATATTGGAAGACATTTGCAACAAGTTGATCTGGAAATTATGTTTAATTTCTTTGGTGCACTTATGATGATTATTCTCTGCGCATTTTTTGGTTACTTCATAATCAGCTTTTTAAATTACTCTAGTCGTGCACTTTTAGACTATCTACCGCAAGCGCTCAGCAAAGCTTATTTTCGAATAATTGCCGTTTTAGTCATTATTTTAGTTGCCTGGCTTGCAATCAAAGCCAGTATTGGCCTACAAATAATTTCGTTTCCGTTTAGGTTTATGATGGGAGAAACCACAGGTACAAATGATGATTTAGCTATAGCATTATTATTAATGCTTCTAATTAACATATTGTTTTGGTTTTTTGACACCATTCTTTTCAGTAAGTTTTTTGAGGCAAGGGAGGGTAAATAAAAATAGGCATACTAAAAGACGCTAAAAAATTTTTTAGCGTCTTTTTAACAGCCAAAAAAGAGCCATGAGACAAATAATAAAAATGTTAAACCAGATAAAAGACAAAAGGCGATATAGTCTAAGCAACAATGCTTTTAGCTACTAAACTTTGCAAAAGTAGAATATTTTTGCAACTAGTCCTATAATGAGCATTCTTCTAAATTTACCAAAAATAAAAGCCTGCAATTATCCAAGATGAACTGCAGGCTATATTTATAACAAACTTTTCAATGATTCGCAGCAAGGTAATCATACAGCTGATTGATTTCTTCAGGAGTAAATTCACCTTCACCAGTTTTCATCGCATGAATCTTTTCAACTGACAAATGACTAGCAAAAGCTAAATCCGTATCAGTAACATGATGTTTGACTTGAAAGTCAATAATTGCATCGGATAATTCCTCTAACTGCTGATTCATATTAAATTCTCCTTTACAATTTATTTTAACGGAAAAATACTAAAATTCAAAGAAAATTAAAGTTAAAAACCTTGAATTTTATTAAATGGCCAATACCTGAATTTGACTTTACCAATCAGATTCTGTCTTTTAACAGGTCCAAACATATGCGAATCCTTAGATATATCGCGGTGATCACCCATTACCCAATAATAACCCTTAGGGACTTTATAAGTAAAATTGGTCGTATACGTCTGTCCTTGAGCATTATTAGCTTTTTTAAAATGATTTTCTAGATAAGGCTCAGGTAAGAGCTTACCATTGACGTACATCTTATCATTCTTGGAAACCAGCTTATCACCCGGTAAACCAATGATGCGTTTGATGTAATAAGCACCAGGGGTATCATTTGCAGCTTTTGGAGCAAGAAGCACTACCACGTCATTGCGCTTGGGAGTGAAATGGCGGACAGCGATTAAACGATCATTATCTTCAAACGTTGGTTGCATCGATGGCCCTGAAACTCTATCATTAGAAAGTACGAAATGGAATAAAACAAAGAAAACTCCCAAAATTACTGCCATCATTATGACAACATCAAGAATAAATTTGCCTAAGCTTTCTTCCTCTTCGTCTTGGTTTTTTGTAACTTTTTTTGCCATAAAATATTCTCCTTTTTCATGTTACTCTTTATTATAACTGAAATATGGTCGTTTGAATGTTAAAATCATTATAGGTATTTGATAATGACAGATTTTTTAAGTAAAATTAACCAATTGGATGCCAGACTTATTATTGAGTCTGTACATCAACAAGTAGAGGAAATTAATAATATTGTTGCTACTATAAGGCAAAAGCAGGTTTTAAAAAGAGCACCCAAAAAGCTGGGATTTTTACCCGATGTTGCTGAGGAAATTTGCAGCAACCATTTTCATTCTAAAGATCAGCTAGATGATTTCAAAACAATTAATCAGCTGCTAAATAATACTCGGCAATTTTTAGCAATTAAGTTTGGCTTATGGTCAATTCCGAATCTAGAAACAGCCCAAGTAATTAAAGATCAGCTAAAAATTAATAAAGGTTTGGAAATAATGGCAGGTAACGGCTATTGGAGTAAAGCATTGTCTCAGGTTGGCGTCAAAATGACTGCCACGGATAATTTAGATTGGTCAAGGACTTCAAATACTGGAGCCCAAGCATTTGTGCCGGTTAGTAATTATGATGCTGCAAGAGCTGTCAAGCAGTTTAGTGATGTCGATTTGATAATTTGCTCCTGGGCGCCTAACTTTGGCAACAGTGATGAAAAAGCCGTTAACGCTTGGCAAAAATTAAATTCTGCCACACATTTATTGTTTGTAGGTGAAAGAAATGGTGTGACCAACTCTGCAAGTTTTTGGCAAAAGGAGCCATTTCTTCATTCAAAGGAACTAAGGCTAATCAACCAGACATTTACAAGTTTTGATTTTATTGATGAACAAATTTTTGAGATAGCACATGAAATTTAAAAAAACAATTTTAGTTATTATTATATTTTTATCGTTTCTAGGAATTGGCAGTATGCTGTCAAACGTTCAGTCACGAGAAGCGGATCAACTACTTGAGGCATATGGTCTAAGTAATAATACCCGCTACATTGAAATAAAAAATAAGCAAAATGTTAGATCTTTTTTGCTTTATTTGCAAAAAAAATATCCCCATAACAAAATTCAAGTTCATATGACTTGCAGATCTAAAAAAAATCAAACTTTGGTCTGGTCAAACCATGATGTATTAAACTTGCCGACAGAGTCTGGCAGATATTTTACTAAAGAAGACTTTAAAGGCCGGGTTTCTTTTGCTGTACTGGGATTAAATGCGAAAGTCCCTACCTATAAGGTGCAAGGGAACGAATATGTGTATTTGAATAAGAAATATTATACAGTTGTAGGTACTTTAAAACATTATCGCCAAATGAAGCAGGATAGTTATTATCTTAGTACTAGTCCCAAACAGCCAACTGGAAAATTCAAATTAAGTGATTATCAAATTATAATAGATAGTTCAAATAAAGTAATTCGCCAAATTGCCAAACATTATGGGGTTAAGGCTAAAATACCGCTTTTTGTGAAAAATCACCAAATACATCAGTTTTCAATCATTAGGGAAATTACATTTATCATAATCTTCTTGTTAATTGCTTCATTTAGCAATTTAGTTTTAGCTTTTATAGATTGGAAAACGGTTAAGTCAACTCACTTAAAGGGCAATTTATTGCGTAATTGGTTAATAAATCACGGTATCAGAATTTTATTGATTGAAGTATTGGTAACTATCAGTGCATACTTCTTCTTGATATGGCGAACATTTTTATCAAAGCCGCAGCAATTAATCTGGCTTCTTACAGGCTGCTGGATCATCATTTCTATTATATACAGCATATGCATCTTGCATTTATCACGAAAGGATCAAAATAATGCCTAAACTGCCTGAGGATTTTAAGGAAAAATATACTAGGTTATTAGGAAAAAGTAGAGCACAGCAGTTTTTCAATTCAATTAATGATAGTCCCAAAAGTGCATTTCGCGTTAATTCATTAAAAGAAAACCACTGTCTTTCTTGTGATCCAAAAAAAGAAGTTTCAGGCATACCCCAAGCCTATTATGGTAAAATCAGTGGTCAAGATCCAGCCTGGGTAAGTGGAGCTGTTTATTCACAGGAACCAACGGCAATGTTTCCAGCATTATTTGTTGAAGCGCGTCCGGGACAAAAAGTGCTTGATTTATGTGCTGCACCTGGCGGTAAAAGCACTGCAATCAGCGAACAGCTAAAGGGTGAAGGACTTTTGGTTGCAAATGAAATTTCACACACCAGAGCAAAAGTATTGCGCGAAAATCTTGAACGTTGGGGCACAACAAATTCTTTAATTGTAAGCGAAAAGCCAAAAAAATTAGCACAGTGTTTTCCTCATTATTTTGATAAAATTTTAGTTGATGCGCCCTGTAGTGGTGAAGGTATGTTTCGTAAGAACCCTCAGGCTATTGATTACTGGTCACAAAATTACGTCCTGCTTTGTCAAAAACGGCAAAAGGAAATCTTAAATGCGGCAGTCAAAATGTTAAAGCCAGAAGGAGAAATAGTCTATTCTACCTGTACATATTCTCCAGAGGAAAATGAACAAATAGTTTCGTGGCTAAGCCAAAAATTTAATTTGACTATTATGTCACTAGCCGTGAAAACGCACGCTATTGCTCATGGACACCCTGAATGGGCTGACAATAACCCTGATCTCATTAAGACAGTACGATTTTGGCCTACGGCTGACCTAGGTGAAGGGCAATTTGCTGCAAAATTAAAATTATCACCAAACGTGGTGGTTCAAGCCAAAATCTCGCCAAATCAAAAAAAGAAGAAAAAAAGAAGGCCTCAAAAAGAAGCTCTAACTAAATCTGAAATTCAATTAATAGCGGAAGTACTAGATAAATTTAATTTACCAGCAGCAATAAAAAATTGGCGGTTAAATAGTCGAGTACGTAATAATCACATTTTTATACCGGCATTATCAGATAGTGCGAATCTTCATTTGCAGATACTAGCAAATGGCGTTGAACTGGGTGTGTTAAAGAAAAACCGTTTTGAACCCGGACATCAATTAGCCATGGTGTTAGCAGAACAGAAACAAAACAGAGTAGTTGAACTAAGCAGGGAAAGCTATTTAAAGTATTTACACGGAGAATCATTAAGAACGCAAGCTAACGAAACAGGCTTTGTTTTAGTCAGTTGCCAAAATTTCATTTTAGGTTTTGGTAAAATCAGCAATCATATTATTAAGAATTATTATCCTAAGGGACTACGAGTTTAATAGAAAGAAAAAAGAATGATTAAACTAATCGCTACAGATATGGACGGAACTTGGTTAACAGATCAGAAAACGTATGATCAGGAATTGTTTTTGCAAGAATTTCAGATTATGCAAAAAAAGGGAATTAAGTTTGTTGTTGCCAGCGGAAATCAGTTCGAAAATTTATATTCGCGATTTCCACAAGTGGCCAATCAGCTATTCTACATAGCGGAGAATGGGGCATTAGTAGCACAAGGCAAGCAGGTAATTCACGTTGATTGTCTTTCTGAAAAGGACTGGCAAACAATCATGAAGATAATTCAGGAAAGTAATGAAAAAGTCACGGTTTCGGGTCTTGCCAGCGCTTATATTTTAAAAAAAGATGGACCTGAGTACGCTAAAGAACTAAAAAAGTACTATGAAAAACTGACAGTTGTTGAGAGTTTTAATCACCTTGATGATCAAATCTTCAAGGTTACGTTTGATGTTGCTGAAAATAAAATGCCGCATCTTTTAGAAAAATTAAGACGTAATTATCCTGAAATTGACTTTGTTTCTGGCTCTTCTTCATCGATAGATATGTCAACAAAAGGTATGAATAAGGCAAAGGGCTTACAGTTTTTAAGTAGTAAATTCAAAATTAATCCTAAAGAAATGGTAACTTTTGGTGATAGCGGCAATGACGTGGGGATGCTAAAATATGCTGGCACCAGTTATGCCACAGGAACAGCACTTCCCGTGGCTAAGAAGGCTGCTACTCACATTATCGGCTCAAGCAATGACAGCGCCGTTCAAAAAGAGATTTGGCGTCTATTAAATTAAAAAAACAAAAAAACAAATAACTAATCATATGTAAGACAATAGTTATTTGTTTTTTTATAAGAACCTATAATAGCTGATCAATGGCTGTTTTCAATGGTAAATCATAATATTTTTTAATCTCGTTTAACTTTGTTAAATCATTTTGACCATAAATAGCTAGCAGATTAGCAAGTTCTTCTTGCCATTCTAAAATAAGATTTTGCAAATAATTAACATCGTGTTTGATTAAAGCTTGCAGAAAAACATTTGATATACCAACAGCTTTTCCACCTAGACATAATCCCTTAAAAACGTCCAAAGGATTACGCACGCCACCTGAAACAATAAAATCAACCTGCTGTTTAGCAGCCATTAAGCTTGAAATGACAGTGGGTAAGCCGATATCTTTCAGATAAGAAACATCATTGGTATTACGAGCATTTTCTATCTGGGCAAAATTTGTGCCCCCACTGCCAGCAACATCAAAAAATTGGAAGCCTTCATTTTTCAACAAATGAATTGTTCTTTCATCTAAACCAAAGCCGACTTCTTTAATGATAATTGGCACGGTTACTTTTTGACGCAATTTTTTTAAATTATTTAGCCAATAAAAGTCACGGTCTCCTTCAGGCATGGCTATTTCTTGCACTGCGTTCAAGTGAACTTGTAAAGCGTCAGCCTTTAATTCTGTAACTATTTTTTGTGCTTGTTCGGCCGCAGTTTTAGCATTTACATTTGCAATTAAAACGCCAGTGGGGTCTTGCTGGCGTGCAATCAAAAAGCTGTCACTAAGAGAAGGCTCTTTCGTCAAAATGCTGGCTGAGCCAAGTGCCAGAGCAATATTGGTTTTAGCGGCAACTTGTCCTAATTTCTTATTAATCAAATAGGATTTACGAGAACCACCGGTCATTGCATTAATAAAAAAGGGGGCTGCCACTTTTTTGCCAAACATTGTGGTTTGTATGGCTTTGACACTTACTTCAGTTTCAGGTAAAGCCGGCCGCACCAAATGCATCTGATCAAAACTATTTTGTTTATTATCTTGATAAAATTTTTGTGCTAAAACCAAATGTTCTTCTTTACGATTAGATCTAAGTGACATGTTCTTCCTCTAGTCTGCAACCCGAATTTGGTGAACGCGAAAGTCTAGCGGCATTATACCGTTTTGGCGCCATTTATCTTCAAGATAGGCAGTATCTGTATTTGCATCAGCGATTACAATACCGCAGTCGCCATTACCGGCACCGGAAGTTTTAGCAGCTCCTCCAAATGATTCGGCGATATTGATCAGTTGGGAAAGTCGCGGAATTTCAATTGCAATTTGATTTATTTGTGCAAAATGTTGCAACAATTTACGGTTAACTCGAATTTGCTTTTTTATTAACTGAATATCTTGTTGTTCAAATCCGGCAATCATCTTTAGTACGCATTTACGCGAAAGTTTGAGAAATTCTTGATATTGTCCGTTTAAGGCGGCCTTATTGGCATTAGTTTCATCAACAAGCCGTGAAGTGGAGGCAGGCTTTTGACTCCAGCCAATCATTAGTTTTAAGCCGGCGGGAGGGGTTAAAAGTTGTATCTTCAAACCAGGCCAGGCTTCATTGACCACTTCAGATAATGTTTTATGTGCCAGTTCATTAGCAAGCCATTGTTTATCAAAAGTCTGATAGGCAATCCAGCCACCATAAACACTGGCTGCAATGTCACCAGCCGAACCGTTTCCTTGAACTGAATAATGAGAAATGGCTGATAATTTATAAACTAATTCATTACTAAAAGCAACATTATAAAAACGCAAGATTGCTTTGACTGTGGCTACTGTAACTGCAGCACTGGAGCCCAAACCATATTTTTTCCCATCCGAAGAATCAAGATCTGAATTGACATATAAGTCATAGACTTTCATCTTGACTTTTTGTTCCAAGCAGAAACGTTCCGTGTATGAAATTGCAGCCAAAATATATTCGAATGGATTATCACGATTGTCAATAACCATTTTTGCGCCATTTCTAACCCAATGAATGGAGCTTTGAGAATATTGTTTAGAGTGGATTAAACCAGTTTTTGATTTCGACTTAATGATTGAAACGCGAATAAACTGATTGACTGCGACTAAAATTGCAGGACAATCTTGTTCTAATACTGCGTACTCGCCAGCTATGTATAATTTTCCGGGTGCTTGTTCTGTTATCAAAAGAATTAAATCTCCTAATCAATTAATTTACATTAACTAGTTCAGACATGAAATACCTGGACCAAAACTTGCATTTATTATGTTAACATTATGGAATTCGGATACAAACCTCTTAGTAATATCTTTTACATTTTTTAATTGACTTAAGATTTTTATATTAGGTCCGGCATCTATTGTGAAGTAACATTCTATACCAAGCCTGCGCAAATCAGCTACTAATTTGATTGCTTTAATAGTTGCAGGCTCAAAATATGTAAAACCCGGTTGGGCAGTTAAATTAACAGCATGCATTTCACACGCATTTAATTCTGCTAAGCTACCCAGTTTTGAAAAATCATTTGCTTTGATAGCAGCAACCATCTGGGCCAACTCAGCTTGATTACGCTCAAGCCACGGCCTGAAAAAAGGAGAGGTTTGTGCTTGTTTCATGCCCTGAGTAGAGGATAATTCTTTAGGGTTTTTATCCAGTTCAACCACTAATAGTTGTAGATCCATTTGGGGTTTTTCATCTAAAGCATATGCATAGGATGATTCATTATCAGTACCTTTTTGCCAAATCGCAAAGCCGCCATATATTGACCTGCTGGCTGAACCTGAACCCCAACGAGCCAGACGGGAAAGTTCAACTGCTGACAGATTAATACCATAGTGCACGCAAAAGGCTCCGGCTAAGGCCGCAAAAGCAGAACTGGAAGAGGCCAGGCCTGCAGCTGTAGGAACGTGATTAACTGACTCAACCTTTAAATTACCCTTAACGTCAAATTTTTCTTGTAACAGTTTTAAAAAAGAAAAAACCCTTTGATAACTGTGTCCGCTTTGTTCAACGCCATTTAACCAAAACTGGTTTTTAGGACCTGCAGAAACTTTAGTATCAGTATAAAATTGATCAAGTGTCATAGACAAACTGGACATTAGTGGTAAACGCAGGCTTTGGTTTGCTTTTCCCCAATATTTGATCAGGGCAATATTGGTATGAGCACGAACTGTTTTTTCCATAAATTAAATTTCCTCAATCCAACTATGTGCCACAATATTTTGACATTTATGGGCTATTTTAAAAGCATCATCCTCATTGCGACACAAAGCAATCACGATGCCGCCCAGTCCACTGCCAGACAATTTAAAACCCAAGGCCTCATTTGCGAGAGCTATTTTTTGTAATTGATCAATCTTACCAGTTGAAAGGTTAAATGAATGCAATATTTCTTGAGCCCGATTAAAATATGAGCCTACTGTCGCTGCATCTTTATTTAACCAGGCAGTTTTAGTTTCATCAGCTAATCTACCTAATTGCTCAAGATTGTTTTGCGCTGTCGGGGATTCATTTAGAAACTTATGAACTTGAGTGACAGCTTTTTTCGTACTACCCAAATCACCTGTATCCATGATAAGTAAGGTAGCTTGTAATTTCGACCTTAGCGGCTTGGGACCATCTTTTTGATTAAAAAAGATGAGGCAATCAGAATTAACAGTGGCAGCATCAAGGCCCGATGCTTTACCATGGTTGATCATTTCTGCGTGGTTAGTTATATTAATAATTTCAGTTTCAGTTAAATTTAAGTGGAAATAATCATTCATTGCGCGCGTAGTCGCCAGTGCCACGGTGGCGCTGGAACCTAAGCCGCGTTCAATTGGAATCTCTCCCGTATAGGTTATTTTAAGAGCTGCTTGACTTGCGGCTTTTTTTAACATTGTTTTAACTACATATTTTAAGCCATCATATTCATCCGGAGCCATAAAAAAAGGCCCCTGATAATGAGCCGTATCCATCCACATTTTTTCAGATGGTTCTACAGTTGTTTTAATATGCAAAGAAGTGATTGGCAATGCCAAAGCATCGTAGCCATAAACTACTGAATGTTCACCAATTAAAATAACTTTTCCGTGTCCTAAAAAACTTGATTTCATTTTATTTAAGATCCTTATTGTTTTTAAAAATTTTTAGTTCCTATGCTAAAATAATGGCAAAGGAGCGCAGAACAGATGATTAAAATTTTACTAGGTCGGCAAACCGATCCCATGCAGGAAAAAGTTTTACAGGAAGCAATAGAAAATTATCAGCGTTTTCCTAATCATAAAACTTTTGTCATCGTTCCTAATCACATTAAGTTTACCACAGAAGTCAGGGCAATTAACAGGCTAGCTGTTAGTAAAAACCAGACAGAGCAATCAGTGAAAAATTTACAAGTTTTATCTTTTTCCAGGTTGGCCTGGTTCTTCTTAAAAGATGCTAAGCAGGGCTTACCAACAGAGCTGGATGATGCTGCAGCGGCTATGCTTTTAGCAAAAATCATTGAGCAAAAAAAAGAGCAGCTGCATCTCTTTCAAACTACCAATTTAAATCCCGGCTTGCTCAAACAATTGTATGACACAATTTTGCAAATACGCGAAGGTAACTTGGACCTTAACGAGATTGATCTGGATACTCTTGATCTTGAAACCAAAAACAAAGTTGCAGATTTGAATATTTTATATTCTGCTTTCATTGAGGCTATTAAAGGTAAATTTTCTACTTCAAATGAAATTCAATTGCAATTAAATGAATATCTGGCTGTCTGCAAGGGACTAAGCACAACCGACTTTTACTTCAGTGATTTTTCCCATTTTTCACTGCAAGAATGCTTAACCGTCAAATTACTAATGGCCAAAGCTCATAGCGTCACCTTGGCCTTCAAAACCAAAGAGGGTGAAATTAACCCTAAACCTGAACCGGGAGACTATGATTACGTTATTCAAACTACCATCAATAAGCTATTGCAGTACATTCAAACTCGTAATTTGCCTCATCAAATATCAACGACAACTATTAGTCGCAAACCTACCAAAAGAGAGTTACTCAATGAATTTTGGACGGGGACGGTTAGTGAAATTGGTGAACTGGATCAGGTGCAGCTTGTGCGTGCTGACAATAGATACGCTGAAGCTTATTACGTTGCTCATACCATTTATCAGCAGGTTGCTTTAAGGCATTATCGTTACCAGGACTTTTTGGTTTTGGCACCTAATTTACATGAATACGAAACCTATTTAACCCCAATTTTAAGGCAGAATCAAATTCCCTTTTTTAATGACTTGCAACAGGAAATGAAATATCATCCTCTGGTTGTTTTGATTGAAAATATTGCGCAGTTGTTGAATAGACCATTTCAAACGCAAAATATGCTGGCAATCATGAAAACTAGGCTTATTATCCCGAAGTGGTATCAAGATGAATCTGCTTATATATACGATGTTGATCAGCTGGAAAATTTTGTTCTGGCACACGGCATTAACCATAATCTTTGGCGCAGAAGTTTCACTGAATATATGGCTGCAGAGGTAATTGATTTAGACAAGGTACCAGAAGAAGTTAACAAAATAGATAAACTAAAGGATTTTTTTGTTAAACAAATTACCAAGTTGTTCCAAAGCTTAAAAGATGAGACAGATACCCAAAAAGCAATTACGACCTTTTTCGACTTTTTAACTCGAAACGGTGTGAATAATATTTTAGAAAAATGGCGTGCTGATGCTCAAGAGAGTGGAGCCTTGCAAGAAGCGCGTCAGTCTGAGCAGGTGTGGGACTTATTGATCAACCTCTTACATGATTATTTACTGATTAATCCGGACAGTTTTGACCTTAAGAGCTTTTTTGATGTACTGATCAATGGTTTTAAGGAAGCTACCTTTTCGCAAATTCCGGCCACACTTGATGCAGTCAATTTATCTGAAATGGGGATTGTTCAAGTTAGTGGCTATAAACAAGTTTTTATTATGGGCGCAACGGTTAATGGGCTGCCCCAGATACAAAACACTCCCGGGTTTTTAAGTCCAGAAAACCTAGCAGAACTGAAAAAGGATTTTGGTGAAGACTCATATATTGAAGACAGACAAGAATTAAGCAACTGGGATCAAAATTACCAGTTTGGTAATTGCCTGGCTCTAGCACAGGATAAAGTTTACTTAACTTATTCTTTAGCCTCTGATGAAGGAGACACAGTTCAACCTTCAATCTATTATGAAAGGTTTAAGAACGCTGGTGCAGCAGAATTTTCGCAGCATAATCTGCCAGAAGAAACGAGTCAGCTACTGTCTTTTATTACTAATGCCCAAGCAAGTTTAGGCTACTTAGGTTACCTTAATAAGGCTGAAAAAAATATTGGCGTAAAAGAATTATTAAAGCTAACTCGTGATCTCTTACCACAAAAGACGACTAAAGTTATCACCGCAAGCCAATTTATTAATGAACCCCAAAACATTGGGCCTGACTTGGCGCAAAAATTATACGGCAGTAACCTTAATTCTTCGGTTTCTCAGCTAGAAACATTCTATGAAAATTCATATGAATATTTTCTAACTTATGGCTTGCATCTGCATAAAAGATTTGAAAATGAACTTGATACCATCCAGGCCGGAAACTACTTTCATGAAACTTTTGACAGGTTAGTTAAAGAATTAAATGAACGCTCACTCGATTTAGAAGAAATTGATGGCCCAACACTTAATGAGCTCCTCAAAGTGGCGCGCACTAAAATGCAGAGTGAAGCCCGGTATAAGCAGCTTTTGAACGATCCCTTTAACGAATTTTTATTTAAATGTCTTGACCAAACCACTACTAAAGTTGCTACTAACTGGCACAAGGCAGTCACCAAAACGCCGTTACGTGCTAAATATTCAGAACTTAGTTTTGGTAATGATGAACTGGTCAAGGGACTTAACTTGAAAATTCCTAATCTCTCTGGCAGACATTACGTCAATTTAAGGGGCAAAATAGATCGAGTAGATTTAGCTCGGGTTGCTGATCAGAATGAATTACTAGCTCAAGTAATTGACTATAAGTCTTCCGCTAAGAAATTTAATTTAGGATTATTTTATCATGGTATCTCTTTACAAATGGTTTCCTATTTGGATGTCTTGCTGCAAAATAAAAAGTTTTTTGCAGGGTCTACGCCTTTTTCACTTTTAGGTGCTTTTTACCAAACTGTCACAAGGCAAACGGATAGACTAAATGGTAAAGATTTATATAGTAATAATTTGCAGGTCAAAAAAGCCAATTTAGATGGTCAAGTTAAGCTTAAATATACAGGTTTGATCAATAACGACCAATTATTAATGCTGGAAGCTGAGCCTGATTTAAAACAGCCAAGCTATTCATCTTCTCTTTATACCGGGGTCAGATCCAAAAAAGATGGCACTTTAAAATTTAGTGGCAGTTCTTTTAAAGATGATGAACTTGACTTGCTGCTCAAATATGACGAAGAACTGATTAAAGAAGCCTCCAGTCAAATTTTATCAGGGCAAATAAAATTAAACCCTTATAAATACGGCAATGGTATCAATGCCTTAACATATTCAGATTACCGTGACATTTTCTTTTTTGATGCCATGCTGAAAGAAAATAAATATCATAAAATTGGTAATATTAAAAAGGAAGAATTACTTGAAAAAATCAAAAAACGGCTAAAGGAGAACGAATAAGAATGTCCCTAGGAGAAAAACGGTTTACACCAGTTCAGCAAAAAGCAATTAATGATCATGGCCGTGATATTTTGGTATCAGCTTCCGCTGGAAGTGGGAAAACAACGGTATTAGTGCAGCGCTTAATAAACGAAATACTTGCCGGAACCAGTGTTGACAAGCTACTAGTAGTGACTTTTACTAAAGCTGCTGCTTCCGAAATGAAGAAAAGAATTAAAACAGCATTATTAGCGGAGCTACAAAAAGCTTCCTCCAAATCATACCTGCGTCAACAGCTTAACTTGGTCGACTCTGCTAATATTTCGACAGTTGATGCTTTTTGCCTGGATGTAATCCATCATTTTTATTACGTGATTGACGTTGATCCCAGTTTCAGTATTTTGACTGATGATTCTCAAGCTGAGCTAATGCGCGAGCGAGCATTAAAAGATATAGAAGGAGAGTTTTTAGAAAATAAAGACGCTGATTTTGTTGCTTTCTATGATAATTTTGCTGGTGACAGGGATGCACAGACGCCACAGAATTTATTACTAGATTTGTATAATTATGCCATGACTAAGCCTGATTATCGTGACTGGCTTAAAGAACTACCGCAAAAATATCAATGCGGACCTGAAGTGGTTAAATCTTCATTATGGCAAAAGGCAATCAAACCGTATTTATTAGATCTTTTTCAGAGTTTAGCTGACAATATTGCGCAACTTTGCCAAAGTACTACCATGGCTACCAAGCAGTTAAATAAAGTCAAAGAAAGTTTTGACTTATTTGCAAAATGTCTTGCCAATTATTTGGCTGCTCTCAAAAATGATGCCGACTACGATGACCAAAGAGAAAAACTACGTGACTGTATTTTTCGTGGAAGTATGCGTAAATCTGCGAAGTGGGATGAAGATGTCATTGCCTTTTATGATGAATGTCATAGCGTAAAAGAAGCAGCAGCGGAACAGATTTTTACCTCTTTTACTTCTTTTTATGCCACGGACGAGCAAGAACAATTGGCTTTAATGCAAAAGGGTAAGCAGATTATGTCAGCGATTGTAAAAGCTGAGCTGGCATTGATTGATCATTTTACTCAGTTAAAAAGAGCAGAGAATCTTCTTGATTTCAGCGACATGGAACAATTAGCTTATCAAATCCTCAGTCAGGATACTTCTGCATCCCAGATGGCGCGGTCTTTTTATCAAAATAAATACAGTGAGATATTGGTTGACGAGTATCAGGATATCAATCCCCTGCAAGAAAAAATATTGCAGCTGGTTAAAAAAGACGGCCAAAATAATATTTTTATGGTGGGTGACATCAAACAGTCAATTTATGGTTTCAGACAGGCCGAACCGAGTTTGTTCTTGCATAAATATCAGGAAGCAGCGCTTAAAGAAAATGAACAAAAAGAAGAACGAATTTTATTATCTGATAATTTCCGCTCAACTAGGCCAGTAATTGCTATTGTTAATCAAGTCTTTAAAAACATTCTTACCACAGACTTTGGTGGGATTGACTATCAAACTGAAAGTCAGCTGGTCTATGGAGCGAGCTTTTATCCTGAGAACTTACCAGCTGCAACAGAAATACTTTTTCACGAAAAAGATAATGATGAAAATACTGCTCAGGATGATACTGCTAATGATATCGATTCAGCTGAAATTGCCATGGTTATTAACCGCATTAAAAAATTCACAGAGGAAAACTTCTTAGTTTATGACAAGTCTTCAACTAATGATAATCATTTAAGACCTTTCAAATACAGCGATATTGTGATTTTAACCAGAAGCCGTAGCAACAACCTTGAGATCATGCAGGAATTCGCAAAGAATAATATCCCAATCATGGTTACGGATGCTAAAAATTACTTTCAAACTCTGGAATTAACTATCATTATGAATTACCTGCGCATAATTGATAATCCGGACCAAGATATTCCACTGGTAGCCGTCTTAAGATCACCCTTATTTAATTTTAAAGAGCCCGATTTAAGTCTTATTAGAATTCATACCCCCAAAGCTAGTTTTTACAATGCTTTAACTTCTTACGTGGCTGTTGGCGATGAGCTCAGTCAGAGAGTAAAAGATTTTTTGAACCAGCTTGAAGATTTGCGCAAATTTGCGGCAACGCACAGAATTTCAGAATTGATTTGGAGTATTTATGAAAGAACCAGCTTACTGGAAATTATGACGTCGCTACCTAACGGCAAGCAGCGCAGAGTTAACTTGGAAGCTTTGTATGAAAGAGCTGCATCCTATGAAAGTGCGGGCTTTAAGGGATTATACCAATTCATTAATTTCATCGAAAGAATGCGGCGTAGCCAGAAAGACCTGGCTCAACCACTTTTAACTAAAGAAGCAGGAAATTCAGTGCGCTTAATGACAGTTCACGGTTCCAAAGGACTTGAATTTCCCATTGTGTTCTATTTAGGTTTGCAGCACCTCTTTCAAATGCGGGATTTAAGTAATAACTATATTATCAATAGCAAGTCAGTAGGTCTTACTATTAAAGAGACCCAGTATCGGGCTGATACACTTATCAAAGCAATTGATAATGTCACCAAAAAAAGACAGCTTTTAGAAGAAGAAGCACGTATCCTTTATGTCGGAATGACGCGTGCAAAGCAAAAGTTGATCTTAGTGGCGGATTTAAAAAATTTACCAAAAACTATCAAAAAATGGCAAGATCAAGTTAATCAACATGGTCAGATAACTCTTAGCAGTAAACTTAATGCTACTAACCCCATGAGTTTCATCGGTCCTGCAATTGACTGGCAGAAACTTCTAAGTCAAAAAATCACAGATATTAATTTAGCTGCAGAAACAAGTCAAAAGCTGCTTTATCTGCAATATCAGGGTGAAAATATCAATTTAAAAGAGCAAGCAGTTCCAGAAAAAGCTGAAAAAGATAATGTGTCAGCGTTAACAGAATATGCCAAAAAATTATACAACTTCAGTTATCCTTTTCAAGACGCAAGTCACACAACTGCTTATCAGTCTGTATCTGAAATAAAAAAAGCTTTTAATGACCCTCTTGATGCTGAACTGGAAAACGCGCACCTGATTTCTTCTACCAACCGTTATTTGCAACCGATTGATACTAAACCTGATTTTTTATATCAGACAAAATTTACCGGGGCAGAAATTGGTACAGCAATGCACCTGATCCTGCAATACTATGATTATCATGGCTCAGGCAAAGCAGACCAAGTTGAAGAAGAAGTGCGGCAGTTAGTAAAACAAAATAAGCTCAACAGCAAAATTGTTGCCAGTTTAAATTTGCAACAAATAAATTGGTTTGTTCATAGTGATTTTGCCCAAAAATTTTGGGAAAATCCTGCAAATCTGCAGCGCGAAGTCGAATTTTCAAGTCTGCTGCCAGCTGACGTTCTATTTGCCAATTTCAGTGACCCGGATGCAAAAATTTTAATTCATGGTACAATAGACGGTTATTTTAGTGAAAAAGATGGCATAATATTGTTTGATTATAAAACTGATCATATCGATCACAGCCACTTAGAATTAGCTATCGCCAAAATTAAGCAAAAGTATGCGGGGCAATTGCGTTTATATGAAAGAGCTTTAAATTCTTTTTCCGACCAAAAAGTTAAAGCTAAATATTTAATCTTATTAGATGCATGCCAAATTGTTGAAGTTAAGTAAAGAAAGGAGGGGTAATGCAGAATGAAATCATTTGAGCAGACCGTTTTTGCGGTCGTTGATCTGGAAACTACCGGAACACAGCGAGAAGATAACAATCATATTATCCAGTTTGGCTGCGCCATTATTAAAAATATGAAAGTTGTCAAAACATATTCGTTTATGATAAACCCCCACCGTGAAATTCCAATAGCGGTCCAAAATCTGACTCATATACACAATAAGGATGTGGCTCATGCAAAAGATTTTTCTTTTTATGCACCAAAGATTGTAAAAATTTTAAAAGATACTGTTTTCGTTGCTCATAACGTCAATTTTGATTTGCCGTTTTTAAATTATGAATTAGTACAACATGGTTATGAGCCCTTAACCAATCGTGCAATTGACACCGTGGAGCTGGCCAAAATTGCTTTTCCTACGGAACCATCATATAAATTGAGCGATTTAACGGCATTATTGCACATTAAACATTTAAACCCCCATAAAGCTGACTCTGATGCATATGGCACTGCAGTTTTACTAATAAAAATTATTGAGCGGCTCGAAAGTTTACCCCAAGCTACTCTTAACACTTTAAGTTCTTTGGCACACGGTTTAATTCGCGACACTTCTTGGATCTTTACGACTATTGCTGATGATGCACGCAAAGAGAAACGTCCTTTATCTTCTGCATACCAGCAAGTACGACAAATAATCTTGCGTAAGCAGGAAAAAGTAGCAATCACCGCAGGTCAGTCGTCAACTACTTTTCCGAAAAGTGATAGCGGAAAAAAGAAGCTGTTTCAAAATAAAATTAATTACCGGCAACCGCAGGTAGACCTAATTAATCGCATCGAACAGTTTTTAAGCGCCTCAAAGCAAAGGACACTATTAGTTGAAGCTCCTAATGGCACCGGTAAGACTTTTTCTTATTTATTTGCTTATTCCTATCATTTATATACCAATAGAAAATTAGTAATTGCTACGCCTACAAAAGTTTTGCAAAGACAGATAATTAATCATGAAATACCCCAATTATTGAACGTTACCAAGTTGGACTTAAAAGCCGAAGAAGTCAAAGCCAGCAGCCATTATCTTGATCTTGATGGCTTTTATCAGAGTTTATATCAAGATACTCCTAATAAGTTGACTTTAGTTTTGCAAATGCGTATTTTAGTATGGTTAACCGAAACTAAGACCGGCGATTTAGACGAACTGCAGCTCACTAACTATCGTGCACCTTTGTTTACTCAAATTGCCCATCCTGGAGATGCTCGCGTTGGTAGCATTTTTGCGGGCGTTGATTTTTGGAACTTGGCTAGGCAAAGGCAAGAGCAGGCTGACATTTTAGTGACAAATCATGCCTATTTAGCCAACCATTATAATGATACTATTTGGGGACAAAATCCGTATCTTGTTATTGACGAGGCTCACCGCTTTGTAGACAATGTTATCAGTTCTAGAAACGATTCGTTTCAGTTCGAATCTTTATGGGGAGCTCTCAACCATTTGCGTAATTTGCTTTATTATGCCGATGACAGTGTATTTAATCAATACGGTAATGACGTTCAGTTTAATTTTTTATTGGAAAAGTTGGATCCAGCAATCCTTGATTTAATTAAGGTAATTAATCATTTGCAGCGTTTGCTTTGCTCCAAAAAGAAAAAGGCTGTTAGCCAAAACACTTTGGCTAATGGTAATTTGCTGCTTAGCTTTAGAGGAAGAGATTTATTTCCCAAAAATAGTCAGTTTTTAGTTAAGCTGACTGAACTGCAGCGGAAACTGGAAGACATCAGGCAAAATACCAATCAAATTTTATTTAAGATGTACAATGAAACTGACAATTCAAATATTGACCGGGATGCAATTTTAAGTGAAACTTCAGGCCAAATTGATCAACTGGATGATTTTATTACAAAAAGCTATCAGCTATCTGATTTACTTCGTAAAAAAGCTTATGTTGAGTCAGAAGGCTTTATTGTTGCTTTAACTAATCCTCAAGATCCTTTGAGTGCTAACTTAAGCTGGCTGATGCTGGATGCAACGCCAGAGTTGCACAAAATATACGCTCGCTTCGATCACATTTCATTTGTAAGTGCAACTTTGACTAGTGAAAATGGTTTTGATTTTATAATTAAGCTTTTGGGCTTAACTGACTTAGCACCCCAAAAATACATCGGGACGAGCACATTTAAATTAGCAAAACATCTTGAGGTTTTATCTGTAACTGATTTTCCAGATATCAATGATCCTACCTGCGAAAAAAAGCTAACACAAATTATTGAAAATGACTTGGTAAATAAAAATCATGTTTTAATACTAATGACAAATTTAGAACAAATTAAAAACACTTTTAGTGCTATTATCAATTCGCCCAACTTACGCGATTTTGAAATTTTGGCTCAGGGTGTTTCCGGGTCAAATAATCGTATTATCAAAAGATTCGCCATCGCTAAAAAAGCTCTGATACTTGGGGCAGATAGTTTTTGGGAAGGAATAGATTTTCACGAATGTGGTGTAGATTTGGTCATAGCAACCAAATTGCCATTTGAAGCCCCTGATTTACCTGAAGTTAAATTGCGCCAAAGACAGCTCATTGACAGCGGAATTGACGTTTTTCATTCTGATACGATGCCACGTGCGGTTATTCGGTTTAAGCAGGGAATGGGCAGGTTAATACGGGGAGAGCAGGATAAAGGGCAATTTTTAATATTAGATTCCAGAATTTGGTCTAAAGATTATGGTCCTATTTTTCTGGCTGCTGTTCCGGTTAAAGTCAAAAAAATATCTTTGAATGATTTACAAGAAAAGCTAGAGAACTATGATACAAGATGATACAAAACAAACACTTAAATTTTTAGCATGGGTATTCTTAATATTGGTATTGTTATACTTTGCTTTTATTATAATTTTTTATAAAGCTGGTAATCCTGAAAGAGCAGAAACCCGCGAGCTTAACAAAATTGCCCTACAAAAGACTCCGATCAAGTACACCGAAAAGACCTATCATTTGAATCGTGGCATTAACAGCTATTCTTTAAAAGGTCTGACTAAGAATCATAAGACCTATTATTTTATTTATTTGCCTGGGTCTAAAAAAGCATATCTATATCCAGCAAGTAAGGGTGTTAATGAAGCAGTTATCCGCAACAAATACAGTGCTAAAAGGCCAACTGCAAAAATTACTGAGGTAAATCTAGGCTGGTATCAGAATAAGCCGGTTTGGGAAGTAAGTGCTAAAAATGATGCGGGGGAATATCATTATCAACTTTTTGATTTTAAAAATGGAAAATTAGTAGGTTAAGTCGCTAAATTGCTCAAACTTTGGTATTATTAATTTGATTATGATAAGGAAAGTGGAATAAAAGTTTATGACAGAATTAATTTCTATAGCAGATTGTCGCAATCATGTCGACCAGGAAGTGCAAATGCACGTTTGGCTGACGGATAAACGTTCAAGTGGCAAGATAGTTTTCTTACAATTACGTGATGGTACAGCATTTTTCCAAGGCGTTGTTCGTAAAAATGCTGTTTCAGATGAAGTTTTTGAGACAGCAAAATCACTGCATCAAGAAGCAAGTTTCTACATCAAGGGGACTGTTCATCAAGACGAACGTTCTCACTTTGGTTATGAAATTCAGATTTCGGATTTGAAGCTTATTACTAATAATGAAGGCTATCCTATCGGCAATAAAGAACACGGTATTGAATTTCTTCTTGATCACAGGCATTTGTGGTTAAGAAGCAAGCGCCCATTTGCGATCATGCGAATCAGAAACGTCATTTTCAAGGCAACTGTTGACTTCTTTGAAAATGAAGATTTTATAAAATTTGATGCTCCGATCTTTATGCATTCTGCTCCCGAAGGAACTACGGAATTATTCCATACTGAATATTTCGGTGGGGATGCATACCTTTCTCAATCTGGTCAACTTTATGGTGAAGTAGGGGCTGAAGCATTCGGAAAAATTTTTACGTTTGGCCCAACTTTTAGAGCAGAGGAGTCAAAAACTCGTCGTCATTTAACCGAGTTCTGGATGATGGAGCCGGAAATGGCCTGGATGCATCAAGCTGAATCTCTTGCTTTGCAGGAACGGTTCTTGTCATATGTTACTGGACAAGTTTTACAAAATTGCCAATATGAACTGGAAATTTTGGGAAGAGATCCTAAGAAGCTTGAGCCAGCTTCTCAGGGCAATTATACCCGCTTGTCTTATGATGATGCAGTAAAAATGTTGCAGGATGATGGACGAGACTTTAAATGGGGGGATGATTTTGGCGCACCTGATGAAGCTTTTATTTCTGAACAATTTGATCGTCCGTTCTTCATTGTAAATTATCCAACCGCTATTAAACCTTTTTATATGAAGAAGAATCCTGAGAACCCTAAGGAATATTTATGTGCAGACGTTCTAGCACCTGAAGGTTATGGCGAGATTATGGGTGGTTCTGAACGTGAAAGTGATTACGATACCTTACTTAAACAAATTCATGAAGCTGGCTTAAATGAAAATGATTATAGCTGGTACCTGGATTTGCGTAAATATGGTAGCGTACCTCATTCTGGCTTTGGCATGGGATTTGAACGGGTAATTGCTTGGATTTGTAATTTAGACCATGTTCGTGAAGCTATCCCATTCCCAAGAATGATTAACAGACTTGAGCCTTAATAATAAAATCAATAAGATAATTAAAAGTTGAACTAAAATTACTTTAGTTCAACTTTTTTAAAGGAGAAAAATCATGCAATATAATGATTACCGTGCTTTAGGTGTAACTCTGTTATCAAACGGTTTGCTAGCTTATTATCCCCAGCTAAAAATTGATGACGCTGAAATGATGGTCATTTTGCAACTGGAAATGTTTGCTCAAAAAGGAGACTTTTTTCCAACTAATGAAGAAATTGCGGCCAACACTAATTTTTCCGTTGCAGAAATTGGATCCTTATTGCAAAAATTAATTGAACAAAATTTTTTGGTAATTGATCAAGTAACTGATCAAAAGGGCATGATTGGAAATAAATATAACCTTAACCAGCTGTACGACAAACTGGATAAATTGTTGGCAGGAAAAACTGATAGTACCCTCAATAAAAATGGCAAAGATAATTCAACCTCTGTAATTGACAACAGTCCTCTAAATCAATTAGTTCGCCAATTTGAAATTGAATTTGGCCGCTACTTAAGCCCAATCGAACGCGAAGAAATTGCTGCTTGGCTAAACGTTGACCATTATGATCCTGCTATTATCAGGCTGGCTTTGCGGGAAGCTGTTTTATCTCAGGCATATAGTTTAAAGTACATCGATCGCATTCTGTTAAATTGGCAAAGGCATAATTTAAAAACAGTGAGTGAGGTCCAAAAGTTTTTGAGGAGGAATCGCTAAATGGAAACAGAAAAAATTCTTAGTGCTAAAGAAGCCAGAAAAGTTTTAGAATGTATCAACAAAATGTATCCTGACGCAAAAAGTGAATTGGTGTGGGATAATAAATTTCATTTATTATGCGCGGTTTTAATGAGCGCTCAAACCACTGATAAAATGGTAAATCGAGTAATGCCTAAATTTATGAAAGACTATCCTGAACCAAAAAATTTAGCAACAGCAACGATTCCGGAAATAGAAAAACATATCTCTCAAATTGGACTTTATCATTCTAAAGCTAAACACTTAAAAGCAACTGCTGAAATTTTAGTTTCAAAATATGATAGTAAAATTCCTCATGACAAAAAAAGTCTGATTTCTTTACCTGGAGTCGGAGAGAAAACGGCTAACGTTGTTTTAGCTGAAGGGTTTGGCATACCTGCGATAGCAGTCGATACTCATGTGTCACGAATTTCCAAGCGCTTTCATATAGTACCGCAAAATGCTAAGCCACTGGAAGTAGAAAAGAGATTAGAGGAAATTTTACCTAAAAGTGAATGGATTCATACACATCACGCTATGATTTTATTTGGTCGCTACTCAATGACAGCACGGGACAAGAATGACCCTTATACTTATTTAAAAGAAAAATAGTATTTTAAAAAATTTTTGTATAATTCCTTTAACAAATTAATTAAAAAGAGGTTTAAAAATATGAGTATATGGCGCATAACCAACATTATTTTAGTGGTTTTATTTGCAAGTTTGGCATTATTTCTCTGGCTGCGTCCCTATGATGGCACGGGTACAGCTAATACAGTGAACGTTAAACTCATTTCTTTGGCTGTTTTAATAATCTTCTTTGCATTTATTGGCCTAATAGAACTAATTGTTTATTTATTTGTGAGGAAATAATAACAGAACCGCTGAAATTATTTTCAGCGGTTCTGTTAATTAATGATGATTTTCGTCATTGGCCGAGTTATTACTTTCGCCTCCAGGTTTATTCGGCTTTTGTTCATGGTGCGGGTTATTTTCAGAACTGGAATTATTTGTATCATTATTTTGACTAGAATCAGAGGAATTGTCTTTACCAGTATTACCAGTTTGCGGCTTATCTTTTAAATCCTTATCCTTCTTTTCATTTTTATTATTTTGGGTCGTAGAACCATTTTCGTGATGAACAGCATTTCTTTCTTGAGTATTGCTGGTAGAAGATGAATTATTAGTATTAGTTTTTTCATCATCTTCATCATAGTCACTGCTATCATCAACTATGCCGACAGGAGAATGTCCACGAACAAACAGTTGCCATTCCCCAGTAGAAGAAACCTCTGGAGGATTCGAATTTTTAGCAATTCTTGCCCTAATTACCGAGTCCGGCTTTTGCCAATCTACATTTTCTTTATTTCTCATTAAATAGGTCATCATATTTTTATAAAAAAGCTGCGCTGATTGCTGACCAATACCGGAAATAGTCCCATCTTTCAGGTTATCATAGCCGGTCCAAACACCTATTGCATAACGAGGTGTGTAACCAACAAACCAAGAATCCTTTGGCGTAGCTGCGTACCCTGGGTAACGTGCTAAATCCTGTTCTGAATACTTAACTGATCCGGTTTTGCCTGCATGATACAAACCATTAATCTGGGCATTTCTGCCGGAACCATGTTTTATAACACCTTTTAACATATCCGTAATTATGTAAGCTGTGGCTTTACTCATAACACGAATACCCTCAGAATCATAATTTCTGGTTAATCCATCAGGAGTTTCAATTTTTGAAACAAATTGCGGTTTATGATAAATACCCATCGTTGCAAATGCACTAAAGGCTCCCGCCATTTGTAAACTGGAAGCATTCGCACCAATGGCTACAGACAGTCCGGAATCTTTCGGAATATC
This sequence comes from Lactobacillus sp. ESL0259, assembly GCF_003693045.1. NCBI lineage: Bacteria > Bacillati > Bacillota > Bacilli > Lactobacillales > Lactobacillaceae > Lactobacillus > Lactobacillus sp. ESL0259. The sequence continues at coordinate 91,454 of NZ_REHP01000006.1, read as the reverse complement.
AATGTCCATTTTGCCGGCAAACTTTCTCGCACGAGGTATGCCGACTTCTCTTAACGTTTTTACTGCAGGAACATTACGTGATTGTTCCAATGCGTATCGCATTGTCATCATACCGTCATATTTATTGTCCCAGTCGTATAATTGAACGTTGGTTCCCGGATAGACGTATTTGCTATCATCTAGCATTTTAGCTGTTGACCAATTAAGGTATTCAATGGCAGGGCCATAATCTAGAACAGGCTTAATTGAAGATCCAGTTGAACGAGTAGTTTGCACAGCCCGATCTAAGCCTAGCTGGACTGAAGAAGGCAGGTGCCTGCCGCCCAATATAGCTACCACATGACCATTGCTAGGATCAACTACGGAAGCACCAATCTGCATTTTATCGTTAGTAAAGGGAACCTGCCCATTATTAGCCAATTGATATAGTTTCTTTTGAGCTTTCTGATCCATATTAATCGTAATTTTTAAATTATCACGAAAAGGATCAAAACCCTTTGCCCGAACTTCGGCAATTGCTTCTTTAACATATGGATCATTAATTTTACGTAAGTTTGACTGTTTGCGCTGATTATGTGGTTTTAAACCCTTTTTAATGCTTTCCTTGCTGGCTTCATCATATTGTTCTTGCGAGATTTTCTTATTCTTCAACATCGCCTTTAAAACGATATCACGGCGGTATTTGGCATATTGCGGATAGGTATAAGGATTATAAACAGTCGGCCTGTTAGGCATCCCTGCCAGCATCGCTGTTTGAGCTAAGTCTAAGTCTCCAATTTTTTTACCATAATAAAAATTAGCCGCGGTGCCAATTCCAGTATTGCCATAATTCATGTAAACTTTATTAATGTAGAATTCTAAGATTTCATCATGACTGTATTCTCGCTGCACCCTCATGGCCAGCCAGGCTTCTTGAGCCTTTCTGCGTAAGGTCCGTTGGGAAGCAGCTGTTGAAAATTTTGTCAGCTTAACTAATTGCTGGGTGATGGTAGAACCGCCGGCAGAGATACTTTTACTCTTGGCATTAGTTAACATTGATCCTACAATTCGAATCGGATCAATTCCTAACTTATCCTTATAAAAGCGTTTATCTTCAACCGACACGATAGCATCTTTTAACAGTTGCAAATCTTTGCTGTCCTTGACGTATTGTCGCTTTTCGGTACCTAAAGACATTACAAATTTACCATTTGTATTATATAATCCTGAAGAGCCGCCACTTTCAAGGTCAGCGCGACTAATATTGGGAGCATCCTTAGCGTAAAATGCAAATAGACCAACGCCGGCTACCAGAAATAGAAAAATAACCAAAAACGTCCACTTAAGTATGCGGCGCCACAATGGTTTAGGTAAACTTTGGCGGTAGTTTTTACGTGATTCACGTCCATTATTTGAGTTGAAATTTTTATTTGTCATCGTGTATTTTCCTATCCGAGATAAAAGAATCTACAGCTTTCAAATACGGAAGTGTTGGTTGAAAACCGTTCTTAATCTCTATTGACCAATCCTCGACTTCTTTTAATGTTAATGAACTTTTGTTTTTTGTCCACCAAGCTTTGATAATTGCGCTTGCGGGAGTAACAAAATAGCGGTTTAAGCTTGTAAATCCTATTATTGTAAAGCATATTCCTTTTTGCTTCAAGCATTCTGCTAAATGAACTATTTGATGTTCGTGGAAATTTTTTAAGGGAAAATTAGTTTTGTTTTTGGTTTCTTTAGCTTCAAAATCCAAATAGTAACCTTTATATACACCATTATAATCTGTGGTCGATTCCTGGCGAAAGTATGCTTCTTTTATTACTGCACGTGATCTTTTAGGGTAGTCTACCTTAACAATTTGAACAGGCGTAGGTTTTTTATGTACCACGGCTATTTCTTTAGTACGATAATATTTATTAGATTCATTAATCATCTGTTCAAGGTTCATCCCTCGATCGGAAAAATTAATATTTTTATGTTTTCTTCTTTTATGTGAAGCTTGGGGCTTATCATTTAAGTTGCGAAAAGCGGCAGAACTGCCGGTTGGATATTTGACCATAAATATCACTCCTGCTAGCATTATAGCAATAAAGAAAAAGTTTTTGAACAAGGAGCCATTTGTTTCATTATGCAAAGACTATGGGTAACTGGGTACCGTAACTACGAATTAAATACCTTCGGAGATAAGGATCCCAAAATCAAAATCATAAAATTAGTTTTAAAAAAACATATGTTAAATTTATTGGAGAATAACCAGCTAGATTGGGTAATAACTGGAGCAAATCTGGGAGTAGAGCAATGGGCAAGTGAAGTGGCCGTTTCCTTGCGGGAAAAATATCCTTTAAGAACATCTATTATTGTGCCCTATGAAGACTTTGCCGGCAGATGGAATGAAAGCAATCAAGAAAAGTATCTTAATTTAAAAAGTCAAGTTGACTTTTTTGCTTCTACATCTAAAGAACCGTATCAAAACCCAGTTCAACTGCGTAATTACCAGAATTTTATGCTACTACATACAGATAGAGCCTTAATGCTTTATGACCCTGAAAATCCAGGTAAACCCAAGTTTGATTATAATTTAATCAAGAAATATCAAGAAACAAAAGAATATCCGCTTGAATTAATTGATTTTTATGATCTACAAGATGAAGCTGAGGAGTATCAAGAAAATCAAGAAGATAATTATAAAGAATAAGGATAACTTTATTTTAAAATTAACATTTTTGTTTTAAGCATGGCTAGTTTTTGCTAGAATAAAAGTGATAAAAAAAGGAGTTGTATTTTATCATGGCAGATTTAAATGATATTCAACTATCCACACAGGATATTTTAAAAAAACAATTTAGGACAAAAGTTAAAGGCTTAGACCCTGATGAAGTTGACGCTTTTTTAGATAAAGTAATTGCAGATTATGACACATTTGAGCAAATAATTGAAGACCTTTACGGCCAAATTGGCAAGCTGCAAGGTGAATTAATGGATGACCATCATAAAGAGCAAGCTCTTGAATCACAAAAAACAAGGAGAATAACTCCAGTAACATCTGCGGAAAGTATCAAGACATATACCCCCAATCATGAACGTTCAACGCAGAGCTTCAATCCAATTAATAAATCAGATACACAAACTGAAAATTCCACTAATATGGCCATTATTCAACGAATTTCTACTCTTGAACGCAAAGTTTATAATCTTGAACAACGAGTTTATGGGTTACAAAAAGAGTAAGCTTTGATATAATTCTTAATGGTGCAATTTTTGAGCAGTCGCGGTTTGATCTGAAAAAGGTCAGGCTGAGGAAAGTCCACGCACGCACGAGCTGAGATGCTTGTAGTGTTCGTATTTAGCCCAATAAGCTAAAGAATTTTAAGTTACGGCGAAAAAAGTGCTAAGTCATTTTAATGATATGCATGAATATTCTGAAAAGTGCCACAGTGACGAAGCAGAAGTGGAAACACTTTTGGTGGAACGAGGTAAACCCTGCGAGCGTGCAACCCAAACTTGGTGGGGGCGTTCAATCTAAGAAAATGAACTAAAGATTGGATTGCTACTAGTTTAGCAAAGATAGATGGCTGCTACAGGTATTTATGCCACAAATACCCGAACAGAACGTGGCTTACAGAAATTTGCATTGGCAGCGTTGAGCTTTTCAAAGGGCTCAACGCTTTTTTTAAAGGAAAGAATAAAAGATGAAAACATATCAGTTATATACAACCATGGGTGTCGGCTTTGAAAGCGTTGTTGCAAAGGAACTACAAGCGCTGGGATATCAAACCCATACGGAGAATGGTAGAGTATTTTTTGAGGGCGATCAAAAAGATATTGTCAAAACCAATCTATGGTTGAGAACAGCAGACCGCGTTAAAATTTTACTTAAGGAGTTCAAGGCGACCGATTTTGATACCCTTTTTAATCAGGTTTATGATATTGATTGGGCTGAGCTATTACCAGTTGACGCTAAGTTTCCTGTTAAAGGCCGGTCAGTCAGATCAAAGTTGCACTCTGAACCTGGTATTCAATCAATTGTAAAAAAGGCGATTGTAAATAAAATGTCCGATCAGTATCATCGTCGTGGCTTTTTACCAGAAAATGGTAATGAATATCCCCTTGATATTCATATTAATAAAGACATTGCCCGCATATCGCTAGACACTACTGGTGCCAGTTTATTTAAGAGAGGCTATCGGATTGAACATGGTGGAGCACCGCTGAAAGAAAATTTTGCGGCAGGATTATTAAAACTAACTCCATATGATGGCAGCCATCCTTTGATTGACCCCATGACAGGTTCAGGTACTTTAGCTATTGAAGCAGCTCTAATAGGGAAAAATGTTGCTCCTGGGATTTGGCGGCAATTTGCTTTTGATGGTTTTGATTGGTTTGACAGCTCTATTCATGATGAATTGGTGGCGCAAGCTAAAAGTGAAATTAAGCCTCTTGACCAGCCAATATGGGCCTGTGATATCGACCAATCCATTTTAGAAATTGCCAAATTAAACGCCAACAATGCTGGTGTTTTACAGGATATTTACTTTAAGCAGGTTGCAGTAAAGGATTTTGCCACAGACTTAGAAAATGGGGTTATAATCGCTAATCCGCCTTATGGTAAAAGGCTGAAAGATCGGGAATCAGCTGAGGTAATTTATAAACAAATGGGTGAGTCACTTTTAAAATATGACACATTCAGCCAGTATTATTTGGTTGGCGATCCAGCATTTGAAAATTTTTTCGGTAAAAAAGCGACCAAAAAGCGCAAACTATTTAATGGCAACTTAAGAGTTGATTTCTACCAATATTGGGCAAGAAAAAATGATTACAAATAAAGCGAATACCGAATTTTGGGTGATTACAGATACGCATTTAATTGCAGATAGCTTGCATGATGATGGTCAAGCGTTTCAACGTATTCAAGATACCAGTCAGGGTAAAGACCTGGTATATCAAGAAACAGCTTTGAGGGCTTTTGCTGCTTTTGCTAATGAAAAAAAGCCGGCAGCTATTATTGTTACTGGTGACGTTACTTTTAACGGTGAGCTTATTTCGGCACAAAAATTTGCAGAAATATTTCGTAATTTAAGTGAAACTAAATTACTGGTTTTGCCAGGAAACCACGACATATATGATGGGTGGGCCAGAGCTTTTCAAGGTCCTAATCAGCTTTATGCCCATCAAATAAGTCCCACTGATTGGCAAGGAATTTTTAAAAGCTCATATGATTGTGCTCAAAGTATTGATCCCAATTCATTGGCATACAGCGTACAATTAAATAAAGAATACCTCTTACTATTACTTGATTCCAACATTTATGGTGAACATGAAGCTAGTGGGGCTCCCTCTACTGAAGGGCAAATAAGCGAAGAACAAATTGTCTGGTTAGAAAAGCAGTTAGAAAGTGCCAAGATGAGGCACCTTAAACCACTTTTATTCATGCACCATAATCTTTATGTTCATAATCCAGCGGTTAATCGCGGCTTTGTTTTAAACAATGCACAAACATTATGCCGTTTATGCCAGGATTATAAGGTTAAAGTGGCTTTTTCCGGCCACATTCATGCTCAAAATATCGTCGAGCCACAGGCAAAAACACCCACTACAGAAATTGTTACTTCAAGTTTTTGTTCATACGATCAAGGATATGGCATAGTCAAAGTAAAACCCGATCACATTGAATATCAGCGTCATACATTTGATATGAAACCTTTTTTAACTAAAGAAGAACGGCTAGATCCGAATCTGGTTCACTTTCACAGCTACTTAAAGAACATTCAAATAAGAAATTTAACTGGTAATTCAAATAAAAAAGATCACTTAAACGATGAACAAGCTAGACTGCTACAAAAGGTAAACCGTCTTTTTATTGAAATGAATTATCAATATTTTACTGGCCATAATCATATAGAAAAAAAGCAACTAAAAAATTTATACTCCTCTAAGGAATTTAAAATCTTAGTTAGTCAAAGGCCGCGATTTAGCGACTATATGAAAACTTTATTCGATACTACTAATCACAGTAACCTCAATACAAAAATTTGGTATTAACAGGGATTTTTATGAAAAAAAAGCATTTTATTATTTTAGGTCGTAGTGGATTAATATATTTTTGCTGGATCTTAATTGTATTTTTCTTGAGTCTGATATTTTTATATGAAAGCACTAAAGCTTTTAATTGGCCAGCACTTATTTGTATTTTATTTTTCTTTATGTTATTGCTCTATACTTATTTTAATTCATACTGGGATACGAGCATATTCAAACTCCCATTTCGTTCTAAGACCAAAATGTTATCTGAGCCAACAATTTTGCTGCAATGGCATATTTTTAAGATTTATGAAATTAAATTGGAGGAATTTGGGCATTATTATTTGTTAAGATTTGAAAAATAGTCAAAATAGAATAGTGATGTGAGCGCCAAAGCAGAAAATTTAGCTTTATTCTTAATTTATAGCAGGTAATGCATAAAAATTGCTTAATGTTTGATATAATGACAATTGATTATACAAAAGGTGGGACCTAAATTCTAATATGAAAAGGATATTACATAAGATGAGATATTATTATTAATTTTTTACAGAAAGAGGCATGCGCAATGAAATCAGATATTCAAATTGCACAAGAAGCACACGCATTACCCATTAACGAAATTGCTGCTAAAGTTGGTTTAAGCAGCTCAGATATTGAGCCATATGGCAATAATAAAGCCAAGATTAATTGGCAGGCAATTAAAAAGACATTGGCGAACAAGCACCTTGGTAAACTGATTCTGGTTACTTCAATTTCTCCAACTCCAGCTGGAGAAGGTAAATCAACAATGACTATTGGTCTGGGAGATGCTATTAACAATCAATTACACCAGAAAACGATGATTGCCTTGCGCGAACCTTCAATGGGCCCAGTTTTTGGCTTAAAAGGCGGAGCAACTGGTGGTGGACAAGCCCAGGTAATTCCAATGGAAGACATTAACCTCCATTTTACGGGAGATATGCATGCCTTGACAGCTGCTATTGACACTTTGGCAGCCTTAGTAGACAACTACATTTATCAGGGAAATGAACTTGGACTAGATCCTGACCGGATTCTCTTGAAACGAGGAATTGACGTAAATGATCGCAGTTTAAGAAATATCACTGTAGGACAAGGTTCAAAGTTCAACGGAATTGAGCACAAATCCAGTTTTGCAATCACAGTTGCCAATGAACTAATGGCCATTTTGTGTTTGGCTACCGACATTAATGATTTAAAAAAGAGAATTGGTCTAATGCTCGTAGGCTACACTAAAAATGATAAGCCTGTGTATGTCAAGGATTTGGGATTTGAGGGTGCAATTGCAGCCTTGCTTTCTAACGCCTTAAAGCCAAATCTAGTGCAAACAATTGAACATACACCCGCTCTTGTACACGGTGGACCTTTTGCCAATATTGCCCATGGTGCCAATACCGTTATGGCAACTAATTTAGCATTGCATTTAAGTGATTATGTTTTAACTGAAGCAGGATTCGGCAGCGACTTAGGTGGTCAAAAATTCATGGACTTTGTATCTGAGCATTTGGATAAAAAGCCTGATGCCAGCGTGGTCGTGGCGACCGTACGTGCCTTAAAATATCAAGCAGAAGGTACTACTGAAAACTTAAGTAAAGAAAATCTGTCTGCTTTACGTAGCGGTTTTGCAAATCTTAAGAGACATATGAACAATATGCGTAATTATGGTATTCCTGTGATTGTTTTAATTAATCATTTTGCAACTGACAGCGAAAATGAACTTTCGCTTTTACAGCAATTGATTAAAGAAGAAGGAATTGATTCTGTTGTCGTTGATTATCATGAACAGGGCTCAAAAGGCGGAATAGAAGCTGCGAAAGCTGTCCTTGATTTAGCAAATTCAGCAGCAGGCAAGCTGGTACCCACTTATCAAAAAGATGATAAGGTAAAAACTAAAATTGCTAAAATAGCACAAAAAATTTATCATGCAGCTAAAGTAGAATATACTGAAAAAGCCGAAAATGATATTCATGAACTTGAAAAAATGGGGAAGGATAGGCTGCCAGTCATTATTGCCAAGACACAGTATTCATTTACTGATAATCAAAAACTATTAGGAGCACCAACCGATTTTACTTTGCATGTGAAGGGCGCAAGTCTGAAAAATGGAGCTGGATTTATTGTTATCACCACTGGACATGTTTTAGATATGCCAGGATTACCTAAACACCCAGCAGCATTAGATATTGACGTTGACAATAATGGTAAAATTAGTGGCTTATTTTAAAAAGTATCAATGCAATTCTTATATTTAATTATTTCACTATTTATTGTACTTCTTGATCAATGGTTGAAATCCTTTATTGCCGGTAATTACCAGCTGGGAGAAACGCAGCAGATTATTCCCCACGTTTTTTCATTTACTTATGTACAAAATGACGGAGCTGCTTGGAATATTTTGCCCGGTCAAATGGGACTTTTTTACCTGATTAGTATTATCGCTATCGTAATTTGTTTATATTACCTGTTACGAAACAATTTTCACAGTAAGCTTTTTGATTCTGGTGTAGCACTGGTTTTAGGCGGAATTATTGGCAATTTAATTGACCGTATTCATTTAAAGTATGTTATTGATATGATTCAAGTTGACTTTATTCACTTCAATATTTTTAATATTGCTGACTCTGCCATTACAATTGGCATAATATTGGTATTTATTTATCTACTCTTTTTTGACGAAAGCGAAAAAAACGATGCTAAATAAATACCAGCTTGTTATCCATGATGAAAAGGGCAGAATAGACAAAGTGCTGGCAAACGCAATTCCTTCTTTATCACGTTCGCGAATTCAGGAATTGCTCCATGATCAAAATATCCTGGTTAACCAAAAAATAGTTAAGTCGTCCTATAAGGTTCAAAAAAATGACTTAATTACGGTTATTGTTCCAAAATTAAAGCCACTGGCTCTAGTCCCAGAAGATATTCCATTAGACATAGTTTATGAAGATCAAGACGTTATAGTAGTTAACAAGCCACAGGGTATGGTAGTCCATCCAGCTGCTGGACACCCAGATCACACACTCGTTAATGCATTATTGTTTCATACGAAAAATCTGGCTAAAAGCCCTGAAGGATTTCGTCCGGGCATTGTCCATCGCATTGACAAGGATACATCTGGTTTATTAATGGTGGCCAAAAATGCTTTGGCGCGTGAAAGTTTAGAAGAACAATTGGCCACAAAAACTAATAAAAGACTGTATTTAGCAATAGTACACGGCAATTTTTCTGAAAAACAAGGAACAATAGAAGCTCCAATTGGACGCGATCATTATAATCGTAAAAAAATGGCTGTAGTAGCAAACGGCAAAGAAGCCATTACACATTTTACTGTTCTTGAACAATTTCAAAATTACAGTTTACTCAGATGTCAACTTGAAACAGGTCGAACTCATCAAATCAGGGTACACCTTGCTTATATTGGACATCCTGTTGCAGGGGACCCATTATACGGACCGCATCATACCTTAAAGGGAAATGGTCAATTTTTGCATGCTCAAGTATTAGGGTTCAGACAGCCAACAACTGGTAAATGGCTCGAATTTGCAGTAAAACCTCCACGAATTTTTTTGCAAAGACTGACTGAATTGAGAGAAAAAAGTGATTAAATGAAACGATATTTGATTCTGGAAAATGGTCAATCTTTTCCAGGAGAAGGATTAGGAGCTTCAATAATTTCTACCGGTGAGTTAGCAATTCAAACGGGTAATTTTGGTTATCAAGAAGCACTGACTGACCCAACCAATACAGGCAAAATTCTCGTATTTACTGCCCCAATGATTGGTGGCAACGGTATTAATGCTATTGACTATGAAAGCATTAATCCGACAGTAAAAGGAATAATCGCCAATGATGTTGCACAAAATATTTCCGAAAGTGGCAACTTTCAGGATTTAGCTTCTTTTTTAAAAGAAAAAAATATACCAGCAATTTTTAATGTCGATACCAGAGCCTTAGTTCATCTTTTGAATAAGGAGAAAACAATCAAAGCGTCGATTATGGACACAAATGATGAACACGCTTTTGACCAAATTAAAGCCTTGGTATTGCCCAAAAACAAATCTGCAGCTGTTTCTACTAAGAATGCCTATGCAGTACCGAATGTAGGGAAAACTGTAGCTATAATTGATCTTGGTTTAAAGCATTCCATGCTTAGAGAATTATCTTTAAGAAAGGTTAATGCTACAGTTTTACCATATAATGTTGCTGTGCCCGATATTGAAAATTTGCGACCGCAAGGAATTATCATCTCGGGAGGGCCTGGCAGGCCAAATGAATTAATGCCAGACCTAGAACCAATTCTCTCAGCATTTTATGGTCAAATTCCCATTTGGGGAATTGGCTTAGGGTTTTTAACATTAAGCGATTTTTTGAATTTTGAACTTGTCGACTTACCACAACCATATAATGGTATTAATTACCCTGTAATTGATCAAAATACAAACAAGATTTGGCAAGTGGCTATGAATATTGATCAACTGGTTCTGCCAAACAGCGTTCAATTCAAAATGGAAAGAGAATTTTACGATCTTCACAGTGAATTACTTGCCGGTTACAGCAATAAAACCAATAAGGTAATTGGTACAGCTTTCAATGCCGAAGGAGCACCAGGAAGTCTAGATGCTCTTCCCATTTTTGATAACTTTGTAAAGATGATGGTGTAAACATGCCTTTAGATAATGATTTAGATAAAGTATTAATCATCGGATCAGGTCCAACTTTAGTCGGTAAAGTATCCGAAACTGATTTATTAGTTGAAGACGCTATTAATGCACTTTTTGAAGAAGATATTCAAGTTGTTTTAGTCAATCCTAACCCTGCAACTATTTCTACTGATAAAAAACCCGGCTTAACCGTATATCTTGAACCAATGACCTTGGAATTTCTCAAAAGAATAATTCGCATGGAAGAACCAAATGCCATTATCTCTGCTTACGGCTCTACAACTGGTTTAAAAGTTACCCGGGAACTTGTTCAAGATGGTATTCTGAGTCAAATGGGAGTGCGCTTGTTAACTTTAAACAAACGCACTTTGGCAATTGACAATCATCAAAAAATGAACGCTTTTCTGACAGAAAATCAGATTGAGGCCAGCAAATATTGGAATCTAACTGATTTCGATGCAATTAATTTGCAAAAACAACTGGAAGAGTCCGTTCACTTTCCTGTGATGCTTATCAAACAAAATGATTCAGTGCTTAACCAAAAAATTATTTTTAATAATATTACTGATCTAAACGAATATTTACAAAAAGAAAAACGACTGGAAAATTTTTCGTTTGGCAATTATCACTTAGCAGAAGACTTATCTTCTTGGGACGAAATAATTGCCAATATTATTCGTGATGGCTCAGGGAATACACTTTTTACTAATCTAGCAGATACTATTGAGTCTGTAGCTATTAATGCCGGTGATTCGGCGGCTGTAATGCCAGCCTTGACCCTTAACAATGACCAAGTACAAATGATTCGGACAATTGCCAAAAAAATAGCAGATAGTCTGCAAATAGTAGGAATTCTTAATATACATTTCGCCGTTAAACACGAAGGTACTAAATTTGCTGTCAAAGTTTTATCGATAAAGCCCAGACTAACGCGTAGTGCTATTTGGTCTAAGAGGATAGGACTGTATAGTTTGGGTTATATTGTTTGTAAAATTGCACTCGGTTATCGTTTAGATGAAATTAAAGATCCATTATCAGGACTTAATGCTGCAATCGAACCAACCTTAGACAAAGTAGCCATTAGGATGCCATTTTGGTCATTAACGCAATCTGGTAGCAATCATTACAAATTAGGCAGCAGAATGCAGGCGAGTGGGGAAGCTATTGGTTTAGGTACAAATTTTGAATCTGCTTTTTTAAAAGGTCTGGCTTCAACAGTAAATATAAAAATGTCACTAAGCGTTTTGCAGGCGGAAAAAGCTAAGGATAAATCAGAAATTATTTCTGATCTAAAAGAACCTGATGAGTTACATTTACTTAAGCTACTCGCTGCAATTGCAAAAGGTTTTAGTTATCAAGAATTACATGAAATTGTTCATATTCATCCAGTATATTTCCAAAAGCTGTTTCATATAGTTGAAATTGGTCATAAATTAGTAAATGAGCACTTAACCGATGAATTATTAATTGAAGCCAAAAAGAGGGGGTTTCGTAATCTTTTAATTGCTAACTTATCTATGATCAGTGTGGATGCGATTGAAAAAAGACTTGTAAAAATACATTTAAAACCCGCCTTCCAGCAAATTGATGGCACTGCGGGAACCATTAAGCCATTAGTTAAAGCATATTATAGTTCATTTGGAGTTCAAGACGAAAGCCAAGTTTTGACTGCCTCTAAAAAGGTTTTAATAATTGGAATGCTGCCATCACAAGTGTCAGTTACGAGTGAATTCGACTACATGATAAGTCATGCAATTGATACTTTACATAATAATAATTATGACATTATTTTACTTTCAAATAACGATGAATCAGTTGCTATTAGCTACAAAAGAGTAGCTAAAGTTTATTTTGAGCCAATTACAGTTGAAAGTATTCTTCAAATTGCCAAGAAAGAAAAAATCAAAGATGTTTTAATACAGTTTTCTGGTAAAGAAATGAATGCTCTGCGTAAGAAACTTATCGAAAACGGTCTGAATATTTTAGGTAACAAGGATGTTAATCCTAAAGATCGCATAAAACAGGCGTTAAATAAACCAGTAAAAAATTTAAGTCAAAACAAACTCTTAACGACTGTTAATAAAAGTGCTGCTCAGAAGTTCATTAAAGAACACGGATTTCCAATTTTAATTGGTGGTTTTAATAATTTGGGAGTAAAGCAAAAATCGGCTGTCGTTTATGATTTACCAGCCTTAAAAAAATATTTAAAAGAAAATCAGCTTTCTAAGGTAAGCTTATCTCATTTTATTGAGGGAAATAAATATGAGATAACTGCCATTTCAGATGGAAAAAATGTAACCCTTCCAGGTATCATTGAGCACTTGGAACAAACAGGTTCACATGCGTCAGATTCAATAGCTGTTTTTAAACCACAAAACTTATCCAAAACGGCCAAGAAATTATTAACTGAATTTACTATTGCACTAGTTAAGCGTATCAATATGCGTGGTATTTTTACTTTACATTTCTTAATTGTTGATAAGAAAGTATATTTATTACAAATTAAGCCTTATGCCGGCCATAATATTGCTTTTCTTTCCAAGGCTCTTGGTAAGGATATTACCAAATGTGCGACAGAAGTTTTAATCGGAAAGTCTTTGCCTGAATTGGGATACAAAAGTGGATTATGGCGTTCAAATAGCTTTATATTTGTTAAAATGCCAGTCTTTTCTTATATTAATTATCAAAGCGAAAATACGTTCGATTCTAAAATGAAGTCTTCTGGTTCTGTTATGGGCAGGGATACCGAACTCGCAAAGGCCTTATACAAAGGGTATGAAGCTAGTGGTTTAAAAATACCAAATTATGGAATAATTTTTATATCTGTGCGTGACGAAGATAAGAAAAAAGTTACAGAATTGGCTCAAAGATTTTATCGGTTAGGCTTTAAAATAATTGCAACCGAGGGCACGGCTAATGAACTGGCAGAAGCCGGTATTACAACTGGAATAGTGTCAAAAATTAGTCATGGCTCTCGCAGCTTATTAGACAAGATTCGCCAGCATAAGATTGATATGGTAATAAATATTACAAATTTATCTGATTCCGCTAGTGATGATGCAACTAGAATACGCGATGAGGCTTTGAATCAGAACATACCAGTGTTTTCAAGTATCGAAACTACTGAACTTATTTTAAGTGTTTTAGAGTCTTTATCATTAACCACTCAGCCGATTTAAAAAACGAGGATGAAGAAATCATCCTCGCTTTTTAATTTATTCTCTTCGATAATACCCTGGTTTTTTCAGGGGTTACTTCAATTGAATTTTGACCAGTATAAATTACAAAGCCTGGCTTTGCTCCATTTGGTTTTTTGACACGTTTATCTTGAACATAATCGACTTGTACGTGCGCAGAATTTTTAGCTTTAGAGAAATATGCGGCAATTTCAGCTGTTTCTCGAATGTCCTCATCTGTCGCCTCAGCTGATTGCAAAATCACGTGTGAGCCCGGAATATTTTTAACATGAAACCAAATATCAGTTTTATTGGCCTTTTTTAAAGTTAGCCAGTCATTTTGCAAATTATTCTTGCCAACTAAAACAGTTTTACCCGAAGATATACGAAATTTATTCAGATTTTTTTCGGTAATTTTCTTTTTCCGTTTTGGTTTTTGGGGCTTCTTCAAATATCCCTGGTTCATTAACTCTTCAGTAATTTGATCGATATCTTGCGGTTCAGCATTATCAATTGCAGTCTGAACAGAATCAAAATAATCTAAGTTATCCTGAGCAATAGATATTTGCTCTTTAACGTGTTTAATAGAATCACGTAATTTTTTATATTTAGTGAAATATTTCTGCGCATTACGGGCCGGAGAAAGGGCAACATCAAGTTTAATTTTTAATGGGCGATTATTATCATAATAATTTGGCAAAGAAACCTCTGCCATCCCTGGCTTAACTTGCGATAAATTTGCGTTAAGTATTTCTCCTTGTATCCTGTATCCTTCAGAATTTTCTGCCTGTTCTAGCTGCTTTTTGAGCTTAACAATTTTTTTGGTTAATTTTTTGTACTCATTTTTGATTAGCCGCTCAATTTGAGCTGACTTTTGCCGTACCCAATCTTGATTTGACTGATACTCGTAAAACTCATCTAAAGCATGATTAATATCCGGATCAGCACTTTCTTTTGTCAGGTTAAGATGGTAGGGTAGGTAGGGAAAAATCTTACGTTTATTTTTTGGCGTTTTTAATATAAAAGCGCCTTTTTTATTAAACTGATCCATAAAAGTTTTAAAGGACGAATAAGAAAAATCATCTTCCAAATAACCAGTGAGCTCCTGACGATCGTCACGATCCAGGCCACCAATTTGACTGGCAAAATCTACTGGATCAGAATGCATAGTTTTTTCTTTAAACTCTTTTTCTGTTACTTCAAAGCCGTTTATTCCAGATATTAAGGGCGGTAATTCATATTTTGCTTTAGGTAAAAGCAGCCGCACTCTGTTTTCATCTGGATTAATCCGTTTAAGCAAATCGATTATATGTCCACTTTTTTGATCATAAAGTATGACATTACTATGTCGTCCCATTAATTCTAAAGATAAAACTAACTGAACTTGATCTCCCAGCTCATTACGATTACTAAAATTGAAATTTACTATGCGGTCCACACCCAGCTGTTCAATCTCTTTTAATACTGAGCCTTCCAAATATTTGCGCAGTACCATGACAAAAGTAGGAGCCTTATCAGGATTGGCAATAGTCTGGCTAGTTATGTAAAACCGAGGGTATTGCGCATTTGCTGATAGTAACAACTGAATATTTTTGCGCTCTTTTCTAAAAGTTAATACTAAATCTTGTTCAAATGGTTGGTATATTTTTGAAAGCCGACCATTGATTATTTTTGGCTTAACACTATTTAAAAGACTATGTATGAATAAGCCGTCAAAAGCCATAATTATCACCTCAAAACACGCTTACTATTATATCAATTATTAAACAATTTGTATTCGCTTTAGGCAGATTTTATGATTAAATCTTAAAAAAGAGTACTACTAATCATATATTAATTATAAATCTACTTTTTAAAGCAGCTATTGCAAAAAACTGATATACTGGTAATATAGATTTAAAGTTATTAATATAAATATTTATAAGCAAAAAATAATAGTAAATAATATTACTATACAGGTAACCCAATTGTTTCACAAACTAATTTTCTTTGGGAAAACATATGGACTTTTTAAATACATGCTTATAAGTTATTTTGGTTTTTATCAGAAAAGGTAGTTAAATGGATGTTTTATCTTTTAGCACAATTGCGGGAAATATAAAAAACGAAATAAATAGAAAATGTGGCTTAAATTTATCACAAACTAGAATTTTGCTATATTTCGATCAAAATAACAATACAGCTTTAAAAATGGGAGATTTAGCTGACAATTTAAAAATTTCGTTATCTACATTGAGTAGACAATTACAGCAGAAGAAAACAGTTAGTTTTATTACAGTTAAAAGATCTGAGAAAGATTCAAGCAAAATTGTTTTGTTAAATGAAACAGGACTTCAAAAAATTATCCAATTAAAACAAGTATTAAAAGAGATAGAAGAATCCTTGTTGCAAGGTCTTAGCAAACAAGAAGTAGCAACTTTTAACCACATCTTCAGTGAGTTATTACAAAGAAGTGAAAAATAATTTGTTCTACTAGTTGATGGTCGAAACACTTATTTTTTTATGCTATAATTCTTGTATGTTGTACAGACAAAAGCGAAAGGTAAGTTAGATGAAGATTGCTTTAGTTACTGATAGTACCAGCGCCATAACAAAACAAGAGGCGGAAAAAAACAATATTATTGTTATTTCTATTCCCATAATCATAGGTCAAAAAGAGTACTTAGAAAATGTTGATATTACTTCTGATCAGCTTTTTAAAATGCAAAGAGAGGGAGCTGATTTTCCTAAGACTTCTCAACCAAGTAGCGGTGATTTAATTCGTCTTTTTGATCGCTTACATGACGAAGGGTATGAAGCTATTATCGCAATTACACTTTCAAGCGGAATTTCAGGTTTTTATCAGACACTTTGTAATATATCGGAAAACAATCCCAAATATAATCTACATGCTATAGATTCAAGGATGACAGTTCGTCTGCAGGGAAATTTGGTTTTAGCTGCAGCCAGAATGATAAAGAATGGTCTTGACCTTGATACCATTCTGGTAAAATTAGATAAAATCAAATCAACCATTGATGAGATTTTTGTAGTCAATGATTTAAAAAATCTGAGTCGTGGGGGACGTTTAAGCAATGCCACTGCTTTTATCGGATCCATGCTGAACATCAAGCCACTGCTTACTTTTAAAGATGGCGATATTGTGGCATTTGATAAGATTCGATCAATGAAACGGGCTTTTATCAAAATTAAAAGTTTAACAGTGGAAAAGATTGATAAGTTGCCTTATAAAGACAAAATTAAACTTTTTATCATTGATTCTAATGATAAAAGTCAAGTTGAAGAAGCAGAGGACTTTTTAAAGAAAAAGTTTCCTAAACAAAATATTTCAGTAACGAAGTTTAGTCCCGTTATTGCGACACATTTGGGAGAAAAATCTTTTGCTATTGGCTGGATGATAGATATTGATAAAATTGATTTAACAAAGTAAGGGCAACCTTTGAAAGGTTGCTCTTTTGCTAAGAAATTGGGGCTTTTTATGAAAAAATTAGACCAACTTTCAAGGTGGGCAATAGAACTACAAAGTATTGCTCAAGATGGTATTGAATACGGCCACGATCGTTTTGATAGAGAAAGATACCAGCAGATAAGAGAAATTGCCACAAAGATGATGGCTGCTAAAACTGGTGAGCCGATTGATGTGGTTAAGGGGTTATTTAGTAGTGATGATGGCTATCAAACCCCTAAAGTATCTACCAGAGCAGCAATTTTTAATAACCAAAAAATTTTGCTGGTGAAAGAGTCTACCGACAATTTATGGTCAATGCCTGGCGGGTGGTGTGAGCCAAATATGACGGTTAAAGCAAATTGTATAAAGGAGGCAGAAGAAGAATCTGGACATAGAATTGCGGTTGAGCAAATTATTGCCGTAAATAACCATTCAACTAACATTTATGATAATAAACGAGTTGAACGCGATATCAATGTGTGCAATGTTATTTTTCTCTGCAGAGATTTAGGAGGAAAGTTTGTCAATAATACTGAAACTGAAAAATGCTCGTTCTTTGACTTTGATAATCTGCCAGCTTTGTCAGTACCACGAAACTCTTTAGCAGAAATAAAAATGTGCTTTGAGGCTAATCAAAGTTCAAATTGGCAGACAAGATTCGAATAACCAAAAAAGCAAGCACTATTATGCTTGCTTTTTACTATTGTTTTTATCAGCTTCAGTAATCTCATTCAAGGCAGCTCTTTGCTTTTTTTGATCGACGTGAGTATATAAATCAGTTGCTGAAGTTCCTTTTTGTCCCAGCTGCTGGGCAACCAAAACCTGGTCTTTAGTCACATCATATAATTCAGAAGCCACAGTATGGCGCAATTTATGAGGGGTAAGTGGATGTCCAAAGGCAGCTGAATATTTATTAACCATCTTTTCAATTGCACTGGCAGTAATTCTTCTTGTTTTATTGTGCCACCGTGTAAGAAAAAATGCTGCATCTTTTTTTGAGGCTGAATAGCGTTCCTGGCGAATCTTTTTATATCCTTTGATATAAATTATTGTCCATTCGGCAATTGGAACGCTGTCTCTTTGACCACCTTTACGTGTTACGTCCAACGTAGCCTTTCTAAAATTAATGTCAGAAACATCAATTCCTGCACATTCTGAGACCCTTATCCCTGTTCCCAAAATTAATGCAATAATTGCCATATCACGTTCTTTATTAACTTTAAAACCCGGTAGAGCATGTTTATTGCATTGAAGTTCGTATTTAGTAGCAATAAAGTCTAGAAACTGGTATTTTAATTTGCCGGTATACATGTGTGATTCAAGGACATGTGCACGGTAGTTCAGCGTTTCTGTATTATTGAGTGAATCAATTTTAAGCATTACATTTCGTTCAAAATATGGCTGACCATTAATATTATCAGCGGTTATGGTTAAAAACTTAAACAAGGACCTTAACGCATTTATGGAACGATTGATAGTAGTGGGGGAGTTAAGATTACCCTGCTTATTTTTGACGTGACCCAAATAGTTAATATAAAGCATAATGTCATTACGCTGCAGTTTGGCCAAAGTTTCGGTTTCAATTTTTTGATTATTTTTAGCCTGTGAAATGCCTTCTTGGCGCAGCCAGTCAAAGAAACGTCTGATTTCTGTTAAATATTGATAGGATGTAGCTAAAGAATGACTGGTACCAAAGTTATAATCTTTGACAAAATCCGGCATTTTTTTCAATTCATCATCGATTAGATCTAAGTATCTTTTTGTTTCCACGTAGCAAAATTCTCCTGACTGAAATAATTATGTATTCTATTATAAAGCAAAATCAGAATGTATGTTTGTCTTTTTTATTCTTGGTTACCTTAAAGAAAGGGGAAAAATCAAACAGATAGTCGCTCAAGTACATTTATCGCACAGATTTTTGAACTGCGGTTTAATTTGCTAGAAATTAAGAGGGTGATTTGTTAAATATTATTTAGTTGTTTAAGCCTGATAATTAATTACTAAAAATAGAGTGTTCAGATCAAAATTATAGAGCATTAGGAGAGAAAACCAGGTAATTGGAGCTAGCTGCAGCTTACTTTAAAAGAGGGGAAACAGCTTTATTTTTAAGCTATACATTAACATATTTAAAGCAACAATTTAAAATATCTCGTTTAAAAACTTACGCGCTAATTGCTAACTTTGTGTGAGCGTTAGAGTCTGATATAAAGAAAATTTTGACTGCAATACTTCCTTTATTTGCTTTCATTAAAACTATAATTTTAATGAAAGCAATAAAATAAATGTAACACCAAATTACTATTTCCAGTAAATCGCACACTTTCTTTATACCAATTAAAAAGACACTAAACTTACCACTTACATTAACGATTCACACTTATGATGATTTGCCACTTAATACATAAACTTTTACGATTTAGAACTAGTTGTTTCTATATTAAATTTTGTGAATTCAAAGATGGAAATCTATCTATGTAAGAAAAATTTAAATTACTACTGAGATAATTAATTGCTGTTAAATGATCAGTTAATTTTAAAAGACTCTAAATACTTGTGTCAACATAAATATTTTAACCAATGTATTTGTTGATTAACCCTCTATCCTGAATTTTTAATATAACTTTACATAATATATATTATACGAAGTTGTATATTACTACTGCAGTATGATGAAATATATCAAACCTAAATCACCCGCTTGAACTCAAACAAAAATTACTTGATATTCAAAAGTTGCCAAAAGTTTTCTGATAAAGACTGACAGTGTATTTTTGATTTAGATAGAAACTTCAGTTTTAATTTTAATTTACAATATAAGAATTATGCGAACAGATATAAAATACTACCCCAAAATATAGTTAAACTATACGTCATTAATTTCTATATTCAAAATAACTAGCATAAATATGGAAAAATATAAATAAAAGCGCTTTCTAGGTTTTATAAATATATAAACCCAATTAGTTGTTCTCTTTTTTAAACAAGCGCCTTTCTACTCGCAGACTTGGCAAGCGAAAGCAGTCTTTAATATAATATTTGCCACTCTTTCCTTTTTCACTTTAAGGTTATTAATTGGTGCTTTTTTATTTTATTTTCTCAAAAAATAGCTTACAATACTATGTGGGGTATAGTTTAAAACATTTAGTTTGAGTTTAATTTTGCTAAAAGCAAGTGTTTTATTCATTATTTTTTTATTTTAATGTTTAATTCTATAATTAATCTGTTATTATAGAATATGGATTTATTTTTTTGAAAGGGTTGAATTTATTCCATGAGTATAAATTTAGGAAAAGAAATATGTCGCAGGCGACGTGAACAGAAATTAACCCAGGAGGATCTCGCTGAATTAAGCGATTTATCGGTCAATTTTATTTCCCGTCTTGAGCGTACCAAAAACCAGAATATTAGTATTCAAAAGCTTGACTCCATTGCCAGAGCCTTAAATACAACTACACCAGATATTATTATGAATGCCTATCGCTTTAAAGAAGTTAAAGTTGAAAATCATCAAGATAATACTCCAGTATTTATTAAGAAGGTTCTTAATGAACTTAGAAAAATGTCACCTGACAAAGCTGAAAGAGTATGCAAATCATTCATCATTTTGGCTAAGGAAATTAACAAAGATTAAAAAAACACGAAATAGATTTTCTCTATTTCGTGTTTTTTAAATTACTTAAAAGCTTCAGTTAACGGTGGCACAACCTGTTTCTTTCTTGAAACAACACCTGGCAAGCTAATTTCAGAATCCTTAACCTCACCAAATGCCTTTTCAAATGAAGCCAAAGCCTCATCTGAACCTATAACTAATGCAGTTGAATCTGAGTCAAGTACATTAGTTATAAGCAGCATGAATAAATCGTAGCCTTCAGACTTGGCTGAATCGCTCATTGTCTTTAAGAAAGCCTCTTTACGTTCCAAAGCCTCTGGTAAGTCAACTACATTGATTTGAGCAACCCGAACGTTCTTACCGTTCAAATCAAATGATTTAGCATCTAAATCAATTAATTCTTCTTCCGATTTACTTGCTATATTAGTACCAGCCTTCAATTCTTCCAAACCATATTTTTGGTAATCCACATTAGCAATTTCTGAAAGTTCTTGAACGGCCTTTTTATCTCTCTCAGTAGTAGTGGGCGATTTTAGCAATAATGTGTCTGATATTATTGCAGAGAGCATAATTCCAGCAATATTTTGGGGAATTTCCACCTTAAAATGCTTGTACAGTCCAAACATAATCGTACTGGTGCAACCTACAGGTTCTGCAAGATAAAACAGAGGCATACTTGTATTAAAATTCATAATTCTATGATGGTCAACCACATGAGTTACAGTTACTTTATCAATATCGGAAACGCTTTGCTGCGGTTCATTATGATCGACTAGCATTACCTTCTGCACTTCATTAGCAGCTGTTTTAATAACTCTTGGTGCTTCAAAACCAAATTTCTTTAACGCAAAGGCTGTCTCATCGTTAGGCTCACCTAAAGCAACCGCTTCTGTATTGTAGCCTAATTTATTTTGCAAATATGAATAAGCAATTGCAGTTCCTATGGCATCTGTATCTGGATTTTGATGACCAAAAACTAATTCTTTTTCCATTTAACTTTCCCCTGTTTCTTTTAAATTTTTTACTTATCTTCTAGTTTACCTAATAAAACCTTTTCTTCCCAGTAAAATGTAAATTTTAGTTTAAATAATTTATTATGTCTTAGCACATGTATGAAGAATTATGCTTGCAAAAACTTTTTAAATTCGGCTAAAAAGTTTTCAATCCGAGGAACTTCTCTCTTACCCTTGCGATAAATAATTGATGTTGTAAATTTGGGAACACCTTTTAAAAATACTGGTGTTAAATCAATTTCGTCTTGGTGGAGCTGATAATATGATTCACCTACAACTGTCTCATAATCAGTTTCCTGCGCTGTATCAACCATTTGCTTGGTTGAAGTAAAGGTTAAAGGAACATTTAACCCGTTTTTAGCATTTAATTTAGAGCCTAATTTATCTTTTAACAATTGAGTTAAGTA
The DNA here is from genome assembly GCF_003693045.1 of Lactobacillus sp. ESL0259. Lineage (NCBI taxonomy): Bacteria > Bacillati > Bacillota > Bacilli > Lactobacillales > Lactobacillaceae > Lactobacillus > Lactobacillus sp. ESL0259. Next base: position 69,124 of record NZ_REHP01000006.1, on the reverse strand, counting down.
AAAACTATCCGGATAAAGTACCCAATTTTTTCCTAAGAATTTGGAAACTGGGTATGCCTTTTTTGCCTTAAATTTAGAATTGTGTGTCAAAATTGTCAATCTCTCTTGTGTGACTTTCATTCGTTCATACTGATTCTGAATATTGGATTGACTTTTCTTAGCAGTTTCAGGAACATAAAGCAACCCTAAATCAATTAAATTATTATCAAGATTATACCAAAGATCTTTCCGGTTAAAATAAGAGACACTAATAGTTATATTCGGAAACTTTTGGTTAAACTCAATCAAAAACCGTCTGAGGAGATCAGAATCAACACTTTCTAAAACACCGATTGCAATATTACCCTTATCAGACTGAGTAAATTCTTGAATATCACTAACCACAGAATTAATGGTTCCAAGCAATTGAATCGCTCCAGTTTGCAATTGCTTACCCGCTTCCGTTAGGTAAAGCTTTTTGCCCATCTGCCCAAATAACGGTGTTCCAATTGCATGCTCGATTTTCTTAATTTGTTGAGTTAAAGCCGGTTGAGTAATGCCCAGGATCTGGGCTGCCTGGGTATAATTCATAGTATCAATTAATTGCAAAAAATAATGTAAGGACTTGGTTGAGAGTATTGTATCTGTTTTAGGCATAAAATTATTCCTTCTATCTTAACAATAATATGGCTCTATATATATGCTATTATCAATCAAAAACCCCCTTGTGTCAAAGTATTATTGTAATTCAATAAAGCACTTTCACAATTTATTGATATCATTAAATAAACTAAAATTAATTATTGCTTAATGGCCTACTTAGTTTTATATTAACTGGCTCCCCGTCACTAGTAGTATCAATCACAAATGAACCATTCGAATATCTATCACCTAACGGATAAGCACTAGTTAAGATCTTTATATGCCTCTTACTCTTAGTGGTTACAATCAGAGTATGGTCTTGCCCATAAGACGTAACTGCAACAATGCGGTGAGGTTTAGTTTTAAGTTCTCTTAATACAAGTACTCCTCGTTTAGCCCGTGATACTTTATTTACTAAATCAGCTTTAAATTGTTTAAATGCTCCCCTTTGTGTAATGATTCCAACATGAACCAGGTCAAGATAGTCAGGATTTATTAAGATATATGAAATGACATAGTCCGCAGGCTTCAGATTGACAGACTTTACTCCAAACGATTTGGCGCCAGATTCTGGAATTTCTGCCAAATTATAGCGAATAGCATATGCGTTATGAGTAAATAAAATTATTTCGTCATTACTGTTACTCTTAACTAAATCAACGCGGACGACCATACTGTCTGGTTTTTTCATTTTTAGCGCTGTAATTGCTCGTGAACGATAAGTTCTTGTAGGTTGCAAATTACTTAATTGTAATTGTTTGATATAGCCATCGTTGGTAGCAAGTAAAAAGTTGACACTTTGCTTTAAATTGTCAAAGTCAAATACACGAATAATGTTTTCATCCTCATTTAAACCAATTTCTTGAGACAAATGTTGGCCAGTTTCCTTCCACTTTGCCTCAACTAGTTCATTTACTGGACGGTAAATGACATTTCCCCGACTGGTAAAAAGATATAAATTGGTTAAAGTAGATACTGTTTTTTCAAATACTACATCATCCCCGCTTGGCAAGCCGTTATCCTCATCATCACTTGACTGCCAGGAACGAATAGAAGATCTTTTCAAGTAGCCATCGCGACTTATCAACACACGTACCTGTTCATCGGCTACTAGAGCTTTTTCATCAATTTGGATCTTAGCATTTGCAGAAGAAATTTCGGTCCTTCTTGGATTACCAAATTCTTTTTTAACAAGTGATAGTTCTTTAACTATTTCCTTTTCCAAAGTTTTGTTATTAGATAAAAGCTCCTTAAAACGAGCTATCTTTTCGCTTAATTCCGTTTGCTCTTTAACTAAAGCATCTACATCGGTATTAGTAAGTCTATATAGTTGCAAAGAAACAATTGCTTCTGCTTGTCGAGCTGAAAATTCAAATTCATTAGACAAATTTTTCTTAGCTTCGGTCTTATTCTTTGATGCCCGAATGACTTTGATAACTTGATCTAAAATGTCCATGGCATGAATCAAGCCCTGGATAATTTCCAGACGTTCTTCAGCTTTATTTAAATCATACTTAGTTCTTTTGGTAACTACTTCTTTTTCATGTTCTAAGTATGAAGACAAGATATGCTTTAAACCAACCTGCATTGGCGTCATGTGATCAATCGCAACCATATTGAAATTATAGGAAACCTGCAGTTCAGTATTTTTAAAGAGATAATTTAAAATATTTTGTGCATCGGCGCCCTTTTTCAATTCGACTACAATTGACAAACCATGACGGTCAGTTTCATCCCGAACCTCAGCTATACCATCAATTTCTCTGTTAAGCCGAATCTCATCCATTTTTTTAACTAACAGTGCTTTATTAACAGCAAAAGGAATTTCCGTAATTACAATTTCCTCACGGTGCCCTCTTATTTCTTGAATAGAAGATTTAGCTCTTACCTGAATACGGCCACGTCCTGTTTCATAAGCTTCACGCAAGCCTTTTTCACCCAGAACGATGGCACCAGTTGGAAAATCAGGACCTTTGACAAATTGCATCAGATCGTCAAGAGTGGCATTAGGATTTTTTAACAAATAGATAGTGGCATCAATTACTTCGGTTAAATTATGTGGTGGTATTTCCGTGGCGTAACCCGCTGAAATACCGGTAGAACCATTAACTAGTAAATTGGGAAAACGTACCGGCAAAACGGTGGGCTCATATTCGGTATCGTCAAAATTCAGGACCATATTGACTGTATTTTTATCAATATCCTGCAGTAACATGTTAGATATTTTACTCAAACGAGATTCAGTATAACGCATAGCTGCGGGGCCATCCCCGTCCATTGAGCCGTTATTACCATGCATTTCAATTAATGGCTCACGCATTTTCCAATCTTGTGAGAGGTGGACTAAAGCTCCATAAATTGAACTGTCACCATGAGGGTGAAAATTACCCATAATATTACCCACAGCTTTAGCTGCTTTTTTAAATGGTTTGTCGTAAGTATTGTTATCTTGGAACATGGCATAAAGGATTCTTCTTTGCACGGGTTTTAACCCGTCACGAATATCCGGTAAGGCCCGTTCCTGAATAATGTATTTGGAATATCTTCCAAAACGTTCACCCATGACCTGCTCAAGCGGCATTTCACGAATTCGTTCTTTTGTAGCCATTAATTAAAAACCTCTTTTATTCATTTTCTTCTTCTAAAATTGAAGTGTTATCGCCTAATCTAAACTTAACATTTTCTTCAATCCATTTTCGTCTGGCTCCAGCCTTATCTCCCATTAATGTGGTAACGCGCCGTTCTGCCAAAGCAGCATCATCGATTTTGACCCGAATAAGCAGTCTGGTTTCCGGATCCATAGTTGTTTGCCATAATTGCTCGGCATTCATTTCTCCCAGTCCCTTAAATCGCTGTAAAGTATAACCGCGACCCATTTTCTTTTCAGCGGCAGCAAGCTCTTCATCGGTCCAGGAATATTGCACTTGAGCCTTTTTACCACGACCTTTTTGCAGACGATAAAGAGGAGGCAGAGCAATATAAACTTTACCATGTTCAATCATTGGCCTCATATAACGGTAGAAAAAGGTTAACAACAAAATCTGAATATGGGCACCATCATCATCGGCGTCCGTCATGATAATTACCTTATCGTAATTGGAATCTTCCACGTTAAATTCAGCTCCGACTCCGGCGCCGATAGTGTAGATCATGGTGTTAATCTCTTCATTCTTAAAGATATCTTGGAGCTTGGCCTTTTGGGTATTCAAAACTTTACCACGTAAAGGCAAGATAGCCTGAAACTTACGGTCTCTACCTTGTTTTGCGGAACCACCAGCTGAGTCACCCTCAACCAAAAATAATTCGTTCTTTTTGGGGTTGCGTGATTGTGCTGGAGTTAACTTACCTGAAAGCACTTCTTTTTTGCGCCGTTTTTTACCATTTCGACTTTCATTGCGCGCTTTTTTGGCAGCTTCACGAGCATCCCTTGCTCTTTGCGCCTTTTTTACCAGCTCTTGAGCCAGCTCACCTTTTTCCATTAGGTAGTAAGACATTTTTTCATAGACAATCGCATCAACTACAGATCTTGCTTGCGGAGTGCCTAATTTACCTTTAGTCTGCCCTTCAAACTCCAATAGCTCTTCTGGAATCTTAACTGATAAAACCGCGCTTAAGCCCTCACGATAATCCGACCCGTCAATATTTTTATCTTTTTTCCCTAACAAGCCTTGTTTCTTGGCATAATCGTTAAAAGCACGCGTAAAGCCACTACGAGCTCCTACTTCATGAGTACCACCGTCTGAAGTGCGCACATTATTAACAAAAGAAACCAGATTTTCTGAGTAGCTGTCACTGTATTGACCGCTAAACTCAACTTCAATTTCATCTTGTTTTCCGGAAAAATAAAAAACATCGCTTAAAGAATCTTTACCCTCATTGAGATATGAGACAAAAGCTTTAATGCCATCATCATATTTAAAGTCATCATGATGTTCGGGTTCACGTTCGTCAGTTAAAACAAAGCGTACGCCCTTTAACAGAAAAGCAGACTCTCTGATGCGCTCTTGAATAGTTTCATACTTATATCTGATTGTTGAAAAAATTTTCTCATCAGGTTTAAAAGTAATGGTAGTGCCTGTCGGCTCTTTAGTTTTACCCAAACATTTTAAAGTTCCAACTGGATGACCACCATCTTTGAACTCTTCTTCATAAGCAGTGCCTTCTCGCACAACTTTCACGTCCATATAACTGGAAAGAGCATTAACCACAGAGGATCCAACCCCATGAAGTCCACCTGAAGTTTTGTAGTTTTGCTCGGTAAACTTACCCCCAGCATGTAAAACGGTTAAGATGACTTCGATAGTGGGCTTACCCGATTTATGCATTCCAGTAGGCATACCCCGGCCAAAGTCACGAACCGTCACACTGTTATCTTTATGAATCGTCACGTCAATTTCGTTACCGAATCCGGCCATTGCTTCATCAACCGAGTTATCTACAATTTCGTAGACTAGCTGGTTTAAGCCATGCACATCAGTCGACCCAATGTACATTCCCGGCCGTTTACGCACGGCTTCCAGACCATGAAGAATCTGAATTGATGAGTCATCATAAGAATTTATTTTTTTATTTGTTTTAACCAAATAGACTCCTCCAGTTAAAAATCATTTATTATTTAGCCCGCAAACGCAATAATCTCTGCTAAAATAGCATTAGACTTTAAGAGAGTGGGATAAAAATGATAAATTTAAATTTAATTCTGATATTTATTCTAGCATATTTAATAGGGTCTTTTCCTACAGGCGTGATCGTCGGTAAAATCTTTTTTGCTGAAGATATTAGAAACTATGGCTCCGGCAATATCGGTACCACCAACTCTTTTCGCGTCTTCGGACCATTTGCCGGCAGTGTAGTTCTCATCGTTGACGTTTTAAAAGGAACACTCGCTACCAACTTGCCAAGGATATTCCATCTTAATGTGCCCAAATATATCCTATTAATTTCGGGTGGTCTGGCGATCTTAGGACATACATTCTCTATTTTTCTCAAATTTAAGGGCGGTAAAGCTGTAGCAACCAGTGCCGGCCTCTTCTTAGGTTATAATCTCAAGTTCTTTGGCATTTGTGCTCTTATTTTTCTACCATTAGTTTTTATCACGTCTTATGTAAGCCTTTCAAGCCTGATTGCTGTGGTTCTGATATTTATTGCAACTTTCTTTTTTCATGATGTTTTTTTGGAGATCATTGTTGGCTGCATCATGATTATCTTGTTTATTCGTCACAGAAGCAATATTAAACGCTTATTGCAGCACCAAGAAAATATTATTCCCTTTGGCTTGTGGTATTGGTATAAGAAAAAGCACCACAAACTATAATTGCATAGCAAATAAATACGGCTAGCCTCAACAGCTAGCTATTATATTATAGATGTATGAACACTTGTTCGCAATATTTAATTTTTATTTTGGTGATATAAAAAAAGGAAGTCTGGTACTTCCTTTTTTGCGTCTATTATCTTGAACTCAAAATTTATTCGTCTTGGTCATGGAAAGCCATGCTAAAACCAGCAGTAAAAGTCTCTCCCGCTTCCAGATGGTTCATACCATACTTCTCTTCCAGCTTTTGGTTGGTATCAAAGCGGTCTGCTATCCCCCACCACGGTTCAATACAGACATAATCTGCAGTTGTCGGGTATTGTGACCACACACCCACAAAAGGTGCATCTCGCAACCACACATTTACATGAAAATTATTAGCATCAGTTTTTAAAGATATCCTATTATCGTGGCCGCGCATTTGAAAAATCAGCGCGTCATTTTTAAATAGATGATCACTAAGAGTAATTAAGCTATTAGTAGAAGCCAACGACCGATTAGGCCAATCTAGAAATGCGCCCTTCAAAGGAATATGAACACGCGCACGAGAAGGTTTGGTACTAAAGTAAAAATCTTCCTTAGATAAGGTATTACTTGTAGGAATATTGAATCCAGGGTGACCACCAATACCAAAGATCATTTCGCCATCCGTTTTGTTAACAACAGTGAAGTTTTCTTCTAAGAGATTATTGAGTAAATTGTAATTCACTCGTAGTTCAAACTTGAACGGATAAACCTTCCTGGTCTCTTCAGAGTCAGTCAGCAAAAATGTAATACTTTCATCTGTATGACGCACCACTTTAAACTCTAAATCACGGGCAAAACCATGTTGAGTTAAATGATATGTTTTCCCTTGGTAAGTATATTCGTCATTTTTTAGTCTGCCGACTATTGGAAAAAGAACAGGTGCATGTCTATTCCAAACTTGAGGATCTGCCTGCCAAATATACTCGTATCCACTATGTAAACTTTTTACACTTTGCACTTCAGCACCCTTACTAGCGATTTCAACTTTAAGAATGCTATTTTTGATAGTGTAATTCATGTTTAATCATCACCTTTGTTAAAGAATGAACTTAGTTAGATCTTTATTTGTTATTATATCACTAAGTTTTTCATTAACATATGCTTCAGTTACAGTAATTTCTCCCATTGTCATGTCCGGTCCTTCGTATAAGACATCTTCCAGCAACTTCTCAAGAATTGTTGACAACCGTCTGGCACCAATATTATCTGTTCCCTGGTTAACATCGTAAGCAATTTGCGCAATCCGCTCAACTGCTTCTTGTGTGAAGACTAACTTTATCCCATCGGCTTTCATCAATGCTACATATTGTTCTAATAATGAGTCCTCTGGGTCCTTAAGTATTTTAACGAAGTCATCCTTTGACAAGGCATTAAGTTCCACTCTAATTGGGAAACGTCCTTGTAATTCGGGGATAAGGTCACTCGGCTTGGACTCTGAAAAAGCGCCAGCTGCAATGAAGAGAATATGGTCTGTAGTTACCGGGCCATATTTAGTTTGAACTGTTGAACCTTCAACAATTGGCAAAATATCTCTTTGTACTCCTTCACGCGATACTTCTCCAGAAGTTTTTTGGTTGCCAGCTGTAATCTTATCAATTTCATCAATAAAAATGATCCCATTATTGGCGGTACGTTCAATTGCCTTTTGATATAAGGAATCATAATCAACCAATTTACGGGATTCTTGCTGAATTAAAACTTCCCGGGCATCTTTGACAAGGAGAGTTCGTTTGATTTTCTTCTTAGGTACTAAATCATTGAGCATTGAGCTCATGTCTATTCCCATTTGCCCCATCATGTCACCCATCGGGTTAACCTTTGGAGCCTGGTCAACTTCGATTGTAACCTCACGATTTTCAAGCAGGCCCTTATTTAGCTGTTCTGAAACAGTCAATCTCTCATTGCGAATATCATCTGTTATCTCTTCTTGATCTGCTGGCGCAGTCTGATCATTGCTTTGACCAGCCGCCATAATCATCGACATCATGTCTTGCCATTCCTGCATTTGATTCTTGCGTTTATCACGCTTAATTCCGGGTACAAGCAAGCGTACTAAAATTTTATTGGCTTCTTTAGCTGCCTGAGGGCGAACACGGTCAAATTGATCCTTTTCTTCCATACGAACCGCTTCATTGACCAAATCGCGGACCATCGATTCCACATCACGGCCCACATAGCCAACTTCAGTAAATTTTGTAGCTTCTACCTTAACAAATGGGGCGTTGACAATTGCGGCCAGCCTTCTAGCAATTTCTGTTTTACCAACACCAGTAGGGCCAGCCATTAACAAATTCTTGGGGGTAATGTCCTCTTGCATTTTCTTTGGCAGTTGCATTCTGCGATAACGATTATACAAAGCAACAGCAACAGCCTTCTTGGCCTCATCCTGCCCTATTATATATTCATTAAGTAAGTTAACTATTTGTTTAGGTGTTTTGGTTTCCATATTTTTTACGCTCCGTTATTACAATTCGTCTGTGATAATCTGATCATCAGTGAAGATATCAATTCCAGAGGCTATTTCAACGGCTTCATGAGCAATTTCACTGGCAGTCATATTAGAAGAATGTCTGGTCATTGCAATTGCAGCCGCTTGGGCAAAATTTCCGCCAGAGCCAATCGCCACTACATTTTCATCGGGTTCAAGCACTTCACCGTTACCTGAGATTAGCAAAAGATCTTTTTCATTAAACGCAATCAGCATTGCTTCCAGCTTTTGCAAAGTGGCATCCTTACGCCAAGCCTGGGCCATTTCAACGGCTGCCCTGCGTAAATCTCCACCAAAAGCTTCCAGTTTGCCTTCAAGCATATCCTGCAGACTGACAGCATCAGCTACACCACCAGCAAAACCAATTACCACTTGATCATGATAAATTCGTCTTATTTTTTTGGCAGTAGCTTTGGCTATTACTTTTTCTCCTAAAGTAACCTGTCCATCACCAGCAATTGCGGTTTTACCATTAAATTTTACTGAACATATTGTTGTCATTATTTTGCCCCATCTTTCTTATCGTTGCGAGCAAAGTATTTTTCATAGTTTGCCTGCAAATGACTCATAGTTACATGCGTGTATATTTGAGTAGTTGACAAATTATCATGGCCTAAGAGTTCTTGTACACTACGCAAGTCCGCGCCGTTATTCAACATTGCCGTCGCAAATGAATGGCGCAACTCGTGTGGATGTACTTTACCATTAATGCCGGCTTTGTTGAAAACTTTTTGCATTATATACTCGATACCGCGTTCTGTTAGCCGCTTTCCCGTGTTATTTAGAAATACATAGCCAGAATCTTCCTGATCATTTAAAAGCTGCTTGCGTCCATCTTCTAGGTACTTGATTAAAGCAGCTTTAGTCTGATCGTCAAAAGCAACATAACGGTCTTTATTGCCCTTACCATGAACTAAAATTATCTTTAAATCTAAATCTATTTGTTTTCCTTTTAAATTGCTTGCTTCACTGACCCTCATCCCCGTAGTATAAAACAATTCAATTAATGCCAAGTTGCGCAAAGTTAACGGGTCAGTTCCAGATAATGAGTCAAAAACCTGCTTAAGTTCAGGAGCATAAAAGAACTGAGGTAGTTTGCGCTCCTTAGCACGCAGAATTATAGTCTGGGTTGGATCTATTTTAACAATTTTGCGTCTAGTTAAAAAGCGGTAAAACGACCTAAGACTAGACATCTTGCGCGACTGTGTCGAACGCGCTAAATTTTGATCGGCTAAGTGCTGCAGATATATTTCAATGTCTCTTCTACCTATTTTTTCCCAACCATCAAATCCCCCTGAATCCTGCCAAAACCTTTTTGCAGATTTTAAGTCGGTTTGATAGGAGACAATTGTTTTAGGGCTGTACTGACGCTCATTGAGTAAATAGTCGGTAAAAAGAACTAGTAAATCATCTTGTTGTTCATTCATTTAATTCAATACTTTCTGTTGAAATTCCTTTAAGTTCTCTAAACTTCTCTGGCTTATTTGTAAATGACGTTCTTTCTTATTACGGATCTTACGCCCTTCTAGTCCAGGAATTAGTGCAAAGCTGGCATTCATTGGCTGAAAATGCTTAATATCGGCGCTAGTGACATAATTAGCCATCGAACCTAAAGCAGTTAATTTGGGAAAAGTCACCGGTTCTTGCCCATTAGCTCTTCTGGCAGCATTAATTCCACAAACAAGACCACTGCCGGCACTTTCAACGTAACCTTCAACCCCGGTAACTTGACCAGCAAAAAATAAACCAGGCTGCTTTTTTGCCTCATACGCTGGAGTTAAAACTGCTGGTGAAGCCATATAAGTATTGCGATGCATTTTACCGTACCTAATAAAACGAGCATGAGCAAGTCCGGGAATCATTGAAAAAACCCGTTTCTGTTCACCGTATTTAAGATGCGTTTGGAAACCAACTATATTATACATTGATGCTATTGCATTATCCTGCCTGAGCTGAACCACAGCATAAGGAATTTTACCAGTAGTCGGATCTTCTAACCCTACCGGCTTAAGGGGACCAAAAAGCATTGTCTTAGGTCCTCTTTTTGCCATGACCTCAATCGGCATGCAACCTTCAAAAACGTCACTATTTTCAAAATCATGAACTTCAGCCGTTTCGGCATTGACTAATTCCCGCGCAAAATTCTCATACTCTTGCTTTGTCATGGGGCAGTTTAAGTATGCAGCCTCTCCCTTGTCATAACGTGATTTCTTATAAACGATATTCATATCGATCGAATCAGCAGCAATTATCGGAGCTGCGGCATCAAAGAAATGCAAACTTTCTGCACCAGAAAACCTTTGTATTTCTGCGGCAAGCTTGTCACTAGTTAAAGGACCCGTTGCAACAATGGCAATCGTGTCAGACGGGATTTGTGTAATTTCTTTTGTATGAAAATTAATGTTAGGTAAAGAGTGCAACTTGCTTGTGACATAGCCGCTAAATTCAGTCCGATCAACTGCAAGTGCTCCTCCTGCAGGAACTTGAGATTGATCAGCAGCCGCCATAATTAATGAATCAAGTTGCCGCATTTCTTCTTTTAATAATCCAACCGCGTTAGATAATTGATTCGAACGCATTGAGTTGGTACATACCAGTTCGGCCAGCTGGTCTGTTTTATGAGCAGGTGTCATTTTTTGCGGACGCATTTCATAAAAATCAACCGTGATTCCACGTTTGGCTAATTGCCAAGCTGCTTCACTACCAGCCAAGCCACCACCGACTACAGTTACTTTTTCAGGCATATCATCATATTCCTTTACTAAAATTATTTTCTTATATACAAGAATATCATCAAACCACAAATGATCTGATGATATTAACATAAATTTAACTTTCTATCGGGTTTTTCTCATTATTAGCTTCTTCTTTATAATCGCCGTTCGGACAGAGGACAACAGGCCCCTTTTTATTTCTCTTTTCAATGAGAAAATGACCACAGTTGGGACAATTACGGTTAATCGGTTTATCCCAGGAAACAAAATCACAATCCGGGTAGCGCGAGCAACCATAAAATTTACGGTTACGCTTAGACTTTTTCTCAATTACGTCACCCTTACCACATTTAGGACAGGTAACGCCTACTTTTTTCACTATTGCTTTAGTGTTACGACAATCAGGGAAACGAGAACAAGCATAAAACTTACCATAACGTCCCATTTTAATAACCATTGGTGCGCCACAGATGTCACAATTAAATCCTGCAGGCTCATCTTTAATTTGCACCTTTTTAATACCGGCATCGGCCTTGTCTAATTCTTTTTTAAAGGGATGGTAGTATTCATCAATGACTTTAACCCAGTTTTTCTTACCCTCTTCGATTCCGTCAAGGTCATTTTCGAGTTGGGCTGTAAAATCGATATTGACGATGTCAGGGAAAAACTGCTCAATTAAATTGTCTACGATCTCTCCCAACTCGGTTGGGACAATCGCTTTACCATCCAATTTAACATAATAACGCCGCTGAATTGTATCAATAGTAGGCGCATAAGTTGAAGGCCGACCGACACCATTTTCTTCTAGCGCATGAACCAAACTTGCTTCGGTATATCTAGCAGGTGGCATGGTAAAATGTTGCTTATTATCTGATTTAGTCAGTTTGACTTCATCGCTATTATTTAATTCCGGCAGTTCAATATTGGTTTCCTGCTGGTTGTCATAAACCTTGGTAAAACCGGCAAATTTCATTTTAGAACCAGTTGTTCTAAAAATTATCCCATTTTGAGTGATATCTGCTCTTACCGTATCATATACAGCTGGGGTCATTTCACTGGCTAAAAAGCGGGACCAAATTAATTTATACAAACGATACTGTTCAGTTGTTAAAACGGATTTAAGCGACTCTGGTGTTCGATAGACGCTAGTTGGACGAATTGCTTCGTGAGCATCTTGAGCATCTTCTTGATTTTTAAAATGGCGAGCCCCTTTGGCAGCGTATTCTTTACCGTATTTCTCGTTTAAAAATTTGGAAGCTTCAGCCTGCGCTATGGGAGAAGTACGCTTGGAATCCGTTCTCATATAAGTAATTAGACCAACAGTACCCTGCTTACCCAGACTAATTCCTTCATACAATTGTTGAGCAATACTCATTGTTCTTCTAGTACGATAATTCAAGCGCTTATTGGCTTCTTGTTGCAAAGTGGAAGTAGTAAACGGAGCAGCTGGTTGGCGCCGGCGCTCACGTTTAACCACATTCTCAACCTGAAAAATTTTCTTTTTATCGACTTGAGTTAGAACTTTTTGTACGGCATCATTATCGGGTAAATCAGTCTTCTTGCCGTTTATACCCCAAAATTGACCTTTAAAAGTCTTGGCCGCTTTTTTGAATTCGGCATCAATTGTCCAGTATTCCTGGGGCTTAAAGTTCTTGATCTCTTTTTCCCGATCAATCACCAGCTTTAAAGCAACTGACTGAACACGTCCAGCACTCAAGCCTTTTTTAACTTTTTCCCATAAAATAGGAGAAAGAGAGTAGCCCACAATTCTATCCAGAATTCTCCTGGCCTGTTGCGCGTTAACAGTATCCATGTCGATGGTTCGAGGATTTTTAAAACTGTTTTTGACGGCATCTTTAGTGACTTCATTAAAAGTAACTCGATTTTTGTCTTTTTGGTCTAAATTAAGAACATGGGCAACATGCCAGGCAATGGCTTCGCCTTCGCGATCGGGGTCGGATGCTAAATAAACATCTTTAGCTTTTTTAGCTTCAGACTTAAGTTCCTTAATGGTATCGCCCTTACCCCTAATTGAAATATACTTTGGCTTATAATTATGGTCGAAGTCAATTCCCATCTGTGATTTAGGTAAGTCACGAATGTGTCCTTTTGAAGCGATAACACGATAATTACGCCCCAAATATTTTTCAATAGTTTTAGCCTTTGCCGGAGACTCAACTATGACTAATGTTTTTTTACGTTTCTTTGGCTTTGATTTAGTAGGCATCAAAAGCCTCCTCATTAAATTCTTTTTTAAATACTTAATTGAGAATAGAATATTTAACTACTAATTGTCAAATCTTTCAAGTTAGAAATCAAAATCAGTAATGGGATAAGCTCCTGCTTGAATGAGTTTATTAGGTCCTTGAGAAAGCTCACTGGTAATTGGTCCCGGAACAGCATAAATATTACGATTTTCTTGTAAAGCTAAATTAGCTGTAATTAAAGAGCCAGATTTTTGCTTGGCTTCTGTGACAATTACACTTTCAGCTATACCAGCTAAAATTCTGTTTCGTTGAGGAAATCTGAATGGCTTAGGCGGAGTATCTGGCAGGTACTCACTTAGTATTAACCCCTTTTGTGCAATCTGTTCCTGCACATGACAATTTACCATGGGATAATAATGATTTAAGCCATTACCTACCACCGCTATTGTTTGACCATGATAATTTAATGTTGCTTTGTGTGCCATTACATCTACGCCTTTGGCCAAGCCACTGGCAATAACATAGTCATTCTTTATTAAGTTAGGTACAATCTTATTCAAAACAATACTGCTGTAATTGGTTGCCTGCCGTGAGCCGACTATTGTTACGATGTTTTTTTGCAGCAATTGTACATTACCTTGTAAAAATAAAATTAACGGTGGCTGGTATATTTGACGTAAGTTCTCAGGATATTCAGAATCAAAAAAACTGATAATTTGACATTGTTTTTCTACTCTTTTAATCATTTTATCTGCATGCATGTCATTATAAGCATTAATGCAGGTTTTAATCAAGCTGCTTGTCAAGTCCAAATTTTTGATAGTTTGAATAGTGACCTCATCAACATTTAACTGACTTGCAACCCGTAACATCTTAACATAACCGATGTTTTTTTGTAATTTCAAGCGCAAAAGAAAGCTGGTAATTTTCATAAAAAAACCTCCTAAATACAAATACGTAAAAAGGAGGAATATTTTTTATTGATAAAAGGAATTTACAGGTGCAAAAGTCTTGCGGTGAATCGGGCATGGTCCGTATTTCTTAAGTGCTTGAATATGAGTCTGAGTGCCATAACCAGCATTTTCGTCAAAATGGTATTCAGGATAAATTCGCGCATAATCCGCCATCAATTTATCCCTAAAAACTTTAGCTACAATTGAAGCTGCGGCAATAGAGTTTGACTTAGAGTCTCCCTTAATTAATCGAATTTGCGGTAGATTCACCGGTACTTGCATAGCATCAACCAGCAAGGCATCAGTTTTAACATGTAAATCCTTTACCGCTTCAGCCATTGCCAACCGGTCTGCCTCGTATATGTTTACTTTATCAATAATCTCAGGACTTTTAACTCCAATTGCCACATCAACTGCTTTTTCTAAAATTAATGGATATAATTCTAAACGCCGACTGGCGCTTAATTTTTTAGAGTCATTAACATCAATTAGATCAAAACTGTTATCAATGACTACAGCAGCTGTCACCACCGGACCGGCTAATGGACCTCTGCCCACCTCATCTACGCCAGCAACTATTTGCTTTTTTGCCCAAAACGTTTTTTCATATGCAAATCTTTTTAAAAAAGCCGCTTTCTTCTTAGCTAATTTTTGCTGACGATTATTGTAACTAAGTAGTAATTTCTGCACACCAACACGCGTATCATTTTTTAAGATATTCAAATCTTCTGGACTAACTGCATCCTTAGCAAGTAATTTTTTGATTTCTCCAATCGTCATATGCGATCTAATGTAATCCTTCCTACTTTTCCCTTGCGCAGCCTTTGTAATAGGTACATAGAAAAGCGATCATAATCATCACGCATGCCGTATTCTTCAGTTAATGCCAATAACAAATCAGTATCATTAATTCGTTCAATTTCAGCTTTTGGTGTGCGAGCAAACTTACTTAAATCGTTTAAATAATGTTTGCGCAATTTTGATAAAACAAATAAAGCAACATCATCGGCACTAAAAACAGTATCCTTGATGGCACCAAGAGCGGCAAGCTTTAATCCAACTGTTTGGTCTTCAAACTTAGGCCATAAAATACCTGGAGTATCTAAGACTTGAATATTTTCAGTAGTTTTTAACCAATTTTGGCCCTTTGTCACTCCCGGTTTATTACCAACTTGAGTCACATTTCGGCCTACAAGACGATTAATAATGGTTGATTTACCACAATTAGGTATGCCGGCAATAGCCACTCTAATCACTGGGCTGACTGCCCCTTTTTGGGTCAACTTATTAATTTTATTAGCAGCAGCTTTTTTAATCATTTTCACTAATATCTGCATATTGGTGTTATGAAGAGAATCCAAAGCCATCACATATTTTCCTTTGGTGGTAAATTTTTTTTGCCATCTTTTGGTCATTACTGGATCAGCTAAATCTGCCTTATTCAAAATAATTAAATGTGGCTTATCTCCCACCAATTTTTCGATCATTGGATTACGTGAAGACTGAGGAATTCTTGCATCCAAAACTTCAACGAAGACATCAATCAAGCTCATTTTATCTTCAAGTTGATTTCGAGCTTTATTCATATGCCCCGGATACCATTGAATGTTAACCATTATCTGCCTTTCCCAAACTAAAATGGCTTCAAATTTCAAGGAAGCTTTAAATTAATACGTCATCTTTTCACGATACATTTGATATGCTTTATCAAAAATGCTCATACTTGGTAAATAGCCAGCATTGAGCTCAAGATAATCAGATAATTTCTCATAATTCTGTTCTTGTTTAGGAAAAGTCTGATCATTTTGTGCGTTATTGGCAAATTGTGCAACTTCATCATTTGAATCAGCATTGCGCTGAGTCATCAAATAACGATAAAAACTTTCTCTATAGGCCAATTTCTACTCCGTATAATACAAAATTGCGTAAGCACCCATCCCTGCGTGTGTAGCAATAATAGGACTGGTTTCTCTCACCAAAACATCTATTTTGGAATTGATATCTTTAATTTTCTGGGCTAAATCAAGAAGCTTCTGCGGCGTACTACCATTTGCGACATAAGATATGCCAACTTCTTTAATTTTTTCTTTATTAGCTTCGATCTCATCTAAAATGCGCTTATCAAAAGCTAAAGAGAACTTCTTGCCGCGACCTTTTTTAGCAATTTTCAAATGGCCATTGGGCATCTGCAATTCAATTCTGATATTAAGCATGTTCACAATTTTGCCGGCTAAGGGACCCAAACGTCCACCCTTAATAACATTTTCTAAATTAACAACTAGTAAGTGCAAACGCTGAGTTTTTTTAATTTTTTCAATATGAGCTAAAATTTCAGGAATAGTTTTGCCTGCAGCTATATCGCGTGCAGCAGCCAAAACCTGAAAGCCTTCAGAACGATCCGTCAATTCAGAGTCAACAATATGAACCAGATCAGATTTACCCGTTAATTTCACAGCCTGACGAGCAGCATCAATTGTTCCGCTTAACACTTTGGCTAGAAAAATGCCGATGACTTCACTGCCATCTTTAGTCAGCTCATTAATGGTATCAACTATTGTTCCGATTGGTGGTTGACTCGTGGTTGGCAACTTTTTAGACTCGCTCATTTTTTGGACAAATTGCTGTCTGGTTATTTCCACTCCATCAATATAGGTATTGCCGTCAATTGTGACCGACAAAGGCACAACGGTAATATGATATTTTTTTATTTCTTCTGGCGTTAACTGCGCGGAAGAATCAGTCAAAATTTTAATTTCTGACAACGTACTCGCCCTCAATTCTGCTTAGATGTTCTCATTTATGATAGAATGTGAACTGTATTAATTATAAATCATTATAGCAAAAAAACTTGTAAATAAAAGAAAGCGAACAAACTGTTTCATGATGAAATTGCAAAAATTGTGGCAGGAACCTGCTCAAAGATCCAAAACATACTACTTAGTAGATAACATTTTAAGTGCTGTCACCCATGGTATCGGCTTCTGTTTAGCAGTAGCAGGTCTAGTTCTGTTAATCATTAAAGCAGTTTCAACCCATAGCCTCTTAAGAATCGTCACTTTTACTATTTATGGTTCCTGTTTGCTTCTCCTATATTTATTCTCTACACTTTTTCATAGTTTAATTTTTACCCGCGCCCGCAATGTTTTTCAAATTTTTGATCACTCATCAATTTTTCTGCTAATTGCCGGTTCGTATACCCCTTTTTCATTAGTCGCCATTGGTGGTAAATGGGGTATTTTACTGTTCAGTTTGGTTTGGATCATCGCTATATTTGGCATCATTTACTATATTTTTAATAGGGGTAAGCATGTAATACTTGATACTATTTTGTATGTCGCAATGGGCTGGCTCGTAATTTTGGCTGGCAACTACCTCTATGTTCGTCTCAGTCCCACGGGATTTTGGCTTTTAGTTGGCGGTGGCGTAGCTTATACAGTTGGTGCCCTTTTTTACACAATGAAAGGTATTCCCTTTATTCATGTAATCTGGCATCTATTCGTTATTTTAGGCTCAACCCTAATGTTTTTCTCCGTACTACTGTACGTTTGAATTACTTAATTTGCTCTAAATATTCTTGAATATCATCTTCAGAGTTGACTAATTCACCTGCAATGACTTTTTGCTTTATTTGATTAAGTATTTGTCCTAAGTTTGGTCCTGGCTTTACGCCATTAGCTATTAAGAATTGCCCGTCAATGGCAAGTTCAGACATTGATTTAATCGGCAATGCTGTATAGCGATCTACTAAAGCCTCAGAATTGATTGGTTGTCCTAAAATGTGAGCTACATCAATAGTGTTAAGGAGAGTCTCTTTACTAGCATTGAATAATTCAAGGTCAGAAGGAGATTTTGCAGAAATTAAGTCAAACAAATTTACAATTTTTTTAACTTTTTCCGTCATGGCATTTGAATTTTTCCAATCACGCATAAACTGAGTTATCTGATTATCAGTAATTTTCAATAAAATGATTATGATAGCCCACAAACTGGTTTCCATACTTGGGTTAAATTTCAGTTTGGGATAGATCCCCAGCAACTCACTTTTACCAGCAAAATCCGGCACACCCTCACTTAATTTCGTCCGTAAAAACACTTTGAAAGCTGCGCGTGAGTTCATTCCGGTACCCATTTTGACAAACTCATCACGAATTCGTTCAACTGAAATTTTGGGCAATAGTTGATGCATATCCATTACGGCTTTTTCAGTTTGAGGTTCCAGGTCAAAACAAAGCTGACTCATAAAACGAACAGCCCTCATCATCCGTAAAGCATCTTCATGAAACCTCTTCATTGGATCTCCTACTGCTTTAATGAGGTGCTTTTGTAAATCTCCTATGCCGTTGAAAAGGTCAATTATTTCACCCTTTCTATTCATCGCTAAAGCGTTAATGGTAAAATCACGCCTTTTTAAATCTTCAGCTAAATTTTGCACAAAAGTAACATGATCGGGTCTGCGAAAATCCTGGTAACCTGATTCTGTTCTAAAGGTAGTTATTTCATAGCTTGAACCGCCATGCAAAACGGTAACTGTACCATGCTTAATTCCGGTATCAATTGTCTTAGGAAAAAGCTGTTTAACTTCTTCTGGATAGGCACTCGTGGCAATATCAATGTCGTGTATCGGCCTTTTTAAAAGCAGGTCGCGAACAGAACCACCAACAAAATATGCTTCATAATTTGCTTGTTCTAACTGTTGAAGTACCGGAAAAGCTGCTGTAAAAATAGCTGGTAAATTATTTATTTTCATCATTATTAAATCAACTCATTTATTAGTTTTTTTGTCTTTAATTTATGGTAGTCTTAAGGTAATGGTTTAGAAAAGAAAGTTTTTATTATGCAAAAAATTAACAAAAAAAGCATTATGGAACTGTTAATGATTATGATTGGCTGTGCGATTTATGCTCTCAGCCTTGACATGATTTCAGTACCAAATAAACTCACAGATGGTGGTATCAGCGGTATTACCTTGTTATTAAGACACTTCTGGGGCATTAATATGGGATTATCGTCCTTACTACTTAATATACCGCTAATCATCCTAGGATATCGTTTTATGGGCAAAAGACTGTTGGCCTATACTATTTGGGGAACATTATGGCTGTCCTTTTTCCTATGGTTCTGGCGCTTAATTCCTATTATATCTCAATTAAACCTAGAACACGACCTCTTCTTGTCAGCAATTCTGGCGGGCACGCTTTCTGGCATTGGGTTAGGGTTAGTTTTTCGTTTTAATGGTACGTCAGGTGGTACAGATATTATCGCCAGAATTATGCAAATGAAATATGGCATATCTTCTGGCAAAGTTTTACTGTTTTGCGATACCATTATTTTATTATCTTCTTTAACATACCTTGACCTCAAACATATCATGTATACCCTAGTAGCCGCGTTTATTCTGTCACGTGTTATGGATGCAGTTCAACAGGGTGCATATTCTGCACGTGGTCTGCTTATTATCTCTGATCATTATCAAGAAATTGCAAAAATGATTGACTTAAAGCTGGATCGCGGTTTCACCTATCTTGAGGCTCGTGGTGGTTATAAAAAAACTAAAAGACCAGTAATTTACTTAGTAGTTTCTCCCAGAGAAATTCCCCTAGTAAAAGAATTAATAGCTGCAGAAGATCCCCAGGCATTTGTAAGCGTTATTGAAGTTCATGAGGTTTTAGGCGAAGGCTTTACTTATAAACAAAAAAGCCACCACCTTCTGATTAGGAAATAGCTTCATAAAGATTTAAAAAGGCAAATAACTCAAGTTTTTCGCAACTAAGTTAATTTGCCTTTTTAAATTATTAAATCTAAGGTGGATGATTACAAAACTATCTGTTTTTTTCAAATCCAGGTAATCATATTAATTTAGCAATTATAACAGTAATTCATCATACATTTCCTGCATCTCAGTATCTTCGGGTTCGAGTTTTAGATAGGCTTCTAATAATTCCTTTACGATGTCTTGAGAATTGGGTTCGGTATTAAAAAATAGTAGCATTTGCTTTAAAAAAGCACTATTATTTTTAAATTCTGGATAGGCTAATAAAAACTCACTTTTTGCTTTTGCACTTTGATCCAAATTTTGGTAAGAAAGAGCTAAATTCCAGTGAACCTGTGGTTCTAAGTCTTCATCGTCAACCTGGGCAAAAAGAGCAATATTTGCTTCATTGTCATTTTCTCTAACGTAAAGATTAGATAACTGCAAACGCAAATCAAAGTTTTCAGGAAGTTTTTTTATTCCTTTTTGTAACAAGTTTTTAGCTGTATCTAAGTCATTCAACCTAACAGCTGCTTGTGCTCCTTTTTTATAAAGAACGGGGTCAAGTTCATTATATGCTATTCCTAATTGAGCCGAGCGTAATTCTTGTTCGTTATCGTTTTTATGCTCATATGCTGTAGTTAACAACCTGTAAGCATTAACATAATCAGGACTTTGATCGATTACTTCATTCAAATACTTAATTGCCTGGTCATCTTTATGCAGAGTTAACATTACCAAGGCAGCCTGATACTTACTGTCAATATCAAGAATATCATTGCCATTTTTAGCAATTACTTCCCCTGCCTCTTCGTAACGACCTAATTTGGCTAAAGTTTGAAACAGACGGTCATTTAAATTGACTTCACTAAATGTTTTATGACGCTTCAACAAATCCTGGTATCTGGAAAGTGCTTGTTCATAATGGCCACTCAGATAATCGAGTTCAGCCAAACCAAACTTTACGACATCTTCATCAGGTGCAATTTTTTCAGCTGCTAGCAATTTTTGATAGGCCGTTTCAAGCAGACCGTTAGTCTGATAATAGTCAGCTTGAACAAGCAAGCTGTCAAGATAGGCGGAGGAGTCAGGACTAATGTTATAAAGCAAAGTTAAACCATCATCATCTTGACCGTCATTTAATAATATCTCAGCTAAATAAATTTTAAATAAGTCTTCTTTGGGAAAACGGGCAATTAAACTGCGATAAATTTCCTTTGCTAGATCGGTAAATCCTAATCCCACCAAATTCTCAGCCAGTGATGCTAAAATCTCTGGTTCATCTTTGTCCAAGGCTTTTTGTAATAATGACTTTTCTTGAGAAAAATCTTGCCGCTCAATTGCGTCAAGCAGCTTTTCCGAATAGCTCATTTTTCATTCCTCCATTATTTTATTTTAGCCGATCAGGTCAATTACAGCTACAAATAATATCAAACAAAAAAGATGATGGCGAATTAAGCCACCATCTTTTAAATAAAGTCATTGAGCTATTTAACAGCTTCCTTAAGAGCTTTACCAGGTCTAAATGCAGGTACAACACTTGCTGGAATTTGGATTTCATCGCCTGTTTGTGGATTACGTCCTTTACGAGCTGCGCGCTTACGTACTTCAAAAGTACCAAAGCCAATTAATTGTACTTTTTTGCCTTTAGCAAGATCTTCTTGGATTGAACTAAAAATTGCATCAACTGCTGTAGCTGCATCTTTTTTAGTTAATTTAGCTTTTGCTGCAACTTCAGTGACTAATTCTGCCTTATTTGCCATTGGGAATTCACCTCCTGTAACTTGAATCTCTTAGTAAGATCCTTATTTAATTCCTCAATTGAGGAACAGGGAATAAATGATTATTGAAATCACTTTTTCCTTGATTTTAAAATAGCACAAAACCCTTGATACAACAAGCAATTATTTCTAAAAAAGTGATTTTTATATCTTTGGTAGATACAAACTATTTTCTTTTTCGAGCAATAATTTTTATGGGAGTGCCGGAAAAGTCAAAATTCTCCCTTAATTGGTTAATTAAAAAGCGCTGATATGAAAAATGCATTAATTCAGGATCATTGACAAATACGACAAAAGTTGGTGGATTAGTGGCTACCTGCGTCATGTAGTAAACTCGTAATCTTTTTCCTTTAATCATAGGCGTTGGAACTAACTTACTTGTTTCTAGTAAGAGATCATTTAAAACGCTGGATTTAATTCTTTGTTGTTGATTATGAGAAACTCTTCGAACCATCTCCGGAATTATAGCCAGATTCTGCCCCGTCTTTGCTGAAACAAACAAAATAGGAGCATAATCTAGGTACTGAAATTCTGAACGAATAATTTGTTCAAAATCCTTGCCACTGTTACTTGTCTTTTTAGGCAAATCCCATTTATTGACAACAATAATAATTCCTCTTCCAGCATCGTGGGCATATCCAGCAACATGCTTGTCCTGCTCTCTAATGCCTGTGCTGGCATCAAGTACTAGGCAGACTACATCAGAATGCTCAATTGCACCCATTGCTCTCATTACTGAGTATTTTTCAGTCTTTTCGTAAACTTTTCCCCGGCGCCTTATACCAGCTGTATCAACAATTCTAAATTTAGTACCATCTGTTTCAAAAGGGGTATCAACTGCGTCACGGGTCGTTCCCTCTTCGTTATTAACAATTACACGATTTTCTCCGACAAGGCGGTTGACAATTGATGATTTTCCTACATTAGGCCGACCTATTACACTAAAAGAAATTTGCTCCTTCTCATTTTGCTTCAAGTCTTTAGGCAAACTTTGCACTATTTGATCCAGCAAATCTCCAATACCCGTGCCATGCACGCTTGAAACAGGAATAGGATCGCCAAAACCTAAGCTATAAAAATCATAAATGTCCATCCGCTGCTCTGGATTATCAGCTTTATTTACAGCTAAAATCACTGGCTTCTTAGTTTGATAAAGCATTTGGGCAATGCGCTCATCAAGATTTGTTACGTGATTAGCAACATTAGTTAAAAAGATGATTACATCAGCTTCTTCAATTGCTATTCCAGCTTGGGCTCTTATTTCTTCTTCAATATTACTATTTTCCCAAGTTATTCCACCAGTATCAATCAAATCAAATTTGTGCCCCAACCATTCAGCTTGCGCATAATTACGGTCTCTAGTCACGCCAGGTTTATCTTCAACTATTGCTAACCGTTGATTAATAATCCGGTTGAAAAGCGTTGATTTACCAACATTAGGCTGTCCTACAATTGCAACTACGGGTAAAACCATTTTTCAGCCTCCTTTTACAAATAAAAAAACCGACTTAAGAGTCGGCTTTTTTATTAAATTAACGACGATCTTTTAATTGGTCACCTATGATGTCACCTAAAGCAAAGCCGCTGTCATCATTGTTCATATATTTTTTATTTACTGAATTGCGGTTATATGAACTGTGTGAACGATTGCCTTCATTTTCAGAGTTCTTGGGCTCAGCAGCCTTCATTGAAAGTGAAATGCGATGCTCACCAGGGTCAATGTTTAAGACCTTGACTTTAACTTTTTGACCAACCTTTAAAACATCACTTGGCTTGTCTACGTGTTTATATGATATTTCAGAAACGTGAACTAAACCTTGAATATTATCAGCAACTTCAACAAAAGCACCGAAGTTAGTTAAAGATTTAACTTCGCCTTCAAACACATCGCCTTCGTGTAAGTCAGCTGTAGCTTGTTCAAAAGGAGAAGGTTCAGTTTGCTTAATTGAAAGGGAGATGCGATGTCTATCATCATCAATACCAATTACTTTAACTTTGACATCTTGACCAGCCTTTAAAACATCGCTTGGCTTATCAACATGTTTGTATGAGATCTCGGAAATGTGGACTAAACCATCAACACCGCCAACATCAACAAAAGCTCCAAAATTAGTTAAACGGGAAACCTTGCCTTCAACAACATCACCCACAACTAATTGTGATGCAACCTTGTCAAAAGCTTCTTCACGTTCTTCTTCAATTAAATCTTTGTGAGAAAGGATTAAGCGGTTCTTACTTGGATCAATTTCAGTAATTTTAAGTTTCATGGTTTTGCCGATAAATGGCTTAAGATCCGAAACATAACGGTTAGAAATTAATGACGCAGGCAAAAATCCTCTAGTGCCTACATCTACTAACAAACCACCACGAACTGAAGAAGTAACTGTGCCTTCAATTGTCTTTCCGGCTTCAAAATCTTTTTGCAGTTCATCGTAAGCTTCTCTTTCCTTCAAGCGGGTAACTGAGAAGAAAAATTCACCATTCTCTTTGTCTCCGCCGGCTTTTCTTAAAACTAAAGCTTTGAGCTTATCGCCTGGTTTAACTGCTTCACGTAGGTCAACGTTGCGATCTGAAGTGTATTCACGACGAGGAATTACACCTTCAATACCGGCATTTTCAACACCAACATCGATTTGACCTTCTTCAACGTCTAAGACTTCAACATCTACAATATCTCCGACCTCAACTCCTTGCATTTGCTTTAATGCATCTAAAAATTGATTACTGTTTTCTGACATTATTTACCTCCCAATATCATACTCTAATTCTAAATGAAAGTTTGATATTTTTCTACTGTTTTATACCCTTTTTTTATAGTTTTTTTGACTTTTTTTAATTTCAGATAAGATTGCATTAACTACCTGGTCTATAGTCATAGAAGTTGTGTCTATTTCAATAGCATCAAGTGCCTTTTTTAATGGTGAAATTTTACGATGCGAATCTTTATAATCCCTTTCCGCTATGTCTTGTTCAATTTCTTCAAGGGACTGGTTAGTTTTAATTCCCCTTTCTTTAAAATCAAGCATTCTTCTTTGGGCTCGAGAATGAGCAGACGCAACTAAAAAGATTTTAACGTCAGCTGCAGGCAAAACCGTGGTCCCAATATCACGACCATCCATCACTACATTCATCTGACCGGCCATTTGTCTTTGCAAACTGACCATTTTAGCTCTGATACCTGCCAAAGCTGATACTTGAGAAACGTGAGCAGAAATATCCGGTGTACGTATATCTTGAGATATATCCTTATCGCCGGCAAAAACTTTTTGTTGGCCATTTTCGTTTTTCAGTTCAATTTTTTCTTTGTCAATAGCAGCCAATATGCCTTTTTCATCGCTATAACTAAGTTTGTGTTCACGTGCTAACCAGGTAGAAACACGGTACATTGCTCCCGTATCAATATACGTAAAGTTCAATTTTTGAGCTATTATCTTTGCTACTGTACTTTTTCCAGCTGAAGCTGGTCCATCAATTGCTATTTGCATTCAATAAAAAAGGGACTGCAGTCCCTATCCTTTCTAAATTATTTGATACGCAATACTTGTCCGATATCCACCTGACTGTTAGGGTCAAGTTGATTTAACTCAGCTAACTGACCAACAGAAATTTTAAAACGACGAGCAATACTACTTAAAGAATCTCCACTTTGAACTATATATTGTTTAATTTTGGGTTTAGTTTTTGCGTGTTTCCTTTTTTGCTTAACCTTAGGTTTGGGTTTTGCCTTCGGTTTGCTCTTAGTTTTATTTTCGACAAGTTTGTTTTTTGCAGGAGAAGCTTTAACGTTTGCTTTTTTGGCAGCTTTTTTATGAGTTTTGCGTACTTCAACTATTTTATTACTTGAATTATTATTCGCTGCTAAATGATGTACTACTGGAACAAGGCCAATTAGTATCATTATAAGTAAAACAATGAGTACAATCCAACCTTTAGAAACAGAATTGTATGTTTCAACTCTGGTTTTTTGCGGACGTTTATAATGTTGATATGGTCCCTTAGGATTATTAGTCATCTTAAAAAGCCTCCTTACCTAACTTGTTTAATTTTAGCATATTTACCATTTAAGTGGATAAAAAAATCGGTCATTTAATAGACCGATTTCATAATTTCTGATTTTAGTTTTTTAAATTGAAGTTTTTCCTGACAAATGGTTTGATTGTTCTCAAAACAGTTTCAAACAGTAAGTAAACCACCGTACCATTTATTGCGCCTTTTAATAAATTAAACGGCACAATAATGCCAAAAATGTAGGCACTCATTGAAGGAATGTGAAGCAATTTGCCCAAGTACACTTTCTCAGTAAATGCCAGTAAACCTGAATAACCATGAATAGTTGGCAAATTGGGTACTGTAGTTGCTGCATAAAAAGGTGTTAAAACCAGAGCATTTAAAACTGACAAAACAAAAGCCATCGCTATAATGCCAAGAACTATACCTAAGATTGGTTTTAAATGTTTTTTAGTAAAACTCTTTTCATCTTTATTGATATTTCTAGTCAAATAATAAAACGGCAAAGCAAATGAAATTGATGCTAAAAAGGCCGCAGATTGACCCACTAAACTTGGTAGCGCAAAACCTTTATATATTAAATTAATTAGCATTCTCACAAACGCGATGAAAATGCCGGGTAATGGACCAAATAAAAAAGTACCAATAGTAATTACAACATCAGAAAAATCAAATTTTAAAAAGCTGGTGACAGGCAATGGTATTTCCAAAAGCATTAACACATATGCAATTGTTCCAATTAAAGTATATGCTACTATATTGACCAAATTATTTCTGCCTTTTCTTTGCAAAATTCTTACCTCCAAAAAAACTCGGTCTGCTGCTTCTAGCAACAGACCGAGTAAAAGTAAGCTAAAGATCTTGGCTTTTAGTTTAGTCTGTCTTCTTTCATCTAGACTTTAACTATCGGTATCACAATAGATTCCACCACTTTCGTGGGTCGCGGACTCTCACCGCCGGTCGGGATTTTCACCCTGCCATGAAGACAACAAACTTAATATTTAATTTTCAAATACCATCTTAATCTACGTCTTTTAATCTGTCAACTTCCTCATGGGATAATTCGCGAAAACTTCCGGAAATCAGAGAATCCAGGGTTAAAAAGGCATATCTTTCACGTGCTAATTTTTTAACCTGATGATGAACGGCCTTAAACATTCTTTTTACTTGATGATACTGCCCCTCATGAATAGTTAACTGTACTATTTGGCTATTTTTTTTGCGGTCAGTTCTAATTACTTTAACTTTAGCTGGAGCACATCTATGACGATCAATTTTTACTCCGTGGGTAAGCTGACTGATTTCTGCAGGAGAAAGCACACCCGTAATTTTAGCAACATATACTTTGGCTACATTATTGCGTGGATGCATCAATAAATTTGCAAGCTCTCCGTCATTGGTCATCAAGAGTAAACCTGACGTGTCATAATCTAGTCTGCCAATTGGGTACAAGCGGTAGGGCAATTCTTTAAAGTAGTCAACAACGGTTTTTCGGCCTTTGTCATCGCTGGCAGTCGATACCACCCCACGCGGTTTATAAAAAAGGTATGTGTGCAAACTTTCCCGCTCAATTGGTTCACCATCAACGGTAATATTACTAAATGTATCTACCTTAGTACCTAATTTTGTAACTACATTACCATCAACTGTCACCCGCCCTGCGGTGATCATTTTTTCAGCCTTGCGTCGTGAAGCAATTCCAGCTTCAGCAATTACTTTTTGTAATCGTTCTAACACCATTATGATTCTCCTTTTTGAGTTTTAGCAATATTCTTATCTGCTTGACCCTTAGCCGCAAATAAATCGATTTCACCTTCGGCATTAACACTATCATCTTCAAAATCTTCAATTAGAGGTAAATCGGCTAAACTTTGATAACCAAAATACTGCAAAAAATAGTCAGTGGTCACGTATAAATTAGGGTGTCCCGGAGCCTCTTTTTTGCCATTTATCTTTACAAGACCCCGCCAAATTAATGTTTGTAAAGCACCAGATGAATTTACCCCTCTGATTTCATCAATTTCTATCCGAGTAATAGGCTGCTTATAAGCAACAATTGCTAATATTTCCAAAGCGGACTGACTAAGACTTTTAGTTAAATCTTTTTGAAAAAAGTTTTCAATTGTTTTGCTTACTTCCGGCCGGGTTGTTAATTTATAAGAATCGTTCAGCTGCTGTATTTGCAGACCTGAATCCGAATTTTGCTGTAATTTTTCCTGCAAGCTTTTAGTTAATTCGCGCAGTGCAGGCTTGCCAATTTGCAGCAGTTCACACAAATTAGTGCTTTCAATGCCATTATCACCGGCCACATACAATAGAGCCTCTAACTGGGCAATTTTAGTTATCATCGCTATCAATTCTTTCCAAGTTCAGATCGCCAAATGTTCTATTTTGTGTTACCCGCAATTCTTGCTTTTTACAAAGTTCAAGCAATGCTAAAAACAAACCAATAACATCAGATAAAGTTTTCATTTTTTGACAACATGCAAAAAAACTGACCTTTTTGCACTTTGCCAATTCGGTTTGCAAAAAAGTACTCATCTCTTTAACAGAGGTCTCTTTCACCTCAACCGAAACAATATCTGGCTGTCTGATCTTCATTCTTTGTAATACTAAAATAAACGTATTAGCCAATTCAGTGGAAGTAATTTGTCCTCGAGGTAACGGCTGAATCTTTTTACTAAGGGGCACGCTTTCCTCTTTAGCAGCAGTAATGGGAACCTTTTCGTTACGCTTTTTAAAGTAAACCGAGATTTTTTTGAATATTGAGTAGGTAATAAGCTGCTGTACGAGTTCATCCCTAGGATCTTCCTGTTCCTCATCATTTTCTATGAAATCATTTTGCGGCAGTAATGATTGAGACTTTATGCGTAACAACAATGATGACATGACAAAGTATTCACCGGCAATTTTCAAATTAAGACTTTGCATTTGATGTAAATAGGCTAAATATTGGCTGGTAATTTGGGCTATCGGAATATCATAAATATCAATTTTCTGTACTTTAATTAAGTGCAGCAACAAATCTAAAGGGCCTTCAAAATTGGGTAATTCCAAAGTAAGATTAGCACTCATATTTTTGAGTCCTTTTTTAAATATTTAATCAGATCAATATATTCAGGAACAGCCGTAATTCTTTTTTGGGGATTACTTTGAGCCAGTTCTTGTATTGCCTTTGCTTCGTATTTAGCTTTGCGAAAATCAGGAGCAAATGAAATGTAGCGAATGACAACAAATTGTTTATTCGCTTGCGTGCCAATCACACCAATAAAATTAGGATCTTTAGACCGATAAAGATATAGACAAAATTCAGCACTATTTTTATTTAATTGAATTTCATCCTTAAGATTTGCGAGATTTTTAAAATCCGGTAAATAGGATAACAAACCCATTGCTACTTTTTCCGTGTCATTTTTACATTCAATTAACATTTAATCACCTTAAATTCGGGGATGAGTTTTCTCGTATACTTGTATGATATGTTTCTGAGACAAATTGGTATAAATTTGTGTAGTACTAATATCCGAGTGTCCTAAAATTTCTTGAACCACACGCAAATCAGCCCCATTTTCAAGTAGGTGAGTAGCGAAGGTGTGTCTTAAAGTGTGAGGGGTAACGTTTTTCTGAATACCAGCCAACTTGCAGTAATGCTTGATAATTTGCCACACAGCTTGTCGAGTTAGAGAACCGCCGCGACTGTTCAGAAAAATAAAATCCGTGTTTTTTCCCACTTTCAATATCAAGGGATCACGTACTTTTTCTTTATAACTATCAATCCAGGACAAAGCAACTTTACTAATAGGAATCAACCGTTCTTTTGACCCTTTACCAAAAACTTTGACTAATTTCAATTCTTCATGCAAGTCGGTAAATTTAAGGTTTATTAATTCGCTCACCCTTATGCCCGTTGCGTACAACGTTTCAAGTAAAGCACGGTCTCGTAAACCCAGTTTCTTTTTTATATCAGGTTGCTTAAGTAAGTCAGTAACTTCAACTGTGGTTAAAGCAACTGGTAAAGGTCGACGTTTTTTGGGTGAGTCTATTTCAAGCATAGGATTCAATTTTTGAATATTTTGTCTTACCAGCCACTGGTAAAATTTCCGCAGACTTGAAATTAAACGACTAATAGAACTTGTTGCTTTCTTTTGATCGCGTTGCTCGGCCAAAAAAGCATCAATATCAATTGCTTTAGTTGGCCAAGAACTTAAATTTTCCTTTTGCAAAAAATTAATGAAAGAGCTTAAATCCTGCTTGTAAGCAGTAATTGTATTAGCACTTAGTCCTCGCTCAATTTGACTATATCTTAAATAGTCCTCAACTTGTTCTGTTAAATTATTCATTTTTGTCTTCTTCGGGGTCGTTAACTAATGAAATTGTTCCAGTAGTTTTATTTTCCACTATGTATTTTCCCTTCAACAAGTGACCTAATGCTCGTTTAAAAGCAGATTTTGAGATGCCAAAATAGCTTTTTATATCCTCTGCATCAGATTTATCATAAAAAGGTAATGTTTTATCTTTTTTTCTGCGCAAACTCATCAAAATCATCTGCGCATCATCATCTATTTCTTCAAATGATCGCGGCAGACTGCTCAAATTTAGGCGACCATACTGACTGACACCAACTACTCTACCCTTAAACTGTTCACCTAAACGTAGTGGCCGAGCCATTTGTGACGGATGAACAAAACCCAAATAATATTCTTTAGTAATTACAAATGCTCCTACTTCACGGGCTGAATAAACAGTCCCAAAAACATCTTTATTATTCATACCGTCTGGAAAATGAGCTGCAAGTTGTTCAAAAATATTTTCATCAGCCATTTTTGCCCAAATACGATCTTTTTCATCAGTTTCAAGATGAACTAGCAGTTGATCACCAACTTCAGGCCAGCGTTCTTTGTCATAAGGGAGATCATCCAAGGAAATCACTATATCTTTATCTGGCAAACCAATATCTACAAAAACACCTAAGTTATACTTGACTTCAGTCACTTTGCTCCAAGCATACTGATCTTCTTGAGCAAAGGGTAGAAACTGGGTCATTTCCCGATTATGCTGTTTATTATCATACAGAAATCCTTTGATTTGATCCCCCAGTTTTGGCTTTTCTTCTTGAGTAATTTCCTTTCTTTTTAATTCGTAAGTCAAACCTTCGACTTGAACAAAAAAAGAATTTTCATTTTGATCTATTATTTTTCCAGTTGCAATAGTGCCGAGCATGATTATTCTCCTAAGTCTAGATATTGGATCTGATAATAAGTATATCATTTTAGCGGATTAAATTGATATCAGTCAAACCAAATTAACTAATGATTTTCATTTAATTTACCACGATCAAAGGCAAACAAAAATAGCCAGTACTGATTACTGGCTATTTTCACATTTTACTTTAATTAAAGATTTGAAACTTCACCTTGG
Source organism: Lactobacillus sp. ESL0259 (assembly GCF_003693045.1). Lineage (NCBI taxonomy): Bacteria > Bacillati > Bacillota > Bacilli > Lactobacillales > Lactobacillaceae > Lactobacillus > Lactobacillus sp. ESL0259. Next base: position 37,844 of record NZ_REHP01000006.1, on the reverse strand, counting down.
TAAATAGCACCACGACGAGCATCAACAGTAATAGTAATACCACTGCCAATCTTTTCAGTAGCACCAGTAACACCAACAACAACTGGAATTCCTAATGATAACCCGACAACTGCAGCGTGTGAAGTCAATCCAGAAGCTTCAACAACTAAACCTGAAGCCTTCTTAATAGCTGGCATGTAATCAGGATCAGTAGTTCTGGCAACCATGATGTCGCCTTCTTTAACCTTGCTGATAGCTTCTTCAGCACTATTAACCACAACTGTCTTGCCAACAACTGAGCCGTTACCAACACCTAGACCTTGAGCTAATTTGCTACCAATGATTTGTAATTTCATTAAGTTGGTTGTACCTGAATCACCAACAGGAACACCAGCAACAATGATTACTAAATCACCATCTTTAACATAGCCTTGTTCCTTGGCAACATTAGCTGCTACTTCAAACATATCATCAGTCGAAGCTGGTTTGTCAGTAAGTAAAGGTTGAACACCCCAAGAAATGCCAAGTGAGTGTTGAATCTTTTCGTCAAAAGTTAAGGCCAAGATATTGGCGTTTGGACGATATTTAGAAATCATTCTGGCAGTATAGCCTGAATTAGTTGCAGTAATAATGGTTTTAACACCTAATTCTTGGGCAGTCCGCACAACAGATTCACCAATAGCTTCAGTAACGTTTGAACCCTTGTATTCTTCAAATCTTTGCAGAGCCAATGTATTACGCTTAAGAAGTTCTTGTTCAGTTCTTTCATCAATTTCAGCCATTGCAGAAACAGCCTTAACTGGGTACAAACCGTTGGCGGATTCACCAGAAAGCATAGTTGCATCGGTACCGTCAAGTACAGCGTTAGCTACGTCTGAAACTTCAGCACGAGTTGGACGAGGATTTTCTTGCATTGAGTCAAGCATTTGGGTAGCAGTAATAACTGGCTTGCCAAGTGCGTTTGCTCTCTTGATTAAATCTTTTTGAACAAATGGCACATCAATAAATGGAATTTCAACCCCCATGTCACCACGAGCAACCATTAAACCATCTGAAACTTGCAAGATTTCATCTGCATTATCGATACCTTCTTGTGATTCAATCTTAGGATAAATCTTAACATAATCACAACCTGCATCTTCACACAACTTACGGATATCAAGGATATCCTGTGCCTTACGTGCAAACGAAGCAAAAATAAAGTTAATGCCATGAGCTAAACCAAATTTGATGTCATCAGCATCTTTTGCGGTAATTCCTGGCAGGCGAATTTCAACTCCAGGTGCATTAACACCCTTTTTGGAACCTATAACACCAGTGTTTTGAGCTTCACAAACTAGCTCTTTCTTTTCTTCGTCTTTTTCTTTAATTAATAAGTCAACTAAACCATCATCAATTAAAACATGACCACCAACGTGGGTATCACCATAAAGACCTTCGTAAGTAACATGGATCATGTCCTTGTTACCCGGTTTGGAATCGTCCATTGATACACGAATTTGGTCTCCAGTATTAATGGTAAACTTGCCACCTTCTTGATCAGTGGTTCTAATCTCAGCACCTTTGGTGTCTAATGCGATACCAAGTACTAAGCCAGTTTCTTTTTCGACTTGACGAACCATTTTCATCCGTGACAGATGCTCAGCATGATCACCATGTGAAAAGTTGAAACGGAATACATTTACGCCTGACTTAGCCAAAGCTGTAATAGTTTCAATATCATTTGAAGCTGGCCCTAAGGTACTAACAATTTTAGTTTTCTTCATTATTTAAAAATCTCCCCAAAATCGACTAATTATTTAGTCATTTCTTCATTAATATCAATTAACGACTCTTCGCTGGCATGTTTTTCATCAAATAAATCCAGAATATCGTGGGTTTCCAGTTGGCCATTCTCCATGCCGACAGCTAAACCGCCTTTACCATCAAGAAGTAACTTAACCGCATAATTGCCCATCTTTGTAGCATTTATTCTATCCAAAACTGTAGGTGATCCGCCACGCTGCATATGACCAATAATATTGGCTCTGCAATCGAAATCGCCGTATTTTAAAAGCTCAGTTCTAAAATCAGCAGCATTCATGACACCTTCAGCTAAAATGATAATACCATTGTCTTTGCCGTCTTTGAAACCACGTTTTAATCTCTCCGCAATTTCTTTAATATCAAATTGCCGTTCTGGAACGACGATAGCATCGGCGCCACTGGCTAAACCAACGCGCATAGCAATGTCACCACAATCACGTCCCATCACATTCACAACAAAAACACGGTGATGACTGCTGGCAGTATCACGAATTCTGTCGATGGCTTGCATGGCTGTATTGCAGGCGGTATCAAGACCAATTGTATATTCAGTGTATGGAATATCATTATCGATGGTACCCGGTAACCCAATAGAATTAATTCCCAAACGGGTTAATGCCAGCGCACCATGATATGAACCATCACCACCAATAACAATTACAGTATCGATGTCATGCTTTTTTAATTGCTCTACTCCCTTTTCTTGCACTTCTTTTTGTGCAAATTCCGGGTAACGGGCACTGTAGAGAAAAGTACCACCTGCATTAATCATGTGATCAATATTTTCAGCAGTTAAGGTTACAAAGTCACCAGCTACAAGCCCGGCAAAACCATAACGAATACCAACAACACCAAGTCCATGATGAATAGCGGTTTTAGTTACTGCCCTAACAGCCGCATTCATGCCAGGAGCGTCGCCACCGCTCGTTAAAATTCCAATTCGCTTCATGAATTCACCTCATCAAGATTTATTGTGTAATTTCTCACATCCACTAAATTTTAACATTCTTTCACGAAAAAATCTCACAAAAAAGGATTAAAATTCTTGATTTGACGGTCTTTTTTGATGTTAGCGGTAACAATACTTATTTGTTACCGCTTAACCAAAAACCCTACTCTTGTAAATTAACAACCTTTAAATTTGTTAAAATATATTGTTTTTTACTCGAATCGAAACGATTGTTCTGAACTCTAATGCCTAATAAATAAATATTACCCTCCTTTAAATTCGATTGAATTTTATCATAAACACCAGGAAAAATTACAATATCCTGCTTACTAGTCGTATCGGCAAAATTACCAAAAGCCATGGTTTGCCCCTTTTTAGTTCTGACTAACTTTAATGACATTAATTTTCCTACGGCTATGCCACTTTCATGAATTTGAAATTCACTTAGTGCTTTTGCATTAAACTTTTGCGCGTATTTTTCTACCGTTATTAAAGGTGATGTTAACGTGGAAAAGCCCAAGGACTCTACCTCCATGACTGCTTTTTCCTGTTTACTTGGTTCAGGGGCATCTTTGACGGGTATGCCTCCCAGCCCTTCCGATAAAGCTAAATTTTCTCCTGTCAATTTCACATTTTCAATAGTTTCAGGGCAGTTTTGCAATAATTCGTTACGATTTTTGTTTATCCGATCAAAACAGCCCGCTTTAATAAGAGTTTCAATGACATTTGTAATACTATTGGCTTTAATAAATTTAGTATCAATTTGTCGTAAAAAGCCTGCTAAAGATGTAAATGGTTTTGTCTTGCGTTTAGCAATTATTTCTTTAAGAAAGTCAATTCTGACACCCTTAATCGCTCTGAGACCAACTAAAATCTGACCATCAATTACCTGATACCATAAAGAGCTTTTATTAATATCAGGTGGCAAAATTTTAACGCCATCTTCTTGTGCTCGCATTATATATTCACTTGCTTTATTTTGATTACCGATATTGGAATTAAGCATAGCCGCATAAAACTCAGCGGGATAATGAACCTGTAAATAAGCTAGCCAAAAAGCGATCATAGTATATGCCACAGCGTGCGAGCGGTTAAAGCCATAATTAGCAAATTGTTCAATATAGTCATATACCCGAGTGGCAACTTGAGTGCTATGACCCTTTTTTACAGCACCAGAGATAAATTTAGCTTTTTCCTGTTCAATAACTTTTTGGTCCTTCTTTGACATTGCCCTGCGTAAAATATCAGCTTCGCCTAAAGAAAAGCCTGCTAAAACCTGAGCAGTCTGCATAACCTGTTCCTGGTAGACTAAAATTCCATATGTTGGAGCCAGGATTGTCTTTAAACTGGGATCAGGATATGTGACTTTTTGTTTACCCTTTTTGCGAGCAATAAAAGTGTTAATATTCTGCATTGGACCTGGACGATAAAGTGCATTGACTGCTACCAGATCTTCAAAATTATCTGGGTGCAGTTCCCGAAGCACATTACGAATCCCAGCAGATTCAAATTGAAAAACTAGTTCTGTTTCGCCTTTTTGAAAAATATTTAAAGTTGGCGGATCGTCCAAAGGAATCTGATTAAAAGCGATTTTTTTACCTTGATCACGAATCATTTTTGCTGTATCTCCAAGGATAGTCAAATTTCTTAACCCTAAAAAGTCAATCTTTAACAAACCCAGAGCTTCCACGTATTTTTTAGTTTGCTGCGTTAGCGGTATCCCCAGTTGACCCGCCTGTAAGCCAGAAATGGCTGCAATAGAATTATCACTGACAACTAAACCAGCAGCATGAATTGAGTAGTGTCGCGGTAACCCTTCTAAGCCACTGGCAGTTTCAAAAAGCAGTTTATTGCTATCACTAGCATTTACCAGCATTTGCATTTTTTTAGATTCCTTATAGGCTTGAGCCAGACTAATTTTACCCTTTGCAAAAGGCACGCTTTTTGACCATTCACTCAATTGCATTTCCTGCAAGCCAAAAACTCGTCCGGTATCACGCAAAACCTGTTTGGCCGCTAATGTACCAAAAGTAAGAATTTGTGCCGCGTGATCCATACCATATTTGGTAAACATGTACTTAATGACATCGTCACGGCGATTGTCAGGAATATCTAAATCAATATCAGGCATTTCGTGGCGAGCTGGATTAAGAAAACGCTCAAAAAGTAAATGATATTCAAGTGGATCAACCTCTGTGATGTTAAGTGCATATGAAACTAAAGATCCACATGCCGATCCCCGGCCAGGACCCATCACAATATCAGTTCGATGACAATAGTTTACTACGTCCCAAACAATCAAAAAATAGTCGTTAAAGCCCATTTGATCGATCACCTGCAACTCATAATTGAGCTGCTTTTGATAACTTGCAGGAACTTGGCGCTGCTTAAAACGACTCTTTAAGCCGTTCTCGGCCAAATACCTTAGGTAATCCTTTGAGCTCGTAAATTTTTTTTGCTTATATTTCGGTAAGACAGGCGTTTGAAAAATAACTTTAGCATTACATAAGGATGCTATCTTTCCGGTATTACTTAATGCTTCATCCAAGTCTAGTTCATGGTAGCGCTTACTTAATTCCTGAACGGCTGGTAAATAATGTGAACCTGACTGCTTTGCCAGTTCAGCAGTATCTTGTAACACCTCTCCTTTTTTAATGGCCTGCAAAGTTTTGCGTAAAAACTGGTCACGCGGTTTTAAGTAACAAGTATCTTCAACGCTAACTAATGGTACTTCAAATTGCTTTGACAAAGTTTTAACATATTGAATGTATTTTTTTTGCTTTTCATTGCCATAGACACCAATATAAAGAGAACTTGACTTAGGTACTAAACTGATTAATTGTCGCAAAAAATCTGTCCCTAATTTGTCATTTTGTACCTGCAAGTTCAACAACTCACTGTGAGAATTTGCCGGTTCTATCAAAATCAGTTCATGCAAATCCTTAGTCAAATCTGCTAAAGTTAAGATTTTTTGCTTATTGCCATTATCCGTCAAAAGGTTAATTCTACTTGATAAACGCAAAATATTACGGTAACCCTCATCAGATTTTGCCAGTGCTATCAGATCATATTGGTGAGCACTGTCAATTAAGCCGTTTAATCTTAATTGCATCCCTAAAAGAGGTTTAATACCAACTTTTTGGGCTACCTCAAAAAAGTTAACCAGACCGTACGTGACATTCACGTCGGTCAATCCAACAGCTTCATAGCCTAATTTTTTGGCAGTAGTAACCAAATCATAAATTTTTACTGGACTTTCTAAAAGTGTGAAAGAACTAAGATTCTGTAATGCAGCATATTTCATTTTTCGGGTCACCCTCCATATAATTTAGTATACCAAAAAGCTATCTTTTGGATTGAAAACCTGCATAATATTTGTTAGAATTCAAGGGTATGAAAGAAGGAAACGCTATGGGTCGATATATTGTAACTATTTGCTGGAGCGTCGTTTACATGCTAATTGTAGGCTTTATTGCCGCTCCGTTAACCCAACATGTTTTTAATTTTGGCGAGGCTGCTATTGTAGGTTTAATCTTCGGCTTGCTATTTGCAGCAATTATTCCTACAATTACAGCACATTCTCATAAAGACAAGAGCAAATATTCTAAACTTAAGTAAACAAAAGTCATCAGCTTACCGTTGATGACTTTTTTCTTACTTAAAATGATAGTTATGTGTTACTTCGCTTTTAATTTGACCTTTAGTTAAGTATTCTTGAAACATTTCTATATAATCTTTATCCCAAATTTTTTCAATCTTATTAATACTGTATTCAGGATAAAAACCCCCACCCATAGCACGATAGTTGTTAACAGCCAAGCGATATGTCTTGGGGACTAAAATTGCTTGTCCGTGTAATTCCAACTTTGTCAAACGTTCACCTTCTGGTTTTTTGATATCAGCTTCATAAACAAGCGGGTAAAACAAATCAAAATTAAAAAGTTGACTGCGATATTGAGGAGCAAAGCTAACATTGCCTTTTTGGTCTTTAGTTAAAAATTTAAGTGAGTATTCAACAATATGGCGTAATTCCTTACCGGTTACTTTAACAACACATAACTGATTAGCAAAGGGATAATTTAACAAAATATCGCGCATTGAAACATTTTTGCCAAAGCCCTTGGTAGTTTCGCTCATTAATGCAGTTGCTGAAATATCAGCATGGGTAAAATAAAGCTGCATATTTTGCAGCAAATTGATAAAAGGTGAACCCTCAATTCTTGCCTGATTAGCATTTGCTACAGGTGCAGGATTATCTAAATGAGCGATTGGCTGATCAAGCCATTTTTGCGTCTTTTTGTCTAAAGCTAAGCTGACTGAATTAATTGCGGCAGCGGGCTTATAAGCACTTACATCAATTAATTCAGCTGACATTGATTTAATCTTCTTACTTTGCTTGTCAATCTCCAGCACTATCTTGCCCAGAGCTTCTCCACGATAACCCGGCTGGACAAGCGCCGTTTTATTTATTACTGCACTCAGTTTGCGATGCTGATGTCCAGTTAACAATAGATCTATGGCGGGAATTTCTTGTAAAAGACGATAGCCCTCATTTTCTCCTGTAGCTGGTTCGGTATGAGTTCCTGATTCAATATCAGCCTCGAAGCCGCCATGATAAAGGACAGCTAAAACATTAACTTTTGGCCTTAAAAAAGGTATTAAATGCTTAACCTGTGCAAAAGCAGACCTAAATTCCAAGTTTGCAACATGTTCTGCTGGTTCCCAAAAAGGTATTCTCTGCGTAGCAATTCCGATAATTCCCACCTTTATGCCATTTTTATTTATAATGATATAATCTTGACCAAAAGCCGGTCGACCAGTTTTTTCAGCTAAAATATTACTGTTTACAAAGGGCGCTTTGCTATATGAGAGATACTGTTTTAAATAATCCAAGCCAAAATTAAAATCATGATTACCCAAACAGCGCGCATCATAGTTAATTTGGTTATAGCACTCAGCAAACTTTTTTAATGCAGAGTTATTTTTGCTTTCGTGAACATAGGCTGCTAAAGGCGAACCCTGCAGGCTGTCACCTGCATCCGTAACTATCACGTTTTCAGGTCCATATTTTCTTTTTTGCTCTTCTATTGCGCTTTTTAGCCGGCTAAGTCCGAAAGGAGCCGAATAATCATTCTGGTTTTGATAGTCAGTAGGCATAATAAAACCATGAATATCGCTAGAATGTAAAATTACTAATTTCATTTCGTCTTTTTAATCTTTCTAATCAAACTAAGCAAATAAAAATCAGTATCTTTTTGCATAAAAAAAGACACCGCTTCTTGGTGCCTCTTAATTATTGATTGTCATTTGAGTTAGTTTGACTAACAACTTGACGACCCTTGTAATATCCTTTAGGTGAAACGCGGTGGCTTAAGCGATATTCACCAGTAGTTGCATCATAGTGCATTGCTGGCACAGTTAGCTTAATATGACCACGACGTGAACGTTTCTTTTGCTTAGAAGTATGTCTTTTAGGAACTGCCATTTAACTGATCTCCTTTTTTGTAGAATTACGATTTTAGGCTGCTTTTAGTCGCCCAAAATACTTCACGCTTGTTAATGATACTATTGTATCCCAAATAAATCAAGCTATATTAGTTATTCTTGTCTTGATTATGACCATAGGAGCCCCAAAAATAACCAATCAAAACTCCGATTATAATCATTAATACTAAAATAATGATCAAAGGTAATTTCAGTTTGAACAAGCCAAAATTAATAGCCACATTATTAGTATTCAAAACAACGAATACCACTGCCAATAACGTTAAAATTAAGGTAAAAATAAGTTTAATTTGACTAGTTTTACTTTTCATAATCCGCACTACTTTCTGGAAGCAAACTTAAGGGACAGCTTGTCACCAATCTTGGGAAACAAGTTATATAATTTCGCCAAAACAGCCAGACTGACAGGTAAATTCAGTTCCCGTTTATTACTGCCGAAGAAATGAACTACTTGCCAGGCAACATCATCGGGATCCAGCATAAATTTTTGCACGTTGTCGGCATAATGGCCGCTGGTGTCTGCAATATTGAAAAAATTCGTGTAAACAGGACCAGGATTAACCGTCATCACCTTAACACCAAATGGTTTTAGCTCCAACCGCAATACATTGGAGAACTGAATAACTGCCGCTTTTGACGCGCTGTAGGCTGCTGATTTCACAGTAGGAATTTTGCCGGCAATCGAACCAATATTAATGATTTGACCAGCTTTTTGTTCCATCATTAGGCGGCCCACTAAACGACTAAAATACATTAATCCTAAAACGTTAACTTGAAACATCGCAGTAACTTCGCGACGATCTGATTCCACAAAGTTTTCAAATTTGCCAAAGCCAGCACAATTGACTAAATAATCAATATGCTTAGTTAATTTAATAATTTCAGTAAAAGCAGTATCAATTTGATCACTTTGACTCATATCCGTTACTATTGTATAAGAAGCAGCTCCCGACAATTCATGGGCTTCAGAAGCCACTTTTTCCAGTTTAGCTTTATTTTTGGCAATCAGAATAACCGTTGCGCCTCTACCAGCACTTTCGAGCGCAATAGAGTGACCTATTCCACTGGAAGCGCCAGTAATTACCACTACTTTATTTCTAAGAGAATCACTCATTTTTTTCCCCTTTCATAGGAATTACAATCCGATCAAAATCGTTAGCCAATTTAGTGTTTGAAAAAACTTTTTGTGCCTGATTTTCCAATTTTTTGGCCTTAGCACCCAAATACCTGGCAGAAATATGATTTAAATATAAATATTTAACATTATTATCACGTGCAATCTTTGCTGCTTCAACGGCTGTAGAATGATAGTACGAATGAGCTAAATTAGTTTCATTACCCGCAAAAGTTGATTCATGTACCAAAACATCCGCATTCTGTGCCAACTGGGCTATTGCAGGAGTTGAGCGCGTATCATAGATAATAGTAACTATTCTGCCCTTTTTATCAGGTCCCAAAAAGTTCTTACCATCTAATATAGTACCATTTTCTAGAGTTATTTCTTCCCCATTTTTAAGTTTACCAAGTAACGGACCATTAGGTACATTATATTGCGCTAATTTATCCATTAAAAGTTCTCCCGGTTTATCATCTTCAACTACACGATAGCCAAAACTAGGTATTCGGTGGGCTAATTTTTCTGTATAAACTCTAAAACCTTTTCCTTGATAGATTAACCCACCTTCGTCCAAAACGACAAATTTGATTGGATAACTAATTTTTGTACGAGAAATTTTTAAAGCTGTCCGTACAAATTGTTCTAAGCCAGCAGGACCATAAATGGTAATTGGTCCCACGTCACCTTGAAAAGATCTCGTTGCCAGTAATCCCGGTAGCCCAAAAATATGATCACCATGATTGTGGGAAATAAATATTTTGGTGACTTTACGCAACCTAATATTGGTTCGTAAAATTTGGTGTTGTGTTGCTTCTCCCACATCAAATAACCAAATTTCATTGATCTCATCAAGCATTTTTAGCGCAATACTTGATACATTACGTTTCTTTGAAGGTTGTCCTGCTCCAGTTCCTAAAAATTGTAACTCCATCTTATTCCTATCTAATACTTAGCTTTTTCAACTATTTTTTTAACAATTAAGACGCTATAATGCTTCGATCCTAATGGCGTAGGGTGTGTTCTATCTTCATAAAACCAGTCAGGATGCTTTTCTGCATCAGCGTGCCAATCAATTACTACAAAATTATGATATTTTTTGGCAGCTTTGGCTAATAAGCCGTTAACCTTATTTTGCCAGGGTTTAGCCGGCACATAGGTATTAATCCAAAATACTTGTCGTTTATTTCCTAGTTGTTTCATCAAATCATCTATATCGGACATTTTGAAAGGGCCATTAGTTCCTAAGCCGATTAAGACATTTTTACTTAAAACTTTTTTATTTTGGTATTGTTTTAATAAGCCAAAGGAAACATTCAGCTGCCGGGAAATTGCGGCATCAATCACGGCTTTAGGCAGCAGACGATTTAAGTCTGCACTCGAACCCGCCATGACAGAATCACCAATTGCAGTTAATTCTACCTTTCGTGCCAACTGTAACTCCGTTTGTGAAATACCAAATTTTGTAAAAGACTTATTAACGGGATGCTTTTTTGCAGCTCGCTCAGCTTCTTTTAATAGTTTAGCTTTTTTTTGCTCTTTAGGCCTAATTTTTTTATATTGTGCTATTAACTCATTATTATCTCTTTTTTGTTGTTTGCGATTAGCTCTAATTCTGCGCGCTAATTGACTTTGATTAAAGTTTTGCGCTTTAACTGCTGGTGAAATCAAAATTGCAGTACTCCCTGTAAGAAAAATTAAACCTGCCAGTACCGCTTTTGCCTTCATTAGATAATTTTTAGTGTTTTTATCCCAAATTTGTTGCCAGTATTTTTTAACTTTTTGCCCTGAGATTTTTCCACAAGGCTTTTCTACCAGCCTGTACGCAGCTTCACTTAAAAAAATGATTAGAACAAGCTCAATTAGATGGTAAAGTTGCACATGATCGGCCATGTCAAAAACTTTATCTTCAAAGAATATCATTACGGGAAATTGGTAAAGATAAATTTCATAGCTTCGAGATCCAACCCAGTTAAAAATTGGATTAGTTAACCACCTGTTCCAGCGACTTGCCGGATGAGCAATTATACCAACAAGTACAGTTACGAGCAGCGTAAACAAAAGCATTCCCCCGCAATATGTAAAGGGCTTTTCAGCAGCCATTAACGGATTAAACAGCAAAGCGATTATACCAACGAGACAAATCATACCAATGATATCCAAAATAATTGAATCATTATGCTTTATAGTAGTTTTTAACTTGTCCATTGGCCAAATAACTGCTAAAGCCGCCCCTAAGCCCAAAGAAAAAAATCTAGTGTCGGTGCCATAATATATGCGATTGATGTCGGCGCCAGAGTTGTACAATACCGTCATTTCAACTGCAGAAAGTAAAGTGAAAAACAAAATAATTTTAAAAATGTTTTTTCTCTTTTTACCGTACTTCACTAATAAAAAAATAACTAGCGGCCATAATATGTAAAACTGACCGTTAATGGACATTGTCCATAAATGAACAAAAGGTGATTCATTAGCTGCAAAACGTTCAAAATAACTTTGTCCGTTTAAAATCTGCCAAAAATTATAAACATTGAGTAAATTAGTCACGACTATTTGACTTAACTTGGCCAATAAATTGCGTTGAAACAGAATTATATATGCCGCAGATAGCCATAATACCGCAATTAATGGCGGATAAATCTTTTTTAATCTGCTCAAGTAAAACTTTTTAGTATCGTAAAAGCCACTTTCCTCATATGACCTAAGCATCTGACAGGTAACTAAATATCCTGATAGTACGAAAAAAATCGGTACACCAAGATAGCCGCCTGCAAAAGTATTAGGGTCGAGGTGATAAAGTATAACACCGATTACCGCTAAAGCCCTAAGTCCAGAATATCCTGTAATGTATCGATTTTTTGCCATATTTTTCAAAACTTTTCTATTTTATTGGACAAATTCAAAATTGAATGAGCCTATGATTACATCATCGCCGTCAACGGCTCCTTTTTCACGCAGAGCATCATCTACTCCTAGATTTTTAAGCTTTCTAGCTAATCTCATGACACCATCCTGGTAATCGAGATTGGTTCGAGCTACTAGTCTTTCCAAACTCTCACCTTTAATTTCAAAAACATGATCTTCCAGTTTTGTGACTGTAAAAATGTTCTTTTGCTGTGTTTGATACTTATATTCTTTTACAACTTGCTGAGATTGTGGTTCCTGCTTTTGCTTCTCTTTTTCTACCTGCTCTATTAGTGATGCTGTATCCTGCATTAACTGATCAACGCCTTGATGTGTCACACTGGAAACAGCATATACAGGTTTTTTAATTTGTTGATCTTCTAAGTCGCGTTTAAATTGCTGCAACTTTTCAGCAGAACCTGGAAGATCCATCTGAGTAGCTACGATAATCTCGCGCCTGTTTTTAAGACTTTGATCATATTCAAGTAGTTCTTGCCTAACAGTCTGGTAGTCTTTGATTGCATCTCGCCCATTGTTAGGATCCATACTTACTAAGTGCAAAATTACTTTTGTTCTCTCAATATGACGCAAAAACTGTAAACCAAGCCCGACTCCCTGACTGGCTCCTGCAATTAAGCCGGGTAAATCAGCCATTGAAAAATCTCGGCCATCAGGTAAAATTACCATACCCAAATTTGGTGTTAGGGTGGTAAAAGCATACGCTGCAATCTTCGGCTTAGCCTTAGTTACGACTGATAATAATGTTGACTTACCAACTGAGGGAAAGCCCACCAGTCCGACATCAGCCAAAACTTTCAATTCCAGGCGTAAAACACGGTCTTCTCCCGGTTCCCCATTCTCTGCAATTTCGGGCGCAGTATTGACACTCGTTGCAAAGTGAATGTTGCCGCGACCACCACGGCCACCGCGGGCTACAACTAATTCTTGTTTATTCTTAGTTAAATCACCAATTTCTTCATTAGTGTTGAAATCATAAACAGTCGTTCCAATTGGCACTTTTAAGTATAAGTCCTTAGCTCCGCGACCATATTGGGACTTAATACGACCATTTTCACCATTTTCAGCTTTAAACTTACGGCGATAACGAAAATCCATTAATGTTCTAAGGCCACTATCGGCAATAAAAATAATGCTTCCGCCGCGGCCACCATCGCCGCCGGCAGGGCCACCATTCGGCACATATTTTTCATGGCGGAAAGCGACCATGCCGTCTCCGCCTTTACCAGCTTGGACTTCAATCTTAGTTTGATCGACAAATGTAGGCATATAGAATCTCCTTCCGTCTTTCTTAACTACATTACTATACCACACTATTATGTTTAATATCACTTGTTATAAGGTTAACTTAACTGTTTGCGCCTGAGGCAAAGTTAAACCAGCAGAACGTAACTCGTCAATAGAAGCTTCCTTAATTTTCTTTAGAGAGCCAAATTGTCTTAAAAGCTTATTTCTACTTTTTGGACCTATTCCTTTGATCGCATCTAGTTTACTGGACAAAGCATTTTTAGCATGTGTTCTTCGGTGAAAAGTGATTGCAAATCTATGTACTTCATCTTGAATTCTAGTCATTAAATAAAAGCCTTGAGATTTAGGATCTAAAGGAATTAGTTTCAAGGGTATACCATTAATAGGATCGCCATAAAGTAAATGATTAGTCCTGTGCTTGTTATCCTTTACCATACCGGCAACAGGAATATTAAGATTTAATTCATTGCGTAAAATATCCTCACAAGCATCTACTTGGATTTGGCCACCATCCATCAAAATCAAATCTGGCATGGGTTTATGTTCTTTAAGTAGTCTGCTGTATCTTCTGCGCACCACTTCACGAGTGTTGCGCACTTCATCGCCACCATTTTGGTGTTCTACTTCACCTTTTAGTTTATATTTGCGATAGGAATTTTTATCAGGTTCACCGTCTTTAAAGACAACTAGAGCAGAAACGGGGTCGGCTCCCTGAATATGCGAATGGTCAAAGCTTTCAATCACATGACCATATGGCAGTCCTAAAGAATCGAAAATTTCTTTTTGTGCGCCTTTAGTTTTCCTATTGCCCAGCTCTAAGAGACGAAACTTTTCATCTAATTTAAGTTTGGCGTTATCCTTAGCCATATTTAACAAAGACCGTTTTTGCCCTCTCTTAGGTGTTCTGACCGGTACATGCAAAACTTCACTTAGGGCTTCATTATCAATTTTAGCAGGTACTAAAACTTCTTTAGGTACGATTCTGTTTCTTTGCCCGTAAAATTGAACAATAAATGAGGAAAATGTATCTTCGGGGTCATTAGTATCGGTCAAAGGATACATTCTGGTTTCACTTCTAAGCAGCTTTGCCTGCCTTAAAAAGAAAATTTGAATAGCTATCCATGATTTATCAACGTAGAAATTGAAAATATCACGTTGAGTATTATCGTGAGAAATAATTTTCTGCTTCTCAACTGTTTCTTCAATGTAATTAAGTTGATCACGAATTTCGGCAGCACGCTCAAATTCAAGATTTTTGGATGCAACAGCCATTTTTTGGTTAAGGTCTTTTTTAACCCAGCCAATATCACCGTTTAAAAAGCTTTTGATCTTTTTTATTTGTGCCTCATAAACAGACTTTGGTACTGTTTTAAAACAAGCACCTAAACATTGTCCCATATGATAGTACAGGCAAGGTCTTCCCTGTTTGCCATGACAGCGCCTTAAAGGGAAAACTTTTTGAATAAACTTAAGAGTTGCCTGTGCAGCGTAGACATTTGGATACGGTCCGAAATAATAGCCTCCGTCTTTTCTAATAATACTAGTTAATTTGGTCTGGGGATCCCGCTCGTTAGTAATCTCAATATAGGGATAGCCAGTACCTTGCTTTAACTGCACATTATAATACGGTTGGTATTTTTTAATTAAAGTTACTTCAAGTAGAAAGGCTTCTTTATCGGTTGAAACGGTGATAATATCATAATCGCGAATATTTTCGACCAGTTCTGCCCTTCTGCCAACTTGGGTACTCTTAAAATATGACCGTACACGGCTTCTAAGATTTTTCGACTTACCGACATATATTACCTTACCGTTAACATCTTTCATTAAGTAACAGCCTGGTTTAGTCGGCAAAAGTTTTAATTTGTTTTCAATTAACTGAGTTGCCAAAAAATCACTCCCCCAAATTCGCTATCATATTTTAACATACAATTCGTAATTTGAAATTTGCTTTTGCTTAACGATTCAGATTAAGTAAAGGATAAAAATATTTTATTGTAAATTATTTTACATAAAATTAATTATTTCAAGTTAATTAAAACCTGTTTTTCTAGCTTGTTAATGCTATTTTTAATATAATAAAAATAGAAAGGAAAATTATTATGGGTTTAACTTTTAAAAAACAAGATGAATTAGAAAAATTATTTGATAAATTTGCTACTGTTCCTGAAGATAAAAAGAAAAAAATATCTAAAAACAATCAGAAAGTCAAAGATAATAAATAAAAATGGTTCTACAACGAGAACCATTTTTTCTTACAAATTTACAGATTTTCTTCTATCCATTGCCATACTTCTTTTACATGCAACTTTTGAACAGAACTAAAAGTAATTACACTTACATTGTCATAATTTAAGTTTATCTTTTGTTTTAAAGTATTAATAACTTGATTTTGCTGATTTTTCTTGACCTTATCAATTTTGGTACAGATTATCAAAATAGGTAAATTCAGATAAAGTGCATAATTATACATGGCCACATCATTTTTGGTAGGTTCATGCCGTGAGTCCATTAAGATAATTAGCCCTTGCAAGTTTGCTCGCGTTTCAAGGTAATCCTGAATCATAGTTCCAAACTGCTGTCGCTTTTTTTGCGAAACTTTAGCATAACCATAACCGGGTACATCAACTAAGTAAAACTCTTGGTTTACCAAATAAAAATTTAGTGTTTGAGTTTTCCCAGGCTGTGCTGATGTTCTTGCTAAGTTTTTGCGACTCAGCAGTGTATTTATTAAGCTGGATTTACCTACATTTGAACGACCGGAAAGCGCGATTTCAGGCAAATTATCTGTTGGATACTGGTCTTCACGCACGGCACTAATCGCATACGAGCTATTTTTAATGATCATTGGCTGCCTTAATTTCTTCTCCGTCGTCTTGTTCATCATTTGAGCGACGAGTTACTACCGGTTCGGCACTATCTTCTATCACTTCTTTTGTAACTCTGACACTCTCAATATCAGGCTCACTCGGTGTTTGATACATAATACCCATCATTGCATTTTCTATAATGGTTCTTAAACCACGAGCCCCCATATTGCGTTCAATTGCCAAATCTGCAATAGCGTTCAAAGCACTTGGTGTAAACTCCAAGTTAACTTGATCAAGTGATAGCAATTTTTTATATTGTTTTACCAAAGCATTCTTTGGTTCGGTTAAAATTCTTACAAGATCGTTTCTGTCAAGTTTATCAAGTGTTGCGATAATCGGAATACGTCCAATAAACTCTGGAATCAGGCCAAATTTGACGAGGTCCCCGGTTGTCAAATGTTTCATCCAAGAATCATCTTGAACCTTATTAAGTTCTTTTTCGGCACTGAAACCGATTATTTTTTTGCCCAGACGACTTTTAACGATTTGCTCAATACCGTCAAAAGCTCCACCAACAATAAATAAAATATTAGTAGTATTTATCTGGATTAACTCTTGTTGGGGATGTTTACGCCCGCCCTGAGGGGGAACAGAAGCAACAGTTCCTTCCAAAATCTTCAGTAAAGACTGTTGAACGCCTTCACCTGAAACATCTCTTGTAATTGAAACATTCTCAGATTTTTTGGAAATCTTGTCAATTTCATCAATATAAACGATGCCACGTTCTGCACGTTCAATATCGTAATCAGCATTTTGCAAAAGCTTAAGCAAAATATTCTCGACATCTTCACCGACATAACCGGCTTCTGTTAAAGTCGTTGCATCAGCAATCGCAAAAGGCACATCCAAAATTCGTGCCAAAGTTTGTGCCAAATAAGTTTTGCCAGAACCAGTTGGTCCTATTAAAGCAATATTCGATTTTTGCAATTCTGTTGAAGAGTCAACATCCATTTGAGTAATCCGTTTATAATGATTATAAACAGCTACTGAAAGAATCTTTTTGGCACGTTCTTGGCCAATAACATATTGGTCAAGCTGCTTTTTGATTTCCATTGGTTTAGGTAAATCTTGTGCTTTTTTCAAAGAATCAGATTTTAGTTCATCATCAATTATTCTCTTAGACAGATCAACACATTCGTTACAAATATAAACCCCGTTGCCCGCAATCATCTTTTTAACTTGATCTTGTGTTTTGTCACAAAAGGAACATCTTATTTCCTCTTGATCAGTAAATTGTGATGCCATTCTTTTCCTCCTAATATCTACAAGTCCTAGATTAGCATAAATTGCGCTATGTATATGAATTATTTGCTTGGAGAAAAATAAAAAGGCAGTTTGACACCACCTTTTTACCTAGATATTAAAATCCTATTTTTCGTCAGACTTTTTTTCATCTTTTTTTGTTTTGGATTTAGCAACTTGCTTTGCGCTGTCAGCAACAATTTTAATAGCCTTACGAACATTGATATCATGTGAAAGCATATCATCAGTCAAAGTATTGCGCACAGTTTTTTCATCCATGTTGTATTCGGCTGCCAGGTCCTTAATTTCCTTGTCAATTTCTTCTTGTGAAGCTTTAATATCTTCTTTTTTGACAATAGCTTCAAGGACAAGGTTAGTTTTAACCCTTTCTTCAGCATCTTTACTGAATTGTGAACGCAATTGTGCTTCTGTCGTATTAGTTATCTTGTAATATGTTTCAGGACTGATGCCTTGGCGCTGCATATTGCCTAAATATTGATTAATTTGCGTGTCGATATCTTCTTGAATCATAGCATCCGGAATCTTATCGATAGTAGCATTAGCAACTGCACCTTCAATAGCAGCTTGTTCGATTTCGTCTCTTGCAGCCTCTTCTTTTTGAGACTTTAAGTCCTTCTTGATTTTTTCTTTTAAATCATCAAGAGTATCAACTGAATCGTCTACATCTTTAGCAAATTCGTCATCTAGCTTAGGCAATTGCTTAGTTTTAACTTCATGAATCTTAGTAGCAAAATGAGCTTCTTTACCAGCTAAGTCTTTTGCACCATAGTCTTCAGGAAATGTGACAACAACATCAACTTCGTCACCGGCCTTATGACCAACCAATTGATCTTCAAAGCCTGGTATAAAAGTATTTGAACCTAAACTAAGTGAATAATCATCAGCTGAACCGCCTTCAAATGCCTTACCATCAACTGTTCCCTTATAATCAATAGTAACAGTATCTCCGTTAGCAGCTGCGCTCTTCTTCAATACTAATTCAGCATTCTTTTCACGCTCTTCTTTTAATTTGGCATCAACATCTTTAGCATATACACGAGTGTTTTGTTTTGGAACTTCAACTCCCTTGTATTCACCCAATTTTACTTCTGGCTCAATAGTAACAGTGGCTTTCATTTGCCAATCTTGACCTTTTTCCATTGAAACCGGCAAAATTTGGGGTTGACCTACAGCAGCAATACCAGCTTCTTTAACCGCTGCAGAATAAGCATTTGGCAGCACAATGTTTAATGCATTTTCATATAAAGATTCCTCACCGTAATATTGATCAAAGATCACACGAGAAACATGTCCCTTTCTAAAGCCGGGAACACGCAGGCTACCCTTTACCCTTTTAAAGGCTTGATCTAGCCCACGCTTTACATCAGCTTGGGGAATATCAAAAGTAAGTTCACCGGTAGTTTTATCGGTTTTATTCCATTTTACAGACATTAATTAAATACCTCCAATGTCAAGTTAAATTGCATCGTTACATACTAAATTATCTTACATTAAACGCTCGCAAAAAACAAACTTAGGCAAAAAAAAATGTACTTCTATGAAGAAGTACATCTTTTTAAACTGTTTTTAACGAACTAGTCAAGAATTTCAGTAACTTGACCAGCACCAACAGTACGACCACCTTCACGGATAGTGAATTTAGTACCCTTTTCAATGGCTGCTGGTTTAATTAATTTAACAGTAAATTCTGTGTTATCGCCAGGCATAACCATTTCAGTACCTTCTGGTAATTCAATTTCTCCAGTAATATCTGTAGTGTGGAAATAGAATTGTGGACGGTAATCTGAGAAGAATGGGGTATGACGTCCGCCTTCCTCTTTCTTCAAAACGTAAACTTGGCCTTTAAACTCGTGGTGAGTTTGAATTGAGCCAGGTGCAGCCAAAACTTGTCCACGAACAACTTGGTCACGGTCAATACCACGAAGCAATACACCAACGTTGTCTCCAGCTTCACCTAAGTCCAAAGTCTTGTGGAACATTTCCAAACCAGTTACAACTGATTTAAGAACTTTATCTACCAAGCCGACAATCTCAACTTCATCACCAATCTTAACTGTACCACGATCGATACGACCAGAAGCAACAGTACCACGACCAGTAATAGTGAAGACATCTTCAACTGGCATCAAGAATGGCTTATCAGTTTGACGTTCAGGAGTTGGAATGTATTCATCAACTGTGTCCATCAACTTCATGATAACTTCTTCTTGTTCCTTGTCACCTTGTAAAGCTTTCAATGCTGAACCACGGATAACTGGAATGTCATCACCAGGATAATCGTATTCAGTCAACAAGTCACGAACTTCCATTTCAACCAAGTCAATTAATTCTGGGTCGTCAACTAAGTCAGTCTTGTTTAAGAAAACAACGATGTAGTTAACACCAACTTGACGAGCAAGTAAAATGTGTTCACGAGTTTGTGGCATAGGACCATCAGTTGCGGCAACAACTAAAATAGCTCCATCCATTTGTGCGGCACCAGTAATCATGTTCTTGATGTAATCGGCGTGACCTGGGGCATCCATGTGGGCGTAGTGACGATTTTCAGTTTCGTACTCTACGTGAGCAGTATTAATAGTAATACCACGTTCCTTTTCTTCTGGAGCTGCATCGATTTCTGAATAATCTTCTGCCTTAGCCAAGCCCTTTTCTGATAAAACTTTAGTAATAGCCGCTGTTAAAGTGGTCTTACCATGGTCAACGTGACCGATAGTACCAATGTTTACGTGTGGCTTTGTTCTAACGTAATGTTCTTTTTCTGCCATTAAAATGACCCTCCTGTAAATTTGCAAGAAGTCCGTTGAGTAAGTAACGGATAGTTCTCTGTTGAATATTGTACTACTTTCATAGGCAAATGCCTAGTATTTTAATGCATAGAGCCATGCCTAATGAAAACGTCCTTTGCTATTATACTAAATACTTTGAAAAAGTAAAGACATTTTATCCAATTTTATTCGGATATATTATTATCGATTTTCTCAAACAGTTTTTGATTGCTTCGGCCATCATGATTTTCAATATAAGAAGCAATATCGCTGGCAAAACTGTCGGGATTATCAACATACTTATATAGTTTAGGATAAAGACTGCCTAAAATCAAATTTACTTCGCCTAAAACTGCAGGAAGCTGGCTCGGTTTATGATAATACCGAGAGCCGATGCCTGATACAACTTCTCGATATATCGCATCTTTTTCGAGTAAATTTATTTTTTGTGGAATAAATTGCTCTTCCTGCCCCAATACCAAAACCCTAAATGTTTCCTGAAGTCCCAGTCGAAACAAATCCTCAATTAAAACCAGCCGAATTGCAAAGTTTAAACTGGGATCCAGCAACAAACTCTGAGCAAAATTTTTAAAATTTGGTAAATCTAACTTAAATAATTGTTCGTAATCAAATTTTGTCGGCTTAGTTTTTTGCTTGAAAGTAACCATTATTTGCTGCTGCTTCGTCTTACTAACAGGTTCAACTAAATCCGGTAACTCGTAGGCAGTAATATTTTTTACCTCTAATGCTTCAATAGCAAAGTGATTCATTTTCAGAATTCTACTGTATTCACGAAAAATTTTAGGATTAGTAAACAAGTCTTTTTCTTCTTTAATTAACTCATAAGCTGAATAATTTTGTTTATCCTTGAGATAAAGCTCGCAAAGACAAAGTACGATTTCATTACTTGGTCCAATTCTTAATGCCTCTTCAAGATTTTGTATTGCTTGAGCAAAATCTCCTTTTGCTGCGGATTTTTGGGCTAAACTAAGCAGATTTTTTTGACTTAATGAGGTCATTTATTTATCTTTCTTGATAATTCTCTGACCGGTTTTATTGACATCAACAGGATGATGGGTTTCTTTCTTGGGCAACTCGCTCTTGTTGTTTCTCTTTTGCATAGCACGATGGCGGTTTTGGTTAACCTCCATTACTACTGGTAAAACTACTGGGCGTCTATTCGTTTTGCGGTAGAGAAACTTTTCCAAATCATTACGAACATCCTGCTTAATTTCAGTCCAATCAAATTTTTTATGTTCAAAATTATTATTGATAGTTTTTTTAATCAATTCAATGCTGTCACGCATCAGTTGCTGATTGGCCTTAATGTAAACAAAGCCTCTGCTGGTAACTTGTGGTTGAGCAATAATCTTTTTCTTACGGCGATCAATTGTGACTACAGCAATGAAAATACCGTCATCTGATAATACTTCTCTGTCTCGTAAAACAATATTACCAACATCCCCGATACCAGAACCGTCAATCATCGTATCCTCACCTGGGACCGGATCTGTTAAATAAAGGCGCTTTTGATTGAAATCGTAGCTTAAGCAATCTCCATTCTTGTTAATAAAAATATTATCTTTATCCATTCCTGCCCTAATAGCTAAGTCCTTGTGTACTTCAAGCAGTCGATATTCACCAATAACGGGAATTAAAAATTGCGGTTTCAAAATATCAATAAGTAGTTGCAAATCACGGCCTGTCGCGTGTCCACTGGTATGCTTTGCCTTACCTAATTGAATAACGGTCCCACCAGCACGATAAACCAGATCACTGGTTTGTGCCACAACCGTTTCCACAGAATGAGAAGGTGTTGTCGCAATAAAGACTAGGTCGCCCTTATGAATTGTGATCATGCTGTGACGGTTCTTAGCCATTTTTTGCAATGAATTTAAGGGCTCACCCATTTGACCGGTTTCCAAAATAACCGTCTTTTCATCTGGAGTTTCTTTTAAATTTTTAACCCTCATTAATAAACCTTTAGGGACATTCAAATAACCCAGATTCATTGCAGTACGAACGATTTTGGCTAAATCTCTTCCAGTCAGTAAAACATGTCTACCCGTTTGATAGGCCGCGTTTAAAACTTCTTGAATTCTAATCAAATTCGAGGCTTTTGCAGCAACAATTACCCGACCATTGGCATTACGAAAAACTTTTGTAACATAATCTCCAATGTCCTGTTCAGCAACATTTGGTAAAGATGCCTCTGCATTTGAAGAATCACTTAATAAAGCCAATACCTTTTTTTGACCAATTTCAGCTAATCGATCTAGATCAGTCCGGTATTTAGGAGCAGCGGAAGGGTCAAATTTAAAATCGCCTGTGTAAACCACCTCTCCGGCTGGAGTATGCACGTCAATACCAAGAGAATCAGGGATGGAATGCGTAGTTGGGAAAAAAGAGATATTGGCGTTTTTAAATTCAATCTCTGTTTCCGCATCAATCACGTGAAAGAGACTGTTTTTACACCGTTTATTCTCACGTCTTACTGTTATCTTAGCCAATTCAATTGTTAATTGGGAGCCAAAAACTGGAATGTCATATTTTCGTAGAATATAAGGCAGTGCCCCAATTGAATCTGCATGTCCATGTGTCAAAAAGATGCCGACTACCTGATCACCATATTGCTCGAAAAAATCCAGATCTGGAATAACCAGATCTATTCCAAACAATGTACTGTCGGGATATTTAAGGCCGGCATCAAGAACAAAAATTTCATCATTAACTTGAACAGCGAACATGTCTTTTCCTTGCTCACGAACACCGCTCAGAATCATAATTTTAACTTGATCAGTCATTATATTTCCTTTTCTTTAATTGCTATTCAGTTGTTATTTATGGATCAGATGATCACAACGTAAAAAGTATCTTTTTTTATTCTAGCATAAAATGGTATTATGACAAAAATAAAAAAGCCGATTCAATACTCGAACCAGCTTTTTTAGATCTCAATTAAAATTAACGACGTAAGCCTAACTTCTTAATTAATTCACGATAGCGATTAATATCTTTGTTTTGTAAATAACGAAGCAAGTTACGACGGTGACCAATTTTCTTCAACAGGCCAACATAAGAATGGTGGTCATGTGAGTGATTTCTCATATGCTCAGTCAGATTGTTAATATCTGTAGTCAAGATTGCCACTTGAACCTCAGTTGAACCTGTATCACCTTCGTGAGTCGCAAATTTTTGAATGATTTCATCTTTTTCAGCTTTTGAAATTGCCATAATATTTTCACCTTTCACTAAAATAATTGCCGTTAACAACGTTAACCGTCAGGTGTGAGCGTGCAAACAGCGTTAACGGTTCACAACAATAGTATAATACAGACAATTTTTTTAAAAAGCAAGTATAATTTATCTTGCATCTGCAATTATCTTTCAGTATAATCTATAAAGTAGAATTACGATCAATGGAGGTGAATTTTATGCCACAAATCAAATCAGCTATTAAGCGTGTTAAGACTCAAGATGCTGCTAGAAAGCGCAATGCTGCTCAAATGAACAAGTTAAGAACTGCCGTTAAGAAGTTCAAGACTGCTCAAGCTGCTGGTGCTGATAACGCCTCCGAATTACATGTAGCTGCTGCTCGTGCTATTGACAAGGCAGCTTCAAAAGGACTTATTCACAAGAATAAAGCTAGCCGTGATAAGAGCCGTTTAGCTAAACTTGCAAAATAATAATTTGATTAAATGATAATCAAAAAGACAGAAGTGAAAATCATTTCTGTCTTTTTATTTACCAAAATTTATACGTAATTAGACATTAAGAATAAAGAGCTTCAAAAAATTATCGGCTCGATATTGACCGTTTTTATACTTATAATCCAGCTTAATTGCTTGCTCTAATAACTGTGCTACTTTTTCTTTTGCTAACTTATTTTTTAGCGCCAACTTAACACGATAAGGATGAACACCAAGTTTTCTTACAATTTCAGCTTCACTTCTCCCTCTAGCTTTAAGTATTTTAACTAGCAAAATCATTTCTAATTGATTTTCAAAAACCGCAAGTATTTGAATTGGATTATTTCCGTTTTGAAGTTGATTATTTAACCGCGCAATAGCTTCTTGGTAGTTTTGGGCTAAAGCTGAATCTAAAATTGCAAAAATATTTTGTGCTAGTGATAAATCAACATTCTTTTCAACTATTTCAGTAGTGATATTCCTGTCAACAGCTACCATCTTCAGCTTATTATAATTACTTAAAACTATATCTAAAACTTGGTCACTGCGTTCAAGCAACAATGTTGCAGCAGAATTTGTAATATGATAGCCCTCGGTCGTTATAATTGCTTTAATTACTTTATTCAGATCATAAGGCCGAACTTGAGTCTCAACAACGTTAAAATTTTGCGTGACGGACTTCGTTATTTTTTTGCGCCGATCTAATTTTTCATAAGAGGCGACAATAACTATGACATCTTCAAGTTTTGCAGTATTTACAAAAATATTTTGCAGCTGGGTAATCTGCTTTTGATATTTTTTGGAAACCTTTGACGTTAAGAAAAAAGGGTTCTTAATTGTTATTACTTTTTTCTGGCTAAAAAGACTTGATTCAGTAAGATCAGCAATTAATTCGTCTAGCCCCTCTGCTTCGCAATCAACGGATACTTTTTCATAGTCTGCGAAAATCTCATCATGTATATACGAGCTAGTAAGATATTCATTTAAAAAACTATCATTTCCATTAATTAAAGTATGCAAAATTTTTTTATTTGAGTTTTTAAATAAAGAAAGTAATGTCATTTTTTAATCACCGGCAAAAATCTTTTAAATTTGGGTTTTATTAAAACACCATAGTTCCAAGTTATCATACCACAGTCCTGAGTCGAAGCCCATGGAATATGTTGGCTTCGAAGAGTAGCAATAGTTTCTGGATGAGGGTGCCCAAAGCGATTCTTGCGGCCAGCAGAAATAAAGACTCTTTCTGGTTGCAAAGCTTGCAAAAATTCTTTATTGGAAGCGGTTCGACTTCCATGATGTCCTAACTTAAAATAATCAGCATGTAAATGATAACGGCTCAATATTTCCAGTTCCCCTTTTTGGCCCAGGTCTCCAGTAAAAAGCCAGCTTTTGTTTGCTAATTTAAATAATAACGAAAGTGAATCTTCATTTTTACCAATACCTGGCTTAAAGGGGTATACAACTTTGAAAGAAATTTGTGGCTCATTTATTGTTTCACCGGCTAGCAGCTGTACAATCTGCCCTTTTTGAATTCGACCTGTTATTCTTTTGCAAAATGAAGGATTTCTGATCAATCCCTCCGCCATATACAATTTCTTTACTCGTATTTGACTCAAAAGTGGCCTTAAGTCCCCTACGTGATCAGCATCCTGATGGCTAAGAAAAATTCCATCAATTTTATTTATTCCCTGTGCTTTTAAAAAAGGCACGGTGATTTTATTAATCTGCGGGGTTATTTTTTTACCGTTAAAATTTAACTTTCCACCAACGTCAATGAGATAAACGTGCCTAAAAATGGGCGTAGAAATTAAGATACTATCTCCCTGTCCTACATCAATAAAAGTTACTTGACCTTTGATGGGAAAATGAATCGTTAAGAAGATTAATCCATACATAATGAACGCAAGCTTAAAAAGATGTCTGATCAGTTTTTGACTTTTAGACTTTTCATTTATTAACGCTAACAATATAGCAGTTAACAGTAATAAAAACAGACATTGCCACCAATTAATTTTTCCGAATGTTAAAAGACCAATTTTACTATTTGAAACTTTCGCAATCACTTTCTCTCCCTGTTCAAGTATCTTTTCAAGAAAGTAACTGCTTCGTGAACTAATGCTAAAGATAATTAAATTAAAAAAAGTCAAAGGCATAACAACCCAGTTAAAATATGGCACAACCAACAAATTAAAAAAGACCGTTAGCAGATTAAACTGAAAGAAATGAAATAAAAGTAGTGGCAATAACAAATTGTTTAAAGCCCAGGACTGTCTAAACTTACTCAGGTTTTTAGTCATTTCAAGGCCCATGGCCAAAGTGTAACTTAAAAGAGCTCCAGTACTCATCATGAGCCGAGGATTGACAGCCAAGTGCAAAACAGCCGTTAATCCTAGCAGATCTGCCTTATTAATTTTTAGCTTATGCAACGAAAAAATTTGCCCCAAGATATAGGTTAAACTCGCTCTAATAAATCCAGCTTGACCATTACTCAGAAAAATACCGACTAATAAGATCAACAAGCAAAAAATGAAAGTTTCTTTTTCAGTTAATTTAAAGTAATAGCACATTGTGCTTATTACCAGCGTGTAAATACCAACATGCAAACCAGAAATGCTTAAGATATGAATGACACCGAGGTCACGATAATTATTGAGTATTGTTTGGAATTTCTGGTCAGGGCTTTCTCCCAATATAAGTTCATTACTAAAAAAAGACAAAATCGGTGGAAACTTTTGCAAAAATTTCTTTAACTGAAAACGCCAGTAATGCAGGTAATTTGCTAATCCTCCTTTCTTAATTTGAATCTTAAAGCTCGTTAAATTAACTTGCTGAGTAATCTTTTTACTGCGATAATATTTTTGCTGGTCAAATTCTCCATAATTAGGAGCTGGTTCAATTGGGTTAACCTCACCAGACAAATCATGTAATATAACTTTATAGCCATAATTTAATTGCTTTAGCTGACTTGAACTCAATTTGCCAGAAACTAAAATCTTACTTCCAGCCGTCTGCCCTTCAACCGTAAACCAGTCATCGGAAATCTTCATTTTGTCTGGAAAAAAGGTAATAGCTGTATTGGGTTTAAGTGCAAAATTAGTTTTACTCATGTCAGAGTGAAAACCAAAAATAGTAGCCAAAAGAATAATAAAAATTAGCCATTTTAAAGAATTAAATTTACATAAAAGTAAAAAACCTAAATAAAAAACTATTAATAGGCAAGTACATTTTTGCACAAAGGTATAGCATTGATATTCCAAGAAACTTAAATTAATTAGTAATAAGGCCAGTAGCAGGAAAAACCCAGGTCGCAGAATATCAAATTTCCAGTTGGTCTTTAAGCGCAGCAAAAGTTTTTTCTCCAATTCCTGATACCTGCATCAAATCTTCAATAGATTTAAATTTTCCGCTTTTTTGACGGTAAGCAATAATTTGCTGAGCCTTTTTCTCACCAATACCATTTAGTTGTTGCAGTTGACTTACGTTTGCAGTATTAATATTCACCTTGTTATCGGCATTAGTTTGGTCACTTGTTGTCTCAGGGGCAGAATTAGAAGCATTGGCAGAAACCGATTCAACGACTTGTTCTGCTTTAATTTTTTCACCTTTGTATGGAATGTGAATTTTATCTTGATCTTTCAATATCAATGCTCGATTAACATTCTTTAGTTGAGCATTGTTCTTAATTCCCCCTGCGGCCGCAATTAAATCGTTTAAACGTGCTCCACTTTTTAATGTATAAACGCCTTGGTGATTAATCGCGCCTGATATGTCACAGGTCACATCTTTAGGCTTAGTTACAGCTACTTTTTTGGTAACAGATTCAGTATTTGACAACTGTTTGCTTGAATCACTGCCGGTTTTATTTTTATTTTGCACAGTGTTCTCATTTTTATAATCAAATTCGTCAAAAGTGTCATTTGAGTTTGGCCTTTTAGACCAAACTACTAGAACAATGACTAAAAGAACCATTCCAATCAAAAAATATTGTTTGTGTTCCTCAATAAAAGCTTTAATTTTTTCCCAGTTCATTTTTTCAACCCCCATTTATAAGTACGCAAAAAAAGCCCAAAAACTTGGGCTTTTAGTATTTAATGATAATTTCGTTGTAAATAATGGAGAGCATCATCAAAAGTACGAACAGGAACAATTTTCATTCTAGTTCCAATTTGCTTA
Source organism: Lactobacillus sp. ESL0259 (assembly GCF_003693045.1). Classification (NCBI taxonomy): domain Bacteria; kingdom Bacillati; phylum Bacillota; class Bacilli; order Lactobacillales; family Lactobacillaceae; genus Lactobacillus; species Lactobacillus sp. ESL0259. Next base: position 9,561 of record NZ_REHP01000006.1, on the reverse strand, counting down.
GCTGTTTTTTTAGCTAATAAATAATTGCTGGTGACTTTTTTCATTCCTGCCGTATCAGTCGGGGCAAAAAACACTTCAGCACCAGCCTTGTCAGCAGCTACTACTTTTTTATCTACACCGCCAATCATGCCAACTTTGCCAGTAGGACTGATAGTTCCAGTCCCAGCTATTTTATGTCCTGGAGCTAAGTGTTTACCTGAAAAGACTTCGTAACTGGTCAAGGTAAACATTAAACCAGCTGAAGGACCGCCAATTGCGCCAGCATTAATCGTTACTTGAGGATTGGTTTCTACCTGTAAATGTTCGACCAATTGAATGCCAATACCTGGCTTCCCAGTTCCTGCAACTTTAACGATTTTGCCTTTAAAATCTATTCTTTTCTGTTCACGCAAAGCATTAATCACAACTTCAGAGCCAATCTTTTTCTTTTGAAAGTAATTGATCATTTCTTCAGTAGAGCGAAATTTATGACCATTCGCACCTAACACGGTATCTCCTATTTGCAACTTATTTCTAAAACTGGAACCCTTTTGCACCTGCATCACATATACGCCTTTATAATGCAGTTTAGGCTTAAGGCCTGCCTTTTTTGCCGCACAATAAAGTGCATTTTGCTGACTTGTTTGCATATACCAATTTTGTAGTTCCTGATACTGACTGTTACTTGAATTACCCAGTAATTCAGACTTGGGAATGCGACTGGTATATTTTTGCGTATAACTAAAAAGATATTCCCAGACAGATGCCGGCTGGCTAGTTTCACTAACTGTAACAAGATAGAAATTATTGGGAGCCTTAGCCTTACTTTTCACAAATTGTCCTACTGGCACTGCGCTTCCCGGCATTTCAATATAATAATTTGTCGGCCAGTTCAACCCAATAAAAACCAGAAAAATAGTTAGAATAAAAAGCAGCCATTTTCGTGTCTTACTATTTTTTTTAGCATGTTTTTCTACTTTGTTCATAAAAATTTTTCCTTTAAAGCCTTTGCAGCCTCGCTGGGCAAGAAACTATTAAAATCACCATTAAATTGGGCAATTTCTTTAATAATACTTGAGGCAACATAACTATTTTCCGGTTTAGTAAAAAGCAAGACTGTACTAATATCATTTGCCATTTTTCTATTCATTTCTGCAATCTGTTGTTCAAATAAAAAATCTGTCGTGTTTCTGACCCCGCGCACAATGGCATTTGCGTGTAAATCTCGTGCTACCTTAACTGTCAGCTGATCAGGCTTTAGCAGGACTTCAACATTTGGCAACTTTTTAACAGCAGCCTGACATAATTTTTGCCTTTCTTTATCTTTAAAAAGATATTTTTTGGCCGTATTAACCATTACTACAACATAAACTTGATCAAAAATTGCAGCTGCCTGCTCAATAACATCAACATGTCCATTAGTAACAGGATCAAAACTGCCCGGAAAAATTGCTACACTCATTATTTTTTTATTCCTTTCGATAAAAACGGATAATAGTTTTACCCAGGTGCTTTTCTTTAATAAGCTCAAAACCCGCAACTGCTGCTAAATCAGTCCGATCATCTGTTTCAGCTACTATTATTGCTCCTCGATGTAGCAAAGCTAAATCACGCATTTTTGCCATATCAGACGCAATTTTTTGCTTAGCATATGGTGGATCCAAAAAAACTAAGTCAAATTTCTGTTGCTCTTCAGCCAATTTACTCAAGGCGGCTTTACTGGTCATTTTATATACAGAGAAAAGGTTTGGCTCTTTAGTCAAGGCAACATTTTTGCGAATAATTGCTACGGCCTGGTAATTAATGTCTATTATCACAGCATGCTGACAACCCCGCGAAACGGCTTCTATTGCTAAAGCACCACTTCCACCATATAGATCAAGAACTTCACCACCAGAAAAAGATTGACCTAATGAATTAAACAGTGACTCTTTAACTTTATCACTAGTCGGTCTTGTCTTTTGACTCTTTAAAGTAAATAAATTTCTTTTAGCATATTTTCCAGAAATAATTCTCATAATAGTTGTTCTGTATTTTCCTGACGTTCTTGTAACTTTCTTTCAGCATCTGCTGCTAAATCCGTAATCTGTTTTTCAATATGATCACTTGAAAGATCGATTTGATCCCATTTTGATCTTTCAACCCTGTCAACAAAATCAAGTGCATTCAGATTCCGCATAACTTGATCGATCTCATTTTGATTTACATATAAAATACAATAACCAAATTTTTTAGAAAAATATACTATATCACCATAATGCCTTAGCTTATATTGGTTGCTGACTGAATTTAAATAAACAATAATGCTCAGCCTTTGGCTAATATTTTTATTGGTTAAGTCTTGCTTGATGCTCATTTAAAACTTCCTTCTTTTTCGATTCGTTCATTTGCTGATATATTCAGTACAATCCCAATAGCAGCCGATAAGATAATTAAAGAAGAGCCACCATAAGAGATAAAAGGTAACGTGACCCCGGTTATAGGCAATAGACCAAGCACGGCCCCTACATTAAACAGAGTTTGAATAAAGATAATTGTAGTAACTCCAAAACATACCAGAGCATTAAATTGAGAACTGGCATGGATACCAACTTCCATGATACTCCATATCAGATAAAACATAAGACTTAGTACGACTAAAGCACCAATAACGCCAATTTCTTCCGCAATTATGGCTAAAATAAAGTCTGTGTATGGTTCCGGAAGATATCCCCGTTTTTGCATGCTATTGCCCAATCCTACCCCGAGCAAACCACCATTATGAATAGCATAATACGAATTAACTAGCTGTGCACCACCCTTTTGCTCAAGTTCAAAAGGGTGCAGAAAAGACATAAAACGGTGATACTGATACTTATTTTGTAAGAAAGCAGGATTCAATTTGATAACCAGGAAGATAAACAAATATATTCCAACTGCAATACCAATTAAGCATAATACTGCATTTTTAGCAGGAACACCAGAAACAGAAAACATGATAATCACAATCATGGCTAAAATAGCAGTACCGCCAAAATCCGGTTCAAGTATAACCAAAAACATCATAAAAGCAGCTAAGATTGCTGGCCTATATAAATTATGAATAATTTGGCCTTTTTTAAAAGCTCCATCATGACGGTCTAAAAAATATGCTAAATAAATTATCAGCGAGAGTTTGGCAATTTCTAATGGTTGAATCTTTATTATCTTTAAATCAATCCAGCCAACAGAACCATTTACAGCTGCGGCAGATCCCTTAAAAATTTTCAAGAGAATTAGGTAAATGAGCAGCAAAAAACTAAGACCTAAAAACCAGATAACAAATTTGCGACTCTTAAAAATTTCTAGTTTTAGGAAAAAGCACAGAGCACAGCAGACAAAAACGGCAAAGACGGCATACAGAGCCTGGCGAATACCATATATTGCCGGGTTAAAGCCATTAACTAATAATATGTCCGAACTAGCCGAATAAACCATTACTATTCCAAAAACGACTAAGAGAATATAAGGTATGAAAATATTGTAATTTAAATGGTGAAGTTTTTGCCGCACTAGCCGACCTCTCCTTCTGTAACTTAATCTACCTTTATTATAAGCATTATAAAACAAAAAGAGCACCACTTCATCAGTGAGTGCCCTTCTAAAACATTTATTTATTTTTTATTACGTTTCTTATCAGCTTTTTGTCTTTCTGAAGTATTGAGAATTTTCTTTCTTAATCTAATTGAATCAGGAGTTACTTCACAGTATTCATCATCATTTAAAAATTCAATAGCCTCTTCTAGAGTTAAGGTCTTAGGAGTTCTGATTGCAGCGGCATGGTCTTTACCGGCAGCACGAGTGTTTGTTAAGTTCTTACCTTTAATAACGTTGACCGCAATATCACGATCACGAGAAGATTGGCCAACAATCATCCCTTCATAAACTTCTACTCCAGCACCAATAAATAATTCACCACGTTGTTCAACAGTTTGTAGAGAATATGTAGTTGATTTGCCCTGGCTAATTGACACCAAAGCACCATTTTGCCGGCCCGGTTCCCAATTTTTGACAACTGGCTTATATGAATCAAAACTGTGGTTCATAATGCCGTAGCCACCAGTTTGGGACATAAATTCATTATTGTAACCAATTAAGCCACGAGAAGGAACCAAAAAGTCTAAACGGGTTTGATTATTGCCTGTTGAAGTCATATTCTTCATCTCACCTTTTCTTTGTGAAAGAGAATCAATGACAGAGCCAACATATTCATCAGGAGTATCAACCTGGACAGCTTCAAATGGTTCACACATTTTTCCGTCAATTTCACGATAAATTACCTTTGGTCTTGATAATTGTAATTCAAAACCTTCCCGCCGCATTTCTTCAACTAAAATTGAAAGGTGCAATTCACCACGACCAGATACAGTCCAGGCATTCAATTGGTCTGTCGGCTCAACTCTTAACGACACATCGGTACGTGTTTGCTTAATTAGTCGATCCTCTAACTTCTTAGGCGTAACTTTGTCACCCTCACGACCAGAAAATGGTGAGTCATTGGCAACAAAATCCATTTGCAAAGTTGGCGGATCTATTTTAAGAAGTGGCAATGCTTCCGGATTTTCGGCAGAAGCAATAGTCTCACCAACAAAAATATCGTTAATACCGCTAATGGCAATGATATCCCCTGCTTTAGCTTCAGTAATTTCATTACGCTTCAAACCGAAGAAACCAAATAATTTGGTAACCCTAAAGTTTTGGGTAGAACCGTCACGCTTCATCACAGTGATATTATCGCCAACTTTAACTTTACCGCGATAAATACGGCCAACGCCAATTCGACCAACATAATCATCCCAGTCAAGCATTGTAATTTGGAACTGCAGAGGCTCATCAGCATTGTCAACAGGCGCAGGAATAGCCTTAATAATAGTGTCAAAAATAGGATTCATCGTTTCTTCCTGCTTAGCAGGATCTGGATCATAGGATGAGGTACCATTCAAGGCAGATGCATATACTACTGGAAAATCAAGTTGTTCATCGTTAGCGCCAAGTTCAATAAATAATTCCAAAACTTCATCAAGAACTTCTTTCGGACGAGCACCTGGACGATCAATTTTATTGATAACCACAATGGGCTTAACTCCAGCCTCTAATGCCTTTTTTAGTACGAAACGAGTTTGCGGCATAGTTCCTTCGTAAGCATCAACCAGCAATAAAGCACCATCGACCATATGCATGATTCGTTCAACTTCACCACCAAAATCGGCATGCCCTGGAGTATCCAAAATATTGATGGTAGTGTCACCATACTTAACCGCTGTATTTTTAGATAAAATAGTAATACCACGTTCACGCTCAATATCGTTGGAGTCCATTGCCCGATCTTCCAGAGCCATATGTTCAGGGAGAGTGTCGGATTGCTTCAATAATTGATTAACCAAGGTAGTTTTACCATGGTCAACGTGCGCTATGATAGCTATATTTCTAATATCGTTTCTTCTTTTTTCTGACAAAAGTATTCCTCCTCCACTCCTCAATAAAAAAACTGTGACGTGGTCACAGTTTCGGCGGCACGTCAAAAACATGCTGATCGAAGTGTTTCATATCTGTATATTTACGCTCATTGATTTTACCACCTAACTGTTTAAGGGTCAACGTTTATCCCTCTTTTTCAAATTAAAAATTTAGTATAGAATAAAAAGCAGACAAATTAGTTTATTTTATGTTACAAATATAACTATAAACTTTTATGAAAGAGTGAATGTAATTGATTTTAATGAAAGATATTACCCGAGATGGAAATCCGGTATTACGCAAGGTAGCCAAACCACTAACTTTTCCTTTAAGCGAACATTATCAAAATTTAGCAAAAGAAATGATGGAATATTTGATTAACTCCCAAGATACTAAAATTGCAAAAAAGCACCAATTACGTGCTGGCGTTGGTTTAGCCGCACCTCAAGTTGGTGAGAGCGTCCAGATGGCCTCATTGTTAGTACCAAATGATCAAAATGAAATAGTTTTCAAGGAAACTTTTGTTAACCCGGAAATTTTGTCCGAATCTGTCAGACAGGCTTGTTTAAGCGAAGGTGAAGGCTGTCTGAGCGTTGATAAAGTAATTGATGGCTATGTGCCCCGTCCTGATAAATTGAAAATTCATTATTATACTGTTTCTGGTGAAGAAAAAACAGTTCGGTTAAAGGATTATCCTGCAATCGTAGCGTCACATGAAATTGAACATTTGCGAGGCCACCTTTTTTACGACCGCATCAATAAGCAAGACCCCTTTAAATTAGATGAAGATACCGTAGTCATTTATTAATTTTTCACAAATATTTATGTCGTCAGCTATCGTTTTGACGGCTTTTTTAATAAAGCTGGCAAAACTTGATTCTATACTTGTTTTTGCATGTATGGTAGAATTTTACTAGCTATTGGAAGCTTTAAGCTGTCCAAAATTAGAACGTTTTATTAACTGAATAAGGAGAATACAAATATGATCTACAAAGTTTTGTATCAAAAAGACAAGGTTGTCAATCCTAGACGGGAAACAACTAAAACTCTTTACCTTGAGGCAGAAAATTTGGTCGCCGCAAGGACTATGGTTGAGGAAAATACCCCCTATAATATTGAACTCATCCAAGAATTAGCCGGCAATTCACTGACTTACGAAAAGGAGCATGCTGATTTTAAGCTAACTTCTTTTGAGAGTAAGAAGTAATATCTGTGCGAATAAAAAATAATGAAGTTGCCGTCGTTGCAATCGGGGGGTTGCACGAGATAGGCAAGAATATGTACTGTGTACAGTACCAAGACGAAATTATTATTATGGATTGCGGAATTAAATTCCCTGAAGATGATCTTCTTGGTATTAATTACGTCATTTCTGACTATTCATATTTAATTAAAAACCGCAAAAAGATTAAAGCACTTGTTGTTAGCCACGGACACGAAGATCATATTGGCGGAATACCATTTCTGCTTGAAAAGATTCCGGAAATTCCCGTATATGCCACACCATTTGCCTTAGCTTTAATTAAGGGCAAGCTTGAAGAACACGGCATTTTGCGAACAACAGAATTACACGAAGAGCACGAGGACACTGTTCTTAAATTCAAGAAACTAACGGTTACTTTTTTCAGAACCACTCACTCTATTCCGGATACCTTAGGCATAGCTGTTCATACCCCGCTAGGTGCGGTCGTGTTTACAGGAGACTTCAAATTTGATTTAACACCGGTAATGAACCAACCTGCTCCGGATTTTCAAAAGATGGCTAAATTAGGTAACGAGGGAGTTTTGGTGCTATTATCCGATTCAACTAACGCTGAAGTCACCCAATTTACTAAGTCCGAGCGTTTTGTAGCTAAATCATTGCATGACATCATTACGGGGATCCACGGTCGCATAATTTTTGCTACATTTGCCTCTAATCTTTACCGCGTATCGACTGCTATCCAGGCAGCAATAGATACTGGACGTAAAGTTGCCATTTTTGGACGCAGTATGGAAAACGGTGTGCAAAATGGCATTGATTTAGGCTATTTGAATGTTCCTGATGGTTTGATTGTAGATGCTAATGAAATAAATCACACACCAGCTGAACAAGTGATGATTCTATGTACCGGCTCACAAGGCGAACCTTTAGCTGCTCTTTCCAGAATAGCAAATGGTACTCACAGACAAATTAGTTTACAGCCCGGCGATACAGTGATTTTTTCTTCAAACCCAATACCTGGCAACACGTTAAGTGTCAATCATTTGATTAACAAGTTAATGGAAGGTGGGGCCAGCGTAGTTCATGGCCGCATTAATAATGTCCACACCTCAGGACACGGTGGTCAAGAAGAATTAAAGATGATGGTTCGTCTAACAAAACCTAAGTACATGATTCCGGTTCACGGTGAATACCGCATGCAAGTCATTCATACTGAATTGGCACAAGCAGCAGGAGTTCCAGCCGCAAATACATTTGTTTTGGAAAATGGTGAAGTCATTTGTTTTGGACCAGAAGGCTCCCGCATAGCTGGTCATATTTCAGCTGGCGATGTCTATGTTGATACATCTGGCACAGCCGATGTAGGCAATGTCGTCGTTCATGATCGCCAAGTCTTATCCGAAGACGGTTTAGTAGTTGTAGTGGCAACAGTTGATTACAAGCACAAACGTGTCTTAGCTGGACCCGATGTCTTGAGTCGAGGCTTTGTTTATATGCGGGAATCTACTGAATTAATCAACCAGGCTCAAAAGCATATTTATCACATTATAAAGTCTGAAATGGACAAAACGGAGCATCCTAAAGACAGTGTAATTCGCAATGCCATTATTACTAACCTTTCTGATTTTCTATATTCTAAGACAAAAAGACGGCCGCTGATTTTACCAATGTTAGTTGAGAAAAAATAACGAAAAGCCCTTTTTAAGGGCTTTTTATGTAATGAATGAAATTTTATGGATAACAAATTAAAAATACATCTTTTGGTTAATGAAGTAGCTGGTAACGGTCGTGCTAAAAAAGCACTCAAGAAGACTACTGCTTTATTAATCAATGAAAACATTAACTTTGACTTGCGAAAAAGTACTTATGCCGGTGAGTCTATTTACATTGCGCAAGAATATGGTGACCAAAAGCATTCGCCCGCGGAAATTTTGTTGGTAATTGGTGGTGATGGTTCTCTTAATGAGGTGCTAAACGGAATTAAAAGATCCAAAAATCCGAAAACTCCTATTGCCTACCTACCTGCAGGAACAGGTAATGACTTTGCGCGCGCTGCTAACTTAACTAATGATCCGAAAGTTCTTATAGATCATTTACAACAAGAATTTAAACCAGAGCGGATAGACTGCGGGACTTTTATTTTTCCTGATATTGCCCCTAATAAGAAGTATTATTTTGCCAATAGCTTTGGCATTGGCTTTGACGCATTTGTCAACCATAATAGTAATATTTCAAAATTGAAAAAGGTTCTGAATCATCTTAGTGAAGGTAAATTAATTTACGGCTGTAATGTTTTAGCAACTGTTACCAAGCAAGATACTTTTATTGTCGATATTGAAAAAAATGGTCAAAAATTCCATTTTGACGATGCTTTTATGGTTACCACAACTAATCATCCCTATTTGGGCGGAGGTCTTCCCCTTTTACCCAGTGCTAGAATTGACAGCCATAAAATATACACCGTGGTGGTTGAAAAATTTAGCTTAGCCAAATTGATTAAACTATTTATCAACCTCCTTAAAGATGGCTCACATGTCAATGACCCTCAATTTCATTATTTTGAAACTAATAAAGTTAAAGTAACAACAATAAAAAAAGAATATGCCCAAGTAGATGGGGAAGAAATTAAACGTAATATTTTTAACATTAATTTTTCTGTTTCAAGTTTTAATCTTTTACGCTAAAAAAATTAGTTTTGTCACTACCTAGAAAAAACACAAAAACCGAGCATTTGCTATGAAGTTAACCCCTAGAATTGGACAAAGATTCCAATTCGGGGGTTTTCTTATGTCTAAATATTTACTAAAAACAAAATTAGAAGCAGTAGATTTGTATCAAAGAGGATTTAGTACAAAAGAAATTCAAGAGAAATTACATATCACATCACATAGATCTATTGATGG